>DASSTO010000112.1:0-53260 GCA_035707865.1 Longimicrobiaceae bacterium | reverse complement strand
GCCACCGAGGGGCTCTCCCAGAAGCAGGTCCGCAAGCTGATCGCCGACAACCTGGACGAGCTGCTGGAGGCGGTCGCGGGGGAGGAGGTGCTCCCGGCCGAGCTGCGCGATCGAGCCGGCGTGCCCGCGCTCCCCGAGGCGCTCGACTGGCTGCACCGCCCGACGTCGATCTCCCGGGCCGAGCAGGGCCGCCGTCGCCTCGCCTTCGAGGAGCTCTTCTTCCTCCAGCTCCTCCACGCCCTGGCGCACTACGAAACCAGTCGCTCGCGGGCCGGCATCGCGCTCGAGCGGCGCGACACGCTGGTGCGCCCTTTCTACGAGTCGCTTCCCTTCGCCCTGACCGATGCCCAGCGGCGCGTGCTCTCCGAGATCGGGCAGGACATGGCCGCGCCCGCGCGCATGCACCGCCTGCTGCAGGGTGACGTGGGCGCCGGGAAGACGGTGGTCGCCCTCTTCGCCATGCTGCGTGCGGTGGAGAACGGCTACCAGGCCGCCCTGATGGCTCCGACGGAGATCCTCGCCGAGCAGCACGTCCGCACCCTGCGCGGCCTCCTCGGCGACCTCCCGGTGGAGGTGCAGCTCCTCACCGGCCGGATGGGCGCCGCGGAGCGGCGGGAGGCGCTCGGCCGCATCGCGAGCGGCGAGGCGCAGATCGCGGTCGGCACGCACGCGCTCATCCAGGAAGGGGTGAGCTACCGGAAGCTGGGGCTGGTGGTCGTCGACGAGCAGCACCGCTTCGGCGTGCGGCAGCGACTGGCGCTGGCGGAGATGGGCGGCGCGGGGGCGCGCGACGGCGGCGACCCGGACGTGCTCCTGATGTCCGCCACGCCCATCCCCCGCTCGCTCGCGCTGACGCTCTACGGCGACCTCGACCTCTCCGTTCTCGACGAGCGACCGCCCGGCCGGCAGCCGATTCGCACGGGCCTGCGCGCCGAGAGCGCGCGCCCGAAGGTACTCGAGTTCATCCGCGAGCAGGTGGCGGCGGGCCGCCAGGCCTACCTCGTCTACCCGCTCGTCGAGGAGTCGCAGGTGATGGATCTCAAGTCCGCCACGGAGGAGTACGAGCGCCTGCGCACGGAGGTCTTCCCCGAGCTGCGCCTCGGCCTCCTGCACGGCCAGATGCCGGGCGAGGAGAAGGACGCGGTGATGCGTACCTTCGCCGCGGGCGAGATCGACGTGCTCGTCTCCACCACGGTGATCGAGGTGGGGATCGACGTCGCGAACGCCACGGTGATGGTGATCGAGCACGCCGAGCGCTTCGGCCTCTCCCAGCTCCACCAGCTGCGTGGCCGCGTGGGCCGCGGGGCGGAGCGCAGCTACTGCGTCCTCCTCACGGGCGCGGGCGCCGCCGAGCGGCTGCGGATCTTCGCGGGCACCGAGGACGGCTTCGCCATCGCCGAGGCCGACATGCGCCTGCGCGGCCAGGGCGACCTCTTCGGCGAGCGCCAGTCCGGGCTGCCGGCCTTCCGCTTCGCCGACCTGGAGCGCGACGCCGAGCTGCTCTCCATCGCCCGCGGCGAGGCGCGCAGGCTGGTGGAGCGCGACCCCACGCTGGCGGCCGCGCCGGAGTTCCGCGAGGCGCTGGAGCGGCGGTACGGGGATCGGGTGAGGATCTTTCAGACGGGCTGAGGGGATCTACGGCTTCCCCGCCGCCCCCTTCAGCAGCTCGTCCGCCGCCTCGCGGAACTGCGAGAACGACACCGCGCCCGTGAAGATCCGCTGCACGTCCTTGGGCTCCTCGCCCTTCTTCGGCTCGCGGAGCACCACGATGGTGGGAGTGCCCTGCACGCCGCCGCTCGCGCCGGCGGTCAGGTCGCGGATGAGCAGCGTGGCGGGCTGGTCGTCGCGCGTGCAGGTGCGGAACTCCTGCAGGTTCAGGCCGAGGTTTGCCGCGTAGCGCTCGAAGACCGTCTCGGGCTCCGCCGCGTCCACCCACTGCTTCTGCTCGGCGAAGAGCGTGTCGTGCATCGGCCAGAACTTCCCCTGCGCGCCGGCGCACATCGCCGCTTCGGCGCCCACCCAGGAGTGCGGGTGGATGTTCAGGGGGAAGTTGAGGAAGACCACGCGCGCCTTTCCGGTGCGCACGTACGCGCTGTCGATCGCGGGGAAGGTGCCCGTCTCGAACTCGCGGCAGAAGGGGCACTGGAAGTCGGAGAAGACGTAGATGAGCAGCGGGGCCTCCTGCTTTCCGAGCATGCGCGAGCGGGCGGCGCGGGTCACGACCGAGTCGAGCGGGGGTACGGGCGCCGCCTTGGCCGTCGCGGGCGCCGCCGCGGGCCGCGCGCCGCTGGCGGCGGCCTGGGCCCCGGCGGGCGCCGAGGCGAGGAGGAGAGGCAGGGCGCCCAGGCAGACGCCGCGGATGAGATCGCGCATATCGTTCCGGATCAGGGGCGAAGGGCGGAGGCCACCGGGCGGACGCGCCCGGGTCTGGCCGGATAACGGTGCGTCACGAGCCCGCGGCCAGCTCGCGCAGGCGGGCACGGGCGCGTGAGAGATCCCATTCGTACACGTGCGGGGGCGGCCAGGCTCCCTCGCGCGCGCGGCAGGCGAGGTCGTCCGCGTGCCGGCGGGCGGCGGCCGCGGTCGCGTCGTCCATCCAGCCGCGGCGCATCGCCTCGGAGAAGTCGTCCTCGTCGAGGATCTCGACCTCGCCGCCCGCGCCCACCCAGACATCGAGGCAGAGGTCGGTCGTGTCCCATCGCTCGCCGGAGATCCGCACGGGGGTGAGGACGTTGGCGTAGCAGCCGGTGAAGCTGCCGTCGCGCAGGTGGAAACGACCGACGTCGTGCCAGAGGCCCGGATAGGTGAACCAGATGACGGGGGCGCCGGGTTCCAGGATCACGCCGCTGGAGGCGACGGCCGGGCCGGCGAGTTCGACGGCTTCCACGAAGGTGACGATGTACTCCGGCGTCTCCTCCAGCACCGCCTGGCGGAAGACGCTCACGCGGTCCGGGAGCCGGCGGTAGTGGATGGAGACGAGGGGCGGGCTCATTCGCCGGGGCGCAGCAGCGACTCACCGCCGCGCTCCTGCGCGTCGACGACCGCCAGCGCGGTGAGGTTCAGGATGTCGGCGGCGGTGCTGCCGCGCTGCAGGACGTGGACGGGCTGGGCCATGCCCATCAGAATCGGCCCGATCGCCTCCGCCCCGCCCAGCCGGGCGATCAGCTTGTAGGCGATGTTCGCGGAGTTCAGGTCGGGGAAGATCAGCACGTTCGCGGGGCCGACCAGATCCGTGAACGGGTAGACGCCCTGCCGGAGCGAGGGGACGACCGCCGTGTCCGCCTGCATCTCGCCGTCGACGACCAGCTCGGGGCAACGCGCCTTCACGCGCGCCGTCGCCTCTCGCACCTTCTCCGACTGGGGCGCGCGCACGGAGCCGAAGTTCGAGAAGGAGAGCATCGCGACCCGTGGCGGTATTCCCAGCTTGTGGACGAAGTCGGCCGCGAGGACGGCGATCTCCGCCAGCGTGTCGGCGTCCGGGTCGATGTTCACGGTGGTGTCGGCGAAGAAGAGCAGGTCCTTCTCGGTCACCATGAGGTAGAGCCCGGCGACGCGGTGGACGCCCGCGCCGGTGCCGATCGTCTCCAGGGCGGGCCGGATGGTGTCGGGGTAGTGCATCTCCTCGCCCGCGACGACGCCGTCCGCGTCGCCCTCGCGCACCATCATCATCCCGTAGTAGATGGGCTGGCGCATGCGCTCGCGTGCCTCGGCGAGGGTGACGCCCTTGCGCTGGCGCAGGCGGTAGAACTGCTGCGCGTAGCTCTCCTTGCGCGCCTCGTCCGCGGCGGGGTCGACGACGGCGATGCCCTCCAGCGAGCTGTCGAGCGCCTCGGCGCGCTGTCGTATCCTCGCCGGGCGGCCAACCAGCACCGGTCGCGCGAGGCCCTCCTCCACGATCCGCGCGGCCGCGCGGATGATGCGGTCGTTCTCGCCCTCGGGAAAGACGATGCGCTTGGGGTGACGCCGCGCGCGGTTGATGATGTCCCGCATCACCTCGCGCCCGCGGCCGAGCCGCGACTCGAGTTCGTAGCGGTAGAGCTCGAGGTCGATCTGCAGGCGCGCCACGCCCGTCGCCATCGCGGCCTCCGCCACCGCGGGCGCCACCCAGAGCATGATACGCGGGTCGAACGGCTTCGGGATCAGGTACTCCGGCCCGAAGTGGAAGTGCTCGTCGCCGTACGCCCGCTCGACCGCCTCCGGTACGTCCTGGCGGGCGAGCGCGGCGAGTGCGCGCGCGGCGGCGAGCTTCATCTCGTCGTTGATCGCCCGCGCCCGCACGTCGAGCGCGCCGCGGAAGATGAAGGGGAAGCCGAGGACGTTGTTGATCTGGTTCGGGTAGTCGCTCCGTCCCGTGGCCATGATGGCGTCGGGCCGGACGGCGAGGGCCTCCTCGGGCGAGATCTCGGGGTCCGGGTTGGCGAGTGCGAAGATGATCGGCCGCTCGGCCATCGGCATGATCATCTCCGGCGTGACGGCGTCCGCCACCGAGAGGCCGATGAAGACGTCCGCCCCGACGAGCGCCTCCGCGAGCGTGCGCAGGGGCGTCTCGCGCGCGAACCGGGCGGTGTACGGGTTGAGGTCGGGCCGCCCGGCGTGGATCACGCCGTCGATGTCGCAGAGGGTGATCCTCTGGCGGTCGACGCCCAGGAGCACGTAGAGCTCCGCCGTCGCCACCGCCGCCGCGCCCGCGCCCGAGAAGACGACGTTCAGCTCGTCGATCTTCTTGCCCGTCACGGCGAGCGCGTTCAGCAGCGCCGCCCCGGAGATGACGGCCGTGCCGTGCTGGTCGTCGTGGAAGACGGGGATGTCGAGGCGCGCCCGGAGCGTCTCCTCGATGTAGAAACACTCCGGCGCGCGGATGTCCTCGAGGTTGATCCCGCCCACGGTGGGCTCGAGGAGCTCGCAGAAGCGGACGACGTCGTCCGGATCGGTCGAGCCGATCTCCAGGTCGAAGACGTCGATGTCGGCGAAGCGCTTGAAGAGCACGCCCTTGCCCTCCATCACCGGCTTGGAGGCGAGGGGGCCGAGGTTGCCGAGCCCCAGGACCGACGTCCCGTTGGTCACGACCGCCACCAGGTTGCCCCGCGCGGTGTACCGGAAGACGTCCTCCGGGTGGGCGGCGATCGCGCGGCAGGGCTCGGCGACGCCGGGCGAGTAGGCGAGCGAGAGGTCGCGCTGGGTGAGCGCGGGCTTCGTGGGCACGACCGCGATCTTGCCGGGGCGGCCTGAACTGTGGTACTCGAGTGCGTCCTCGCGGTGGACGGCCATCGGGGTCTTCCTTTCGTTCGGGGCCGTGGCGACGGGCGTAGCGTAGTAGCCGACCCAAGCCCGGTCAAGCGGCGCGCTTGCGCCATTTCCGGCGAGCACGTCAATTGCGAACCTCACGCTCTTCCGCCACTTCCCGCCGGTCGGTCGGCTGCACCGGCGCCACGCTTCCGAGCGAATTCGTGACGTACCGCATCTCGCGCACGCGCATCGGACGGTCTCCCGCGCGCTGGCTGCCCGCCGCGCTCGTGCTCGCGTCTGCACCGCCTGCCCTCGCACAGCAGATGCCGCCGGATTCCACGGCCGTCTGCCCGCAGGGCCTGGTCTCCGACGTCTTCGTCGACAACCACTCCGTCTTCGACCTCTCCGACAGCCGCCTCAACCCGAGATTCGACTGGGCGTACCGGCTGGCCGACCGAATGCACTCGGCGACGCGCGAGAGCGTGATCCGCCGCGAGCTGCTCTTCGAGCCCGGCGACTGCTACGACGTCGAGCGGCTGCGCGACTCGGAGCGGCTCCTCCGCGACCTGGACTTCATCGCCGGCGTGGACATCTACGGCGTGCGCCAGGCGGACGGGACGATCCACGTGATCGTGGACACGCGCGACGAGTGGTCACTGCGCGTGTCAGGGCGCTGGGGCGGTGCGGGCGAGCAGGGGCTCACGCGCGTCGAGGTGAGCGAGGCGAACCTGCTGGGCAGCGGCCAGCACGTCGGAGCCTTCTACAGGCGCGACCAGGGCGACCGCGGCTGGGGGGCGCGCTATTTCACGCCCCAGCTGCTCGGCACGCGATGGGACGCCCTGCTGGAAGGCGGGCGCACGCCCGTCGGCTATCTCGCCACCGAGGCGGTCGCCTACCCGTTCGTGGGCGAGGTGGGCCGCTGGGCCTTCCTCCAGAGCCTGAGCCACAGCGACACCTACTTCGAGTACCTGACGCCCGGCTCGGAGCGGCTGCTGCGGGCGTGGTACCCGGAGCGGCGCTTCGACGCGTCCCTCGGCGGCGCGTACCGCTGGGGCCGCGCCTGGGGGATGCGGACGGTGGTCGGCGCGGTGCTCACTGGCAGCTGGATCGCGTACCCGGCGGGTGCGCGCTACGCGCCCGGCGTGACGGACGCCGGCCCGCTTCCGCCCCCCTCCCCGATCCATCGCGACTCGATCGCCAGCGTGCGCGCGAACTTCCTGCTCGGCCAGCGCAACGTCTACTTCGTGCGGGAGCACGGCCTGGACACCGTGAACGGCACCGAGGACGTGCGCCTGGGCGTCGAGAGCGAGATCTCGCTGGGACCGAGCATTCCGGCGCTCTCCACCGATCGGGACTTCGCGCTGGAGTACACGCTCTTCCTCGCCTCCCGGCTGCCGGGCCTGGGGCTCGGCGGCGCGAACCTGGCCCTGCAGGCCAGGCGGAACTACGGCGGCCCGGCCGATCGCCCGGAGTGGAGCGACGTCTTCGGCCAGTTCGACGGCTGGTTCTACCTGCGGCCGCGATCCGGATCCCGGAGTGAGCTCGTGGCCGCGATCTCGGCCGTGGCGGGCTGGCACGACGTCGTGCCGTTCCAGCTCACGCTCGGCAATCATACCGGGTTGCGGGGCTATCCCAGCTTCGTCGACGCGGGCGGGCAGCGGGTGGTGGCCACGCTCGAGCACCGGCGCTACCACCACTGGCCGTATCCCGACCTCTTCGACTTCGGCACCGTCGAGTTCGTCGACGTCGGCAAGCTCTGGGCGGGCGACGCGCCGTTCGGCGCGAACGGCCCGCTTCGTGCCGACGCGGGCATCGGTCTGCGGGTCGCCTTTCCGCCCGGCTCGCGACAGACGCTGCGGCTCGACGTGGGCTTCCCGCTCGAGCGCTCCAGCGTTCCGCGGAGCCTCGTCGTGACCGTCGGGATCGGGCAGCTGGTGGGGGTGCGGGAGCTCCGGCCCGACCCTCAGCTCCTGCGCAGCATCGGCCGGCAGATCTCCTCCTCGTACTTCAACGTGCCGCGATGACCGCCGCAATCTACCGCGCCGCCTGGGTGCTGCCCGTGGCGACCGGCCCCATCCGCGAGGGCGCGGTCCTGGTGGACGGCGGACGCATCGCGGCCGTGGGCCCGCGGCATTCGATCGAGCCTCCGCGCGACGCGGAGATCGTCGAGCTGGGCGACGCGGCGCTCCTGCCCGGGCTCGTGAACGTCCACGCGCACCCGGAGCTCTGCGTCTTCCGCGGGATGCTCGAGGACCTCCCCTTCCGCGACTGGATCCTGCGGCTGGTGGGCGCAAAGCGCGCCGCCCTGGGCGACGACGACTACCTCGCCGCGGCGCGCTGGACGGCCGTGGAGGCGCTCCGCGCCGGGATGACCACCCTCGCGGCGACGGAGAGCTCGAGCGCGGCTCTCACCGCCTTCGGCGAGGCCGGCCTGCGCGGTGTGGTCTATCACGAGGTCTTCGGGCCCGCGCCGGAGCAGGCGCCCGATTCGATGGCCGGGCTGCGCGCGGCGGTCGGCACGCTGCGCGCCCGGGAGAGCGACCGGGTGCGCGTGGGAATCTCACCGCACGCGCCCTACACCGTCTCGGACGCACTCTACCGCGCCGCGGCGGAGTACGCGCTCGCCGAGGGGCTGCCGATGGCCGTGCACATCGCCGAATCCGCCGCGGAGCGGGCGCTGGTGTGCGCGGGGGATGGGGATTTCGCGCCGGGGCTGCGCGCCCGGGGGATCGAGACCCCGTCGCGCGGGCGCTCCCCGATCGAGCTGCTCGACCGACTCGGCGTGCTCGCGGCGCGGCCGCTGCTCATCCACTGCGTGGACGTGGATGCCGAGGACATCCGCCTGATCTCGGGCTCCGGCAGCGCGGTGGCGCACTGCCCGGTGGCGAACGCGAAGCTGGGCCACGGCGTCGCGCCGCTTCCCGAGCTTCTGGCCGCGGGAGTGCGGGTGGGGCTGGGGACCGACTCGGTGGGCAGCAACAACCGCCTGGACCTGCTGGAGGAGGCGCGCTTCGCGTCGCTGCTGCAGCGGGCGCGCCTCCACTCGCACGACGCGCTCACCCCTACGGAGCTGCTCCGCCTCTGCACGCTCGACGGCGCGCGCGCCCTGGGTCTGGACGGGCGGGTCGGCACGCTGGAGCCGGGAAAGGACGCCGATCTCTGCGCCGTCGCGCTCACCGGCGCGAGCGTGCGCCCCGTCCACGACCCCGTGGCCGCTCTCTTCCACTCGGCGCGCGCCTCCGACGTGCGCTTGACGATGGTGGCCGGCCGGGTGCTCTTCCGCGACGGCGAGGTGCTCGGTATCGACGCCGCGGCCGCGGAGCGCGCGGTCGAGGCCGCGGCGGACCGGCTGAGGGCGCTGGCGTGAGCACCCTCCCCCGCGTCCGCGCCCCGGAGCGGATGGATGCGCCCGACGTGGACCCGCGGGAGCTCGCGCGCAGCCTCGACGACCTGCGCGGCGTCAACCGCTGGTTGGGCGGGACGCGCGCGGCGCTGGCGGAGATCGTACCCATGCTTCGCCACTTCGCTCTCGCCCGGGCGCGCGTGCTGGACGTGGCGACGGGCTCCGGCGACATCCCGGTGGAGCTCGCGCGCTGGGGGCGGCGCTCGGGGACGCCCGTCGAGGTCGTCGCCACGGACCTGCACGCCCGCACGGTCGAGGCGGCGCGCGCGCGCGTCGACGACCCGGACGTGCGCGTCGAGCGCGCCGACGCGCTCGATCTCCCCTACCCGGACCTCGCGTTCGACGTGGCGATGTGCCACACGGCGCTCCACCACTTCGACCCCGCCGAGGCGGTGGCGGTCCTCGGGGAGCTGGGCCGGGTCGCGGCCCGAGGCGTGGTCGTCACCGACCTGCGGCGCAGCCGCGCGGGCCTCCTGGGGGCGCGGCTGCTCGCCGCCACCGTCTGGCGCCGTCACCCGGTCACGCGCCACGACGGACCGCGCTCCGTCCGGGCGGCCTATACGTCCGACGAGCTGCGCGCGCTCGCCGAGGAGGCGGGGCTGGAGGGCGCCCGCGTGCGTCGGCGCCCGGTCTTCCGCCTCTCCCTCTGCTGGCTCCGGCCGGAGGCGACGTGAGTACCTCGTGGGACGCGGTGGTCGTCGGGGCGGGGCCGGCGGGGTCGGCCACGGCGACACGCCTCGCGCGCGCCGGCCACCGCGTACTCCTGCTGGACCGAGAAGAGTTCCCCCGCGACAAGCCGTGCGGCGAGTGCGTCAATCCCGCCGCCGTGCGGGCGCTGGAGTCGCTCGGCACGCTCGACGCGCTACGGACGCTCGCGCACGCGGACCTCGGCGGCTGGCGTATCCGGCCGGCGGGCGCGCCGCCGTTCGAGGGCCGCTTCCCGCCCGGGGAGAGCGGAATGGGGATCCGCCGCGTGGACCTGGACGCCGTGCTGCTGGATCTCGCGCGGCGGGGCGGGGCCGCGGTCCGTACCGGCGCGCGCGTCACGGACGTGGTGCGGGAAGACGGGCGGGTGACGGGCGTGCGCGTGGGCGCGGAGGAGATCCGCGCGCGCCTCGTCGTCGGCGCGGACGGCCTGCGCTCCATCATCGTCCGGCGCCTGGGGCTGCTGCGGCGCGGGCCGAAGTTGCGGAAGCTGGCCCTCACGGCGCACGTCCGGGGAGTGTGGGAGCTGGACGGCCTCGGTGAGCTGCACGTCTTCCCCTGGGGCTGCGTCGGCGTGGCGGCGGTGGGCGGCGGCCAGTCCAACGTGACGGTGGTGGTCACGGGCCGCGCAATGGAGCGGGTGACCGGCGCGCGCGACGAGTACTTCGACGGGCTGCTGCGCTCGACGCCGCGCTTCCGCGGGGCGGAACGGGTGGGTGCGGTGCAGGCGACCGGGCCGTTCGACTGGCCCACGCGCGGCACCGCCGCGGACGGCGCGCTCGTGGTGGGGGACGCCGCCGGCTACTTCGACCCGTTCACGGGCCAGGGAATCTACCGCGCTCTCCGCGGCGCGGAGCTCGCCGCCGCCGTCGCGGACGCGGCGCTCCGCTCGGGTGATCTCTCGGCCGCCCGCCTGGCCCCGTACCACCGCGCGCAGCACGGAGAGTTCGGGCCCGGGCAGCGGGTGCAGCGGCTGATCGAGGGTTTCGTCGCGCGCCCGGCGCTCCTGCGCGCGGCCGGCGCGCTCTTCCGCCGCCGGCCCGCGCTGAGCGACGCACTCATCGCCGTCACCGGCGACCTGGCGCCGGTGCGCTCGCTGCTGACCCCCGGGCACGGCAGATGATCGACATCAGCCGCCCCCTCGGCTCCCACACGCCCGTCTGGCCGGGCGACGCTCCTTTCCGCCTCTGCTGGACGCTGCGGCAGGAGGCGGGCGCGGCCGCGAACGTCGGCGAGATCTCGATGACCACCCACTGCGGGACGCACGTCGATGCGCCCCTGCACGTTACGGCGGACGGAGCGCCGGTCGGCGCGCTCGCGCCGGAGGTCTTCGTCGGCCCGGCGCGGGTGGTGGAGGTACGCGGTGTGCGGGAGATCGGCTGCGCGCACATCGAGGCGGCGCTGGGCGGGGGGCGGGTGCCGGAGCGACTCCTCTTCCACACCGGCTGCTGGACGGACGCACGGGTCCTCCCCGCCGTCTTCCCCGCCATCGCCCCCGCCGCCGCGGAGTACCTCCGCGCCGAGGGCCTGCGACTCGTCGGGACCGACGCGCCCTCGGTCGATCCGCCCGACTCGGAGGACCTGCCGGCGCACCGCGCGTTCGCCGGGGCGGGGATCCCGATCCTTGAGAACCTGTTCCTGGACGCCGCCGCCGCCGGCGACTACCATCTGGTCGCGCTCCCGCTGCGACTCGACGGGGCGGACGCCTCTCCGGTCCGCGCCGTTCTCATCCGCTGAGCAGGGGAAATGGGACGTGAAAGTGCTGCGCTCCGACAATCCGTCGCCGATGACGCTGGACGGCACCCGCACCTTCATCATCGGCGAGCAGTACCCCGTCGTCATCGATCCCGGCCCCGCCGATCCCGCCCACCTCCGCGAGATCGCGCGGGTGCTGAAGGATTCGGAGGTCGTGGCGATCCTGCTCACGCACGCCCATGCCGATCACGCGGCGGGCGCGGAGGCTCTCGCCCGCGTGACCGGCGCGCCCCTCTGCGCGGCGCCGGGCGCGCACGAGCTGCCGTTTCCCGAGTCTCTCGTCGGTCGCTGGATCGAGGGCCGTGCCGATTTCGATACCGACGCCGGACGCGTCCGCGCCATCCCGACCCCCGGCCACTCTCCGGACCACCTCGCCTTCCTGTGGACGGGCGAGAACGCGCCACCCGCCGGCGCCCTCTTCGTGGGGGATCTTTTGCTCGGTGAAGGGGATACGACTATCATAGCGGAGCCGGACGGAGACGTGGACGCGTACCTGCGCTCCCTCGATCGCGTGGCGGCGCTCGCGCCGACGGCGCTCTACCCGGCTCACGGCCCTCCGATCGAGGACCCCGTTCCCGCCGTCGGACGCTACCGGGCCCACCGCCTCGGGCGTGTTCGTCAGGTGGAGGAGGCGCTCCGGTCTCGACCGGGGGCCACGGCCGACGAACTCGTGGCCGTCGTGTACGGAGATGCCCTGCCCGCCGAACTCCACGGGGCCGCGGTCGGTTCCGTCCGCGCCATCCTCGGTTACCTGGGCCGCCCCGCGCCCTGAAGTCCTGAAAGAGAGAAGCGTCCGGTGATGCAGCCGCCCCGTCGAATCGAAGAGTCCATCCTCCGGGCCGCAATGGAGATGCTGGAGGACGGCTTCTGCTCGCTCGATTCCCATTGGCGGATCACCTACGTGAACGCCGCCGCCGAGCGCGCGTTCGCGCGGTCGCGCGAGGAACTGCTCGGGCGTGTGCTCTGGGAGGCGCTACCGAAGCTGCGTGGCTCGGCGGTCGGCCGCCAGCTCCTGGAGGCCGCCGCGGTCGGTCAGCCGCGCCGCTTCGTCGAGCGCAACCCGTCCGGCGCCGCTCCCGCCTTCGCATCGATCCACGTCGCGCCCATGCCGGGTGGTGGACTGGCTGTCCACTTCCGTGACGTCACCGGCGAGATCGAGCGCGCGGAGCAGTATTCCGCGCTCCTCGAGTCCATTCGCGACGGCTTCCTGGCGGTGGACGCGGGGTGGCAGATCGTCTACCTCAACTCGGTCGCGGAGTCGCTGCTGCGCTTCTCGCGCGACCGGGCGATCGGGCTCTCGATCTGGTCGCTCCTGCCGCGGGGGCCGGCCGAGATCGGGGAGTGCCTGCGCGCAACGATGAGTGACGGCATCCAGCGTCACCTCCGCGAAGTCCGGCCCGTGGGGCGTGTCTTCCGCGGCCGCATCTTCGACCTCTGGACGTACCCGCTCGCCGGCGGCGGGCTCTCGCTCCTCTTCGAGGACGTGAGCGACCGGGTGCAGCGCGAGCGGGAGCTGGCGCGACTGGCCGCGGAGGCGAATGAGGCCAACCAGGCGAAGAGCCGCTTCTTCGCGGCGATAAGCCACGAGCTGCGCACGCCGCTCAACGCCATCGTCGGCTACACGCACCTCCTCCACACCCAGACCTACGGGGAGATGCCGGAGGGTGCGCGCCGGGCCGCGGAGCGCGCCGGGATCTGCGCCGAGCACCTCGCCCGCCTCGTGGACGACGTGCTCCTCATGACCACCGCCGAGATCGGCCGACTTCCCGTCAACCCCTCCCCCATCCGCCTCCAACAGTACATGCCCCTCGTGCTGGCGGCCATGCGCGACCTGGCGAGCGCCAAGGGCCTCGGCTTCGAGATCCACATTCCCGCCGATCTCCCGGTCGTGGAGACGGACCCGCAGCGGCTTCGCCAGCTGCTCAACTCCCTGCTCTCGAACGCCGTGAAGTTCACGGGCCGCGGCACGGTGCGCGTCGAGGCGAGGATGGGCACCCCGGCCGGGCCGAACGAGGATGGCGAGCTCGCCATCCTCCCGCAGCCGTTCGTCGAGATCTCGGTGGTCGACTCGGGTCCCGGCGTGGCTGAGGAGGATCAGGAGCGCATCTTCGGGCCCTTCGAGCAGACCGGCGACCCGGCGCGCTCTCAGTCGATGACCCGCGGCTCGGGCCTGGGCCTCAGCATCGCCCGCCAGCTCGCCGCCCTCCTGCGGGGCGGCCTCTACCTCGCCGAGACCTCTCCCCGGGGGTCGCGCTTCTGCGTGCGGCTGCCGGTGGCGTTCGGGCCGACGGGTGACGGGGTGAAGGGGTGAAGGCCGGGGCCCGGGCGTCGATGCGACGCCCGGGCCCCGCACGCTCGGCACGCGGCACCCAGCCCCTCCGTTTACCCCTCCTCTTCCTCCGGCTCGAACTTCAGCGATACCGAGTTCATGCAGTACCGCAGGCCCGTCGGCTGGGGGCCGTCGGGGAAGACGTGGCCCAGGTGCGAGCCGCAGCTCGCGCAGAGGACCTCGGTGCGGCGCATGCCGTGGCTCAGGTCGGTATCCGTGGCCACGCTCTCCTGCGCGGCGGGGGCGTAGAAGCTCGGCCAGCCGCACGCCGACTCGAACTTGGTTCCCGCGTCGAAGAGGAGCTCCCCGCACGCGGCGCAGCGATAGGAGCCGGGGTCCATCTTGTCCCAGTACTCGCCCGTGAAGGCGCGCTCCGTCCCTTTCTGCCGGAGCACGCGATACTGTTCGGGCGTGAGCTGCCGGCGCCACTCCTCCTCGGTCTTGTTGACTTTCTCGCTCATCCTGCCTCCCGGGTTGATCGCCGTTTCCTGATCCGCTCCGAGCGGGTGCATCACGCGGACCATTGCTCGGTCGCGAGCGCGTCGAGGCGGACGAGGGTCTCCTCGATCTCGGCCTCGCGGGTGCGCGGGTTGATGGTACACAGTCGCAGCACCGTCCGGTCCCCGATGCGCGTGGAGCTGGTGAAGGCGAAGCCGCTCTCGAGCAGCAGCTCCACCAGCGCCGCGTTGCGCCGGTCGTTCTCCTCCTCCGCAACGGCGGGCCACGCGCGGCGGAAGCAGACGGTCCCGAGCTGCGCGGGCGAGACGACCTCCCAGCCCGGCATCGCGCTCAGCAGAGCCTCGGCCCGCTCGGCGAGCGCGAAGCCGCGTTCGATCGCCTCCGCGAACGCCGCTCGGCCGAAGACCTGGAGCGACATCCACAGCTTCAGCGCGCGGAAGCGGCGGGTGAGCTGGATGCCGCGCTCGGCGAAGTTCACCTCTCCGTGCTCGGTCCGCGTATCCTGCAGGTACTCCGGGTGGACGGCGAAGGTCTCCGTGAGCCAGTGCGCGTCGCGGACCAGGACGCAGCCGCACTCGAAGGGCTGGAAGAGCCACTTGTGCGGGTCGATGGAGAGCGAGTGGACGCGGTCGAGCCCCTCCAGCAGGGCGCGGCCGCGCGGGGAGAGGACCGTCGCGGCGCCGAACGCGCCGTCGGCGTGGAGCCAGAGGCCCTCCGCCTCGCAGTAGTCCGCCAGCTCCGGGAGCGGATCGATCGCGCCGGTGTTGGTGGTGCCGGCATTCGCGACGACGCAGAACGGTACCAGCCCCGATGCCCGATCCGCCGCCACTGCCGCTCGCAACGCGCCGAGGTCCAGCCGGAACCGGTCGTCGCAGGGGAGGCGGCGGATCTGCGCCGGGGCGAAGCCCAGCACCGCCAGCCCGCGCTCCACGGAGGAGTGCGTCTGCTCGGAGAGGTAGACGACCGCGCCCACGGTCTCGTCCGCGAGCCGGAGGTGACGGGCGACGCCGAGCGCGGTGATGTTCGCGACGGAGCCGCCGCTGACGAAGAGCCCGCCCGCGCCCGCGGGCAGCCCGCACGCCTCGCGGAGCCAGTCGGTGGTGACCAGCTCGACTTCGGAGGGGCCGGACGAGGCGAGCCACGTCCCCTGGAAGACGTTGAGGCCCGCGGTGATGGCGTCCGCCATCGCACCGACGAAGTTGCCCGGGCCGGGAACGAAGCCGAAGAAGCGCGGGTGGTCGACGTGAAGCACGAAGGGCAGTACCTCCCGCCGCACCCGGTCGAGCACCTCCTCCGCGGGGCGGCCCGCCTCCGGCATCGGCTCGCGCAGGAGCGCGTCCAGCGTCTCGCGATCGGCGACGCGGCCCACCGGCTGGTCGTGCTGGGAGGCGAAGTGATCCACGATGAGATCGACCACACGGTAGCCGATCGCGCGCATCTCCCCGGTGGGGAGGACGAGGGGCGGGACGGGCTCGCTCACAGCTTCCTCAGCTTCACCCGCTGGACGGTGTGCTCCTCGCCCTTCTCCAGGATGAGCGTCGCGCGCTCGCGCGTGGGCTCGATGTTCTCCTTCAGGTTCGCCTCGTTGATCTCCTCCCAGATCTGGAGCGCGCGCTCCACCGCCTCGCTCTCGCTCAGCTCGGAGAAGCGGTGGAAGTACGAGTCCGGGTCCTGGAAGACCGTCTCTCGCAGGTGCAGGAATCGCTGCACGTACCAGTGCCGCAGGTTCGCCAGCGAGGCGTCGACGTAGATCGAGAAGTCGAAGAAATCGGAGACGAAGGCCGCGCTCCCCGCCCCCGTCTGCAGCACGTTCAGCCCCTCGACGATGACGATGTCCGGCCGGTCGACCGTCTGCCAGTCATCGGGGATGATGTCGTAACGCAGGTGCGAGTAGACGGGGGCGTCCACCTGTGGGCGGCCGGCCTTCACGTCGGAGACGAAGCGCAACAGCCGGCGGACGTCGTAGCTCTCCGGGAAGCCCTTGCGGTGCATGATCCCGCGCGCCTCGAGCACGGCGTTGGGGAAGAGGAAGCCGTCGGTCGTGATGAGGTCCACGCGCGGGTGGTCGGTCCAGCGCGCGAGGAGCGCCTGCAGGATGCGCGCGGTGGTGCTCTTACCGACCGCCACGCTCCCCGCGATCCCGATCACGTAGGGCACGCGGATGTTCGGACCGCCGAGAAAGGTGCGCGTGACCTGGTGCAGTTGCTGCGCCGCGCCGACGTGCAGGCTGATGAGCCGCGCGAGGGGCAGGTATATCTCCGCGACCTCGTCGAGCGAGATCTCCTCGTTGATCCCCCGCATCCGCTGCAGCTCCGGCTCCGTGAGGGGGACGGGGATGTGCGCGCGCAGCTTCGCCCACTCCTCGCGCGAGAAGGCGAGGTAGGGCGAGAGGCCGGGCACGGAGAAGGCCCCGGGATCCGGCTCGGTTCTGTCCGCCCCGGCGGTGCTCGGCATCGGGAGATCGGCGCGGGTGAGGGAGCTTCCGTGCATGGAATCTATCCCGCGCACGCCGATGTCGCACCGGAGCCGGCCCGGTCCACCGCGCTCAGTCGCTGATCGTCACCGGCCGCCACTCGGGATTGGTCAGGCTGGTGAGGACGTGATCGCGCCAGCGGCCGTCGATCAGCAGGTAGTCGCGGGCGAGGCCCTCCTCCACGAAGCCCAGGCGCTGCAGGAGCTTGCCGCTTCGCAGGTTGTGCGGCATGTAGTTGGCCTGGATCCGGTGGATGCGCAGAGCACCGAAGACGAAGGCGATCGCGGCCCGCAACGCCTCGAACATGTAGCCCTGGCCCTCGGACGCCGCGGCGACGCTGTAGCCCAGGTTGCAGAAGTGCGCCGCGCCGCGGACGATGTTGGTGAAGTTGGCGATCCCGATCACGCCGTCGGGATCGTCGTGCGCGAAGAGAAAGAGGCGCAGCGCCTGGTCGCTGTAGTAGTCGACCACGTTCTGCCGCACCTGCGCGTACCAGAACTCCTCGTCGTAGAAGGCGGCCGGGCGCCGCGGGTCGAACGGACGCAGGTGGTCGCGGTTCTCGACGTAGTACCGTACGATCGCGGGCACGTCCATCTCGTCGGCCATGCGTACCGTGAGCCGCTCGGTGCGCAGGTGCGGGAGGGCCTCGGGGCCGGGCAGCTCCATGCGGTCTTCGGTCCTGGGCGAGAGTCAGCGGTGCCGGCCGGCGGCGCGGCGCTCCACGGCCATCCGGCAGATGCGCTCGCAGAGCTCCGGGAAGCCGATCCCCACCGCCGCGGCGGACTTCGGCAGGAGGCTGGCCGAGGTCATCCCGGGGAGCGTGTTCGCTTCGAGGCACCAGAAGTCGCCCCGGTCGTCCAGCCGGAAATCGATGCGGCTGTAGTCCTTCAGCTTCAGCGCGCGATGCGCCTTCAGCCCCAGCTCCTGGACCCGCCGCGTCTGCTCCGGGGTCAGGTCGGCGGGGAAGATCTCCTTCGCCCCGCCTTCCTGGTACTTGCTCTCGTAGTCGAAGATCTCGTTCTTCGGGATGATCTCCCCCACCGCCAGCGCCGCATCGGCCAGGATCCCGACGGTCAGCTCGCGGCCGGGGACGAAGCGCTCGATCATCACCTCGTCGTCGAAGCGGAAGGCCTCCCGTACCGCCGCCTCGTAGTCCTCGCGGCGCTTGACCACCGTGAGACCGACCGTCGAGCCCTGCTTGCTGGGCTTCACCACGCACGGAAAGCCGATCTCGCGCTCGACCTCCTCCACCGGCGCCGGCGCCATCCGCCAGTCGGGCGTCGGTACGCCCGCGGCGCGGAAGAGCCGCTTCGCCACGTCCTTGTCCATCGCCACCGCGCTCCCCAGCAGGCCGCTGCCCGTGTAGGGCACGCCGGCGAGATCGAGCAGCGCCTGCAGAGTGCCGTCCTCGCCGCTGCCGCCGTGCAGCGCCAGGAAGACGGCGTCGACCTCCCGCAGCTCCGGCGTGGCGGCGAGAGCGGACGCCGCGTCGGCGCTCAGCAGGCTCAGCTCCTCCTCGCTCGGCGGCGCCGGGGCCACGCCGGAGGTGAGGAGCCGCCGCTCCTCCGCGGGCCCGAGCGCGCCGTGCGCCGTGTCCACCGCCACCACCTGGTGCCCGGCCTGCTTCAGCGCCTTCACCACCTGTGCGCCGCTGGCGATCGAGACGTCCCGCTCCGAGCTCGTCCCGCCGAAGAGTACCGCGATTCTCATGGTTCCCGGATGTGACAGAGTTACGGGTCGTGAGCTACGAAGTACGAGTTACGAGTTACGGGTCGGGGTATGCTCGACTCGTGACTCGGAACTCGGAACCTCCCTCCACCGCCTCGCGCAGCTCTCCGAAGAGCGCCGCGAACTGCGGGGCCTGGTAGCTGGCGTTCAGCCCGCTCGGGTTCGGCAGCACCCAGAGCCGCGTCTCTCCGATCGCCTCCGGCTGCGGGCCGAGTGCCGCTCTCGGCTGCCGGAAAGCCGTGCGGTAGGCGCCGATCCCCAGCACGGCGAGGAAGGCCGGCCGGTAGCGCAGCAGCTTCTCCGACAGCAGCCGGCCCCCGGCCTCGTAATCCTCCGGGCTCAGTTCGGCGGCCGCGGCCGTGGCGCGCGGCACGACGTTCGTGATGCCGAGCCCCCAGTCGAGCAACTCCCGCTCCTCGTCCGGCCGGAGCAGCCGCGGCGTGAAGCCCGAGGCGTGCAGCGCGGGCCAGAAGCGGTTGCCCGGACCGGCAAAATGGTGCCCGGTCACCGCCGTGTACAGCCCCGGGTTGATTCCGCAGAACAGGACGCGCAGACCGGGTGCGATCACGTCCTCGACGGTGCGACCGGCCGCGGCGAGCCGCTCCGCCTTCGTCGGTCGAGGTCTCGCCGCCACGGCTCAGGTCGCCTCGGCGCCGGGCAGGCGCACCGCGACGTAGACTCCGTGAAAGGTGGCCGCCCGCGCGCCCTCCGCCCGCAGCTCGCCGTGCAGGGCCATCCGCGCGCGGCCGCGGCGCTCGAGAGCGCGGTGGAAGCGCTCCCATGCCTCTTCCGGCGGAGTCGCGCAGCAGGCCTCGAAGTCGCCCGGCATCGGCGCGAGGTAGTCGATCGAGCTGCGCTGGACGACGATCCGGGTCGGGAAGGGAAGGTCGCAGAGATGTACGTGCAGCAACGACCAGCCGGAGAGCGTGGCGAGCGCGGCCGCGCTGCCGCCGAAGACGGTGCCGAAGTGGTTGACGTTCGGCGCGAGCGGCGCGCCGAGCCGGACGCCCTCCGCGTCGATCGCCAGCACGTGGAGCTGCATGGCGGCGGAGAGTGGGATGTTGGCGCGCAGGTAGCGCTCCAGTGCTTCGGTATCGGCGTTCACGGGCAGTCGCGGTCGGACGGATCGCCGGGCGCGTCCCGGCGGCGCGTCAATCTCGGCGTGCGCGGGCTTCGCGGCAAATGACCGGCCACACGAATGAGGGGCGGCCTCTCGGTCGCCCCTCATTCGCGCAGCCACTCGGGCTTCTCCAGCTCCTCGTCCATCTCCCGGGCGGCCTCCTCCAGCGCGACCACGTAGCGATGCAGGTCGGGCCTCCGCTTCCCGAGCTCGCGCAGGAGGTCGGAGAGAGCTCGCCTGAGGAAGAGCCGCTTCGGGTAGTGCACCCGGTTCAGCAGGCTCATCGCCCGGCCCACGTCCATCTGCATCATCCGTGGCGTGGCGAAGAGGCGCTTCGTCATCCGCTTCACCAGCTGGTGGAGAACGGCTGCGAGCTCCGCCAGATCCTCGTGCGGGTCGTTCTCGAATTCCTCCATGCGCGCTCCTGCGGAGTGATCGTGCGGGGGCGGCAAGCTATCCCGCCCCGGCGAGCGCGGGCAAGCGGCCACGGCCGCGAGTGCCCGCTCTCATCCGCCGATTCCGCCGGGGCTCAGCGGGTTCAGGGGCTCGGTCTGCGTCGGTTTCACCTCGCGTTCCGCCGCCTGCTTCTCCACCGCCTCGCCCCTCGGGCGCGGCCGCGGCGTGTCTCGCCGCGCCGCGGGGTTCACGGCCTTCCTGGGATCCTTCTCGTCCATCGTTCCGCTCCGGTGAGGGTGCGGCCCCGGACGGTGCAACCCGCGCGCCGGGGCGACGCTCACACCCGGTACGCCAGCAGCAGGCCGTCACGGATCGGCACCACGGAGGCGATCCACCCGGGGTCGCCCATGACCCGGCGCGTCAGCTCCCGCACGCCCTCCGTGGCGGCCGAGTGATCGCCCCGGTCGAGGACGCGGCCGTGCCAGAGGAGGTTGTCGACGATGAGCACGCCGCCGGGGCGGAGCTTCTCCTCGACCATGTCGAGCGACTCCGGGTAGTGCTCCTTGTCGATGTCGTTGAAGACCAGGTCGAAGGGGCCCTCGCTCTCGCGCAGCGCCTGTACGGCCTCGCCGACGGTGAAGCGGACGACGTCCGCGTAGCCGAGCGCGTCGAGGTGGCCGCGCGCCTGGCGGGAGAGCTCCTCGTCCCACACCACGTGGTCGACGGTGCCCCCGCCGTTCTCCCGCACGGCGCGCGCGAACCACGCCGTCGAGTAGCCGAAGCCGGAACCGAGCTCGAAGACGCGCCGCGCCCCCGTCATGCGGGCGATCTGATAGCAGAAGTGCCCGGCCGCCGGCCCCACGATCGGAAAGTCCGTCTCGCGGGCGTGCGCCTCCATGCGCGCCATCTCCGGCTCGCGCCCGGGTACGAGCGAGTCGAGATAGCGGTCCAGCTCGGGGGAGGTGAGTGCGTCGGCCATGACCGGTCTCGGGAGCGTGGGTCGGCCCGGAGCGGCTCAGCGCTTGAGCCGCTCCCGGAACTTGTCGCGGAACTTCGCCACCTTCGGCGCCACGACCATCTGGCAGTACGGCTGCCGCGGGTTGTTCTCGAAGTACTCCTGGTGGTACTCCTCCGCGGGGTAGAACGCCTCGAAAGGCACGAGCTGCGTCACGATCGGCTCGCTCCATATGCCCTCACCGTCCAGCTCCGCGATCACCTCCTCCGCCACCCGCTTCTGCTCCTCGGAGCGGTAGAAGACCACCGAGCGGTACTGCGTCCCCACGTCCGCGCCCTGTCGGTTGAGGGTGGTGGGGTCGTGCATGGTGAAGAAGACCTCGAGGATCTCGCGGAAGGAGATCTCCCGCGGATCGAAGGTCACCTGCACCACCTCGGCATGGCCGGTCGCGCCGCTGCAGACCTGCTGGTAGCTCGGGTCGGGCACGGTGCCGCCCGAGTAGCCGGAGACCACGTCCACCACCCCGCGCAGGTCGTCGTAGAGCGGCTCCAGACACCAGAAGCACCCGCCCCCGAGCGTCGCCGTCTCGCGCGTCACGTCTTCACTCATCCTCGCGCCGTCCTTTCAGGTTCTCGTGGAGTCTCGGTCTCTCAGAACGGCGGCGGCCGCCGTGGCCTCTCCTCCGCCTCGCGCAGCGCGTTCTGCAGGCGGCGCGAGGCCTCGTGGCCGTCGTCGTCGCGGCGAAGCACCCGTTCGGCTTCCCCGAGCGCCGTCCGCACCCGCGCCCGGATCTCCTCGCTCGCCTCGGCCGACGCCACGGCCTGCGAGAGTGCCGCGACCTTGGCCGCAAGCTGGTCCGCCCGCGACGGACTGTCTCCCACCCGCGTGGCTTCGTGCTGCAGCTCGCGCAGCTTCTTCAACAGCTCCTCCGAGATCGGCATCGTCGGCTCTCCTGGCGGATGGATTCCCCGTTGCGCCGCAATCTGCGCACCGCGCCCGCGGCCCGGCAACCCGCTCACGCCGAGGCGCCCAGCAGCACCGCCGTGAGCGTCAACCCCGCCACGGCCACCCACAGCCCGACGCCCTGCAGCATCGGTCGCAGCCCCACCTGCCGCAGCGTCCCGCGCGTGAGGCCCGCGCCGATCAGGAAGAGCGTCGCCACCAGCCCCGCGCGCGCCGCCGACGTCAGCGCGTCGAGCGCCGGCATCAGCCCCGCGGGCGCCAGCGAGCGGAGCGCCGCCGCCAGCACGAAGAAGAGGATGAACCACGGCAGCTTCACCCGCGCGACCTCGCCCTCCGTCCGCCGCCGCGTCCACGCCGCCGCGCCCAGCGCCAGCGGCACGATCCAAAGTGCGCGCGCCAGCTTCAGC
Organism: Longimicrobiaceae bacterium; assembly: GCA_035707865.1. Classification (GTDB taxonomy): domain Bacteria; phylum Gemmatimonadota; class Gemmatimonadetes; order Longimicrobiales; family Longimicrobiaceae; genus DASSTO01. The sequence continues at coordinate 31,341 of DASSTO010000112.1, read as the reverse complement.
ACCGTCGCCGACTGCAGCGCCCGCGGTCCGTAGCTCGCCGCCGCGCCCACCACCGAGCTCGTGTCGTGGATCGCGATCGCCGCCCACACGGCGAACTGCCCCTGCGTCAGCCCCAGCAGGTGGCCGATCGCGGGGAAGAGGTAGAGCGCCACCGCGTTCAGCACGAAGACCACCGCCAGCGCCATGCTCATCGACTCCCCCTCCGCCCCGATCGCCGGACCCACCGCCGCGATCGCGCTCCCCCCGCAGATGCTCGTGCCCGCCGTGATCAGGAACGACGTCTTCCCCTCCACCCGCAGCCACCGCCCCAGCAGCGTCCCCAGCGTCATCGCCGTCGCGATCCCTCCGATCGTGTACAGGACGCCCGCGCCTCCCGCCCGCGCCACCGCTCCCAGCGACATCCCGAAGCCCAGCCCCACCACGCTCGCCTGCAGCATCCACTTCGCCGCCGAGGCACTCGCCCCGGGCAGCGGATTTCCCACCGTGAGCGCCGCCATCGCGCCCGCCGCGAGCGCCAGCGCCGGGCTCGCCCACGGCGTCAGGCAGGCCAGGAACAGCACCGCGAAGAGCGCGATGCGCGGATCCTCGATCGTCCGTTCGAGCGTCATCTTCTCCTCCCTGAGTGACTTCGACGCTCGCAAGCTACCCGCGATTCATCTATAATGGAAATACATATTCGGCATGTATTCATAACCTGAGGTGATGATGCTCAACCTGCACGCGGTGCGGCTCTTCGCGGCGGTGGTGGAGGCGGGCGGCTTCTCCCGCGCCGCCCGCACGCTACACGTCAGCCAGCCGGCCATCTCGAAGGCGGTGCGCACCCTGGAGGCGCGCGTGGGCTTGCCGCTGCTGGAGCGCTCGCCGCGCGGGCTGCGGCTCACGGAAGCGGGGGAGGTGCTCTACGAGCACGCGCGCTCGATCTTCGCGCTGGAGCGCTCCGCGGAGGAGGATCTGGCGGCGCGGGCGGGCCTGCAGCGGGGCCGGCTGAACATCGGGGCGAGCACGACGGTGGCGACGTACGTGCTGCCGGATCTGCTCGCGGGTCTGGCGCGGGCGCACCCGGGGGTGGAGGTGCGGGTAGAGAGCGCGAACACGGGCGAGATCGAGCGGCGGCTGCTGGGCTACGAGGTGGAGCTGGCGCTCGTGGAGGGTCCGGTCTCCGACGCCCGCATCGAGGTGAAGCCGTGGCGTGGCGACGAGATGGTTGTGATCGCGGCGGCGGGTCACCCCCTCTCGGGGCGCTCCGAGCTCTCCGCGGACGATCTGGCGGCCGATACTTTCCTGATGCGGGAGGCGGGCTCGGGGACGCGCGAGACCGGGGAGGCGGCGATGAAGGCCGCTGGGCTGGTCCCGCGGCGGACGCTGGAGGTAGGCGGCACCGAGGCGATCAAGCAGGCGGTGGCGGCGGGGCTCGGGGTGTCCCTGGTCTCCCGGGCCGCCATCGGCGACCAGCTCGCGCTGGGGAAGCTGGCGATCCTGCCGGTCGCGGAGCTGACGACGAAGCGCACCTTCGACCGCATCCGGCTGCGCGATAGGCGCCCCACGCCGGCGGTGCTCGCCTTCGACGCGCTCCTGGAGGGCGACCGGACGCCGGGGTGAGCCCGGGCTGCGCCGGAGCGTCAGGAACGCGCGCCCGCTCGCGCGGTACTACAGGCCGCCACGAGGTACTCGTGGCCGCGCTTTCCGCCAGGCGGGCGCCTGCGTCTCATCCGTTCCAACCGAAAGCAGTTCGTTGTGAAGAAGCGATTCCTCCGTGTGCGCGAGGCGTTACGCCCGCGTCGCGCCCGTGTCATCCTCTGTCTGGTGCTCCTGGTGCTCGCCGGCGCGGCGGGCGGAGCGGTGTGGTGGCTGCGCCCGTCCCCGGCCGCCGTCCCCGAAGTCGCATACTCGGATCTGGCGGCGCTCCTCGAGGCGAGGGGCGTCCGCGAGGTAGTGGTCCGGAGCGACGGCGCCCGGCTGGACGCCAAGCTGAACTCTCCGGTGCGCGTCGCCGGGACGCCCGTACGGGAGGTCGAGGCGAGCATGCCGGCTGGCTCGCTCACGCTCCAGGACATCGAGCGCTGGTCCGCGCACGGCACCCGGGTGCGTGTCGAGGACTCCGCTCCCCGGGGCGGGACCCCCATCGGTCTGCTGCTCGCCATCTTCGTCGGCGTCGGCATCGTGGCGCTGCTCTTCCGGGCGCAGCGCGGCGCCATGTCGCGCCGCTTCGGCACGGCCCCCGAGACGCAGCTGACGCTCTCCGACGTCGGCGGTGCTCGTGAGGCGCAGGCCGACCTGCGCGACGTCATCTCCTTCCTCCGCGATCCCGGCCGCTTCGACGCGATGGGTGCGCAGTGCCCGAAGGGCGTGCTGCTCGTCGGCCCTCCCGGCACCGGTAAGACGCTTCTCGCGCGCGCGGTGGCCGGCGAGTCCGGCCGGCCGGTGCTCATCGCCTCCGGGTCGGAGTTCACCGAGATGTACGTCGGCGTCGGCGCGCGGCGCGTGCGGGACCTCGTGAAGCAGGCCCGTGCCAAGGCGCCGTGCATCGTCTTCATCGACGAGTTCGACTCGCTCGGGGGGCGTCGCGGACGACCGAACCGCTCCAGCGAGGAGGAGAGCACCCTCAACCAGCTCCTCGTCGAGATGGACGGGCTACGGGGCTCCGAGGGCATCGTCTGGATGGCCGCGACGAACCGCGAGGACATGCTCGACCCCGCCGTGCGGCGACCCGGCCGCTTCGACCGTGTCGTCGAGGTGGGGCTGCCCACCGCGCCCGATCGGCTCGACATCCTGCGCATCCACGCCGCGCGCCGGCCGATGGCGCCGGACATCGACCTGGAGCGGCTCGCGGCCCTGACCGTCGGCTACTCGGGCGCCGACCTGGCGAACCTGCTCAACGAGGCGGCGATCATCGCCGTCCAGGCCGGCAGCAGCGTCATCGAGGCGGAGCACGTCGAGCAGGCGCGCGACAAGATCCTCCTGGGCCGCGTGCGTGCCGGGGTAGTGGTGAGCGATCACGAGCGCCGTCTCGTGGCCGTGCACGAGGCGGGTCACGTCATCACGGGCCTCGTGGCCTGTCCCGAGGACCGCTTCCACAAGGTGACGATCGAGCCGCGCGGTCGCTCGCTCGGCGCGGCGCATTTCGCCCCCGACGCCGACCGTCACCTCTACTCTCGCCGCTATCTCGAGGGGATCCTGGTGAAGGCCCTGGGCGGTCGCGCGGCCGAGCTCACCTTCCTCGGCCCCGACGCCGTGACCTCCGGCGCCGGCGCGGACCTGGTCCAGGCCACCCGCGTCGCCCGCCAGATGGTCGCCGAGTTCGGGATGAGCGACGAGGTCGGCCTGGTGAGCGCCTCGCCCGCCGCGCAGGACGGCCCGCCGAGCGCCCAGCTCCAGGGCCAGATCGACGCCGCCGTGCGCGTGCTCATCGCGAAGCAGATGGAACGCTCCGAGGCGATCGTCCGCGAGCATCGCGGCGCCGTCGAAGCCATCGCCCGCGCGCTCGTCGAGCACACCGTCCTCTCGGCGGAGGACGTCACCGCCCTCGCCGCCCTCCACGGCGTGCCGGTGGACGACGGAATGGACGAGGAGCTGGAGGCGTTCGTCGCCTGACGCAGGTTTCTCGGCCGGTCACCACCGACGCATCGCCCGGAGCCGATGCGTCGGTTTTTCATCGGTTCTTCAGTCTGCCCGGCAGCCGCGGGCGAGCCTCCACGTGGCCGGACCCCGCGTCCTCGGCCGGAACTCCGTACGCCGCACCTCGCAGCCCGGCGTTCAGGACCTCCGCGGTGCTTCCGATGCGCCGTGTCAGAAGACCGATGCGCACCAGCTGCCGTTCCAGTAGCGGGTCCGCGCTGACGGGCCGCGGCAGCTCCGCCGGAGCGCCGGCTCCGCCCCGCTCGATCGTGGCCGCCGCCGCGCCGAGGGCGGCGTCGATGGCGTGGGCATACGCGGGCACCGAGTCGCGCAGCGGTGACGGCTCGATGGGAGGCCTGGCGGCGAGCGAGGTGGCGGCCGCCCCCAGCCGGTGGAGGTAGCTCACCGCGGCCATCGCGCGCTCCGCGACGTCGGGCTGTACGCGCGACTCGGTGAGCCATCGCTGGAGCGACGCGTCCGCGTTGATCAGCTCCAGCCCCATCCTCCGCCGCAATGCCGCGAGCCCCGTCGGGCCGCACTCCTCCACCAGGCAGCCGAAGGCCGCGCCGACGTATCGGCGGGCCGCCTCGATGGCCGAGGCGAGGTGTCCCGGGAAGCGTTTCCTCTCCGGGGTCACCCAGAGGAGGGTGGCGCCCGCGAAGGCGATGGCGCCGCCGATGAGCGTGTTCACCACCCGCACGTGCGCGAGTGACCAGTCGCTCTCCGTCACCTCCGCGAGGAGCACGAAGGTGGGCGTGAGAAAGACGGCGTACAGGCCGTAGTTGAGCGGAAGCAGGGCGACGCACACCACGGCCAGCACGAAGATGAGGGCGATGAGCGCGCGGGGGTCGGGGAGGGCGGAGGCGAAGAGCGCGGCCAGAATGGCGCCGAGCACGGTGCCAAGAACGCGCTGCATCCCCTTGACGAACGTGGCGCCCGGGTACGGCTGGAGGATGACGAGCACGGTGAGCGTCACCCAGTAGCCGTGGACGAGGCCCAGCCCCTTGGTGATCGCGATCGCCACCGCGGTGGTCAGCCCGATGCGCAGCGCGTGGCGGAGCACGAGCGAGTCGCCGCTCAGCGCCTCGCGCAGCGGGGCGAGGACGGGGCGCGGATGGCGAAGCCCGTACACGCCCGGCACCGGCGTCGGTCGATCGGAGTTCAGCTCCTCCGCGGCCTCGGCCGCGGGCAGCACGGCGTCGCGCAGGCGGGCGAGGAGCCGCCGCGCGTGGGCCCGCTCCGCCTCCGGCAGGCCCGCCGCGAGAACGGGGCCCGCGGTGGGACTCTCGTCGGGCGGTGGAGGGACGGCGATGGTCGGACGGCCGCGCTCGCGCTCGATCGCCTCGGCGATCCCGCGCATCGAGCGTGAGAGCTCCGCGATCTCGGCCCCGACGCGCGGGAGCGGTCCTCTTCCCCCGCCGGCGCTGGCGAGGTCGGCCAGCGCCACCAGCTCCCCGAAGGCCGCTTCCGCGTGCTCCAGCAGCATCAGCAGCCGCTCCCCGCGCGGGCTCTCCCCGGGGCGGCCGCGGCGCAGGAAGGCCAGTGTCGCGCGCGCGGTCTCGATCGCGCTCCGCAGCGCGGCGGGGTCGCCGACGGGCGCGCCGGTCTCCTCCGCGCCGCGGGCCGCCAGCGCGGCCACCGCGTCGGCGTGGTCGGCCAGGGCGCGGTAGCAGCGCGCCACGTCGCGCCGTGCCGGCCGGTAGACCCGCACCGGCCAGAGCACGAGGGTGAGGAGCATCGCCCACGCGGCCCCGCCGAGGAGGAAGACCGCGCGGGTGAGCACGTCCGCCAGGCCGGCGGCGGGGTAGGCGAGCGAGATCACCAGGACGACGGAGCCCGAGACGGCGACGGGCATTCCCTGCGCGCCGTAGGCGCGCGCGAGGCTCAGGAGGCCGCCGACGGCGAACATCGTGGCGACCGAGAGCCACAGGTGCGCGCCCGCGAGCGCCCCGAGCACCACCGCCACGAGCCCCGCGATGGTGAGTGCACCCATCGTGGCGGCGCGCGTCCGGTACGCGCCGCCCTTGTCCGCGAGCACGACGCTGAAGCCGATCAGCGCGCTCCACATCACCGCGGGCTGGTCCAGCGCCTCGCCCAGGAGGAGCGGGGCCACCGTGGCGACCGCGGCGCGGAGGCCGTTCGCCACGGCGGGCCGGCCGGGGGCGAAGCGTACGAGGTCGCGCAGCTGCCGGGCGATCGGGTGCGTGCTCATCGGTCGTCGGGGTGCGGGGGTCAGCGCGCCCCGCCCGTGCAACTTGTGTGCGGTCCGGCCGCGTCGACTATATTCCCCGTGTCCCGCCTCCCGTTTTCCTCCGTCCCCCGAGCACCCGAACGCATGCGGCAGCGAGCTGATCCGTCCCTGGACGAGCGCGTCGCGCGCCTGGAGCGCATGGTCGCGGAGATCCACGCGCACCTCGGCCTGCCGGCCGAGCGGGGCGCCGTGCGCGCCCCCTCGCCCCCGGCCCCGGAGCCCCGCCTCCCCCGCGCCGAGAGATGGGCGCACCTGAGCGAGCAGTGGCTGGGCCGCGTGGGCCTCGGCCTGCTCTTCCTGGGGCTCGTCTACCTCTTCAACTATTCGATCGAGCAGGGCTGGATCACGCCGGTGGTCCGCGTGGCGGTGGGGCTGGCGATCGGGAGCGCGCTGCTCGTCTTCGGCCTGCGCACCCGGCGGGGCCGCGGAAGCTACAGTCAGCTCCTGCTCGCCGGCGCGATCGCGGCGTACTACGTGACCGGCTTCGCCGCCTACCAGCTCTACGCGCTGGTGAGCCACGGGCTGGCCTTCCTCTTCCTCACGCTGGTGATGGTGCTGGCGCTGGTGCTCGCGCGCCGGCAGGACCGGCCCTCGCTCGCCAGCCTCGGCGCGCTGGGCGGCCTCGTGACCCCGCTCCTGCTGCACCGCCAGTCGGCGGCGGTGGTGGACCTCGCGGCCTACGCGGTGCTGGTGATCGGCTGGGCGGGCGTGCTCTTCTGGCTGCGCGGCTGGCTCTCGCTGCTCTGGACGTACGCGGTGGGAGGGCTCGCGACCCTGGGGATCGCCGCGAGTCACGCCGCGGTGGGTCAGCGGTGGGTGGTGGCGGCCGCGCTCGGCTTCTGCTGGGCGCTCTCGGGCGCGCTCCCGTTCGTGCGGGAGCACGTACGGCCGCACACCGCGCGCGGGCTGCGGAGGAGCTGGCGGGTGGTGCCGCTCCCCTTCCAGCTGCGGATCCTCGGCGTGGGCGTCACGACCGCGGCGCTCTATCTGGTCATCGACATGTGGTCGCTCTCGGACGACGCTTCGGGAGCGCTCTTCCTCGTTCTCGCGCTGGCCTACGGCGTCTTCGCCTGGCTCGGCACCCGGAAGCCGAGCCCCGCCGCGCGCGCCGCCGCCCCCGTGGCCGCGGCCCTCTGTGCCGCCGCGGCCTTCCTCCTCCTGCACCGCGCCGGCATGGTGGCCGGGGTGAGCATCCTCGCGGCGCTCTTCGTCTTCGCCGGGAGCCGCGCGCGCTTCGCCGGGACGGAATGGGTGGGGCACACGCTCTACGCGATCCTCGCCGTGGCGCTCGTGGCCGCGATCGGACAGCCCCCGCGCTCAGCTCTCGATCCGCTCGGCTGGGCGCAGTTCCTCCAGATCGTGCTCCTGGTCGTCGCGTCGCGCTACGTCGCGCCGCCCGCGGCTCGATGGGCATACCGGCTCGCCGCGCACGCCCTCTTCCTCGTCTGGCTGGCCCTGGAGGCCGGCGCGCTCGCCCTGGGAACGGGCGCGGTCACGCTCGCGTGGGGCCTCTACGGCGCGGTACTCCTCGTCGCCGCGCTCCAGTGGCGCCGGCGCGGCGCCACCTTCACGCTGGCTCTGCAGCTGGTGGCCTTCTCGGCCCTCGCCCTCGCGGTGCTGAAGCTCCTCTTCGTCGACCTCAGCCGCGTAGCGATGCTCTGGCGCATCCTCCTTTTCCTCGGCTTCGGCGGCGCCTTCCTCGGGCTCAGCTCGCTCTTCAAGCCGCGCGCGCGGGGCGAGGAGCCCGACGTCGCCAACTGAGCGCGGGGACGACCCACGCCACGTCACATCGCCGGCACGCCAAGCCCGTAGCGGTCGCGCAGGATGCCGAGGTGGTGCTCCGCGTGCCCCGGGATGATGCCCGAGAGGATCCGCACGCTCATCTCCGTCCCGTTCGCCACGCCCCACCGGTCGAGCTGCTCGGGCGTGAAGGACGCGAAGAGCGCGACGGTGGCGGCGCGCACCACGTCGAACTCGTCGAGCAGATCACCGAGCGGACGCGCGTCGAAGCCCGCCTCTCGGACGTACGCGTTCTGGTCGAAGCCGGGTAGCATCGTCGAGTCGCCGCGGCCGAAGCGGAGCGCGCGGTACGCCATCACGCGCTCGGTGTCGCCGATGTGGCCGATCACCTCCTTCACGCTCCACTTCTCGGGAGCGTAGCGGTGCAGCGCGTCGGCATCCGAGAGACCCGCGCACGCCGCGCGCAGGCGCGTGCCCTGGCCGCGGAGCACGCGCTGGACGTCCCTCCCCTCCATCGTCGCCACGTAGCGGGCGTACCACGGCGCGGGCTTGCCGGTCCCGACGGCCGGCGGGTCTGCTCTGCTCATCCTTACCTCACCTCGATCCTCACGGTGTCGCTCTGGATCTCCCGTCCACAGCCCGGCGAGACGGCCCAGAGCAGGTACGTCCCCGGCTTGCTGAAGCGTACCTGGCGCGAGAAGTCCGGCGCGCTCGGCCGGTTCCAGGCCGCGGCACCCTCCGGCCGCATCGCCCACTCCACTCTCGTCTCCACGCCGATCTCGGGGCTCTGCGGCTCGACCGTGCGGGTGCACGCGGCGCTGTCCGGGACCTCGCCCCGGGGCACCCGGCGCCACGGCCCGAAGAGCCGGTTCGCGTGCAGCGTCACCCACTCGCCCACCGCCACGACACCGGACTCCCGGAGGTCGGCGCGCGCGACCAGCGCCTGCTTGAAGTCCGGCGCGGGCACGTAGACGTATGCCGGCCCGCTCGGCCCGCAGGCGGCGGAGAGCGCGGTCAGTACGAGACCGCAGAGGGGCATCCAGGGGGTCTTGTGCTTGGGCATCTGGAGATCCGGCCTCGGAGCGGGGGCGGGTGGGCGGGCGACGTGCCGGCCGTTCGGCGGAAGATGCGCGCGCCCTCCGGCGCGCACAAGGGAACAGGCTCGCTACCCGCGGGGCTGGCGTGAGAGTTGCCCGGCTTCCCTCCATCCGTCAACCCAGCCAGGGAGGAACGATGCCGAATTCGGTGCAGCAGAACCCCATGAACAAGGTGGGCCGCAACTCGGGCGCCGGGCGGACCGGCGTCTCACGGCTCGTACCCACGCCCCGCGAGGCCGCGAGGGGCGTGCGCGAGATGGACCTCGACGACTCGGGTACGAGCGGGTGGGTGGGCCGGCTCGGCGTGGGACTCGGTGTGGCGAGCGCGCTCGGGGCGGGAATCGCCGTCCTCGCGGCGCGGCGCGCCCGCAGGCGGCGCTCGCTCCGGAGCCGGCTGGAGCGCTTCGTCGGCCGCGGGTGACGCGATCGCGTCACCCGTCACTCTCCGCGCGGTCGGTGGCCTGACCAGCTCAGGCGTCGGAGTCGTCCGCGCGCAGATCCGCGATCCGGCGGCGCAGCAGCTCGTCGAGCTCCGCGTCGGTGACCTGGTAGACCCGCTCCGCGAGGAAGCGGCGCGTCTCGCGCTCGTTGTCGGCGACTCGCGCGAGGAGCGCACCGAGCCGCTCCAGCGGAAGACCGATGCGGCGCGCGGCGTCGGAGAGCCGGCGATAGGCCTCCTGCCGCGCGGCCTCCTCATCCGGTGACTCCTGCGGGCGCCAGGGCTCACGCATCCGTCTGCCTCATGCCCGCGGCCCCGCGCCGTGCCACGGTTCGGCGCGATCGGAATCGTCGCTTCCGTGGGCCGCCCGCAGCTCCGGCAGCAGGCTGAGGTGCAGGTGCCGAACGCGGTTCGCCAGGTGCCTCGCCTCCTCCTCCGTCGCGGCCTGACCCTCCCACGCCCACGCCTCCGATTCCTCGCCCACCCACACCGAGCCGGGCCGGTGCACGCGGATCGCGCGGTGCGGCTCGTGGAGGGGATCGACGTAGGTCGCCAGCGTGCGGCCGTCGCGATCCACCACCACCCCGTAGACGCCGCCCTGCGCCTCCTTCCGCCGCCGCCAGGCGCCGCCGGCGCGCGCCAGGAAGTCGACTACCAGGAGGAGCAGCATTCCCAGGGAGGAGAGGATCACGAGGCGGAGAGCGAAGGTCCAGTGAGGCATCGTTCGCAGGGCAAGGGTCCAGCCGGCCATCCGCACGAAGGCTCGCGGCACTCCCTGGAAGATCGTTCACTTCGCGGGGCCTGCCAAGCCCTCCCGCGAGCCGCGCGCTACTCGATCTCTCCGGCGCGGGGATAGACCCGCATGCTCCCCCACCGCCGCAGCTCGACCTTCCCCGGTGGGAAGCCCCGCGGCTTGCGCACGTCCGCCGCCCGGCAGACGTGGACCTCGACCTTGCCGCGCGCCTCGCTCGCCTTCGAATGGTGCGCCGCCAGCTGCGCCGCGCGCTCGACGACCGCCCGCGGGATCTCGGGCAGCGCATCCGGGTTCCGAACGACGACGTGGCTCCCCGCGAAGCCGGCCGCGTGGAGCCACAGATCGTTCGGTCTCGCGACGCGGAAGGTGAGCCGGTCGTTCTCGGCGGCACCCTTGCCGACGAGGATCTCGAAGCCTTCCACCTCGAAGCGTCGCCAGCCGCTGCCCTTGCTCGCCACCTCGGGTCCCCGGAGCGCGGTCCGGCCCCGACCGCCTCAGCGCAGCGCCAGGAAGTGACCGATGCCGATGATGACGAGGAGGAGCACGAGCGCGATCACCAGGCCGAGCAGGCCGTCCTTGAAATCGGGCTCGGATGTACGGTCCGCCATGAACAATCTCCGTTGAGGGTCGAAAGGAAATGCGCTGCAACATAGAGCGTCGCCGCGCGATCGGGAAGGCGTCGTGGCGCGACGGCGCCGTGGCACGGCTCCTGAACCCCGCTCCGCCGGACTCTCACCCCGAGCGATCATGCCCGCAGACACACCGAGCCGCGACCCGAGCCTCGACGGCAACGCGCCGGACAGCTCGCCGCTCGCCCTCGTCCTGATCGACACGATCAGCGACATGGAATTTCCCGGCGGCGAGTCGCTCTTCCGGTTCGCCCTGCCCGCCGCGCGGTGCATCGCCGGGCTGAAGCGCCGCGCGAAGGCGTGCGGGGTTCCCGTCGTCTACGCCAACGACAACTTCGGGCGCTGGCGCTCCGACTTCCACGAGGTGGTCGAGCACTGCTCTCGCAAGGGTGCACGCGGCCGTCCCATCGTCGAGCTCCTCGCGCCCGAGGAGGACGACTACTTCGTGCTCAAGCCCAAGCACTCCGCCTTCTACGCCACCACCTTCGACCTGCTGCTGAACTACCTCGGCAGCCGGCGCCTGATCATGACCGGCTTCAGCGGCGACATCTGCGTGCTCCTCTCGGCGAGCGACGCCTACATGCGCGACTTCCGCATCAACGTGCCCTCCGATTGCGTGGCCTCCGTCGCGGCGCGCTACAGTGAGCGCGGCCTCGCCTACATGCGGCGCGTCCTCGACGTGGACACCACCGCGTCCGACGCGCTGGACCTTCCGCTGCTCCTCGCGCAGATGCGCGAGTGACGCACGGTCACGAACGCCGGCGCTTTCCGGTGGGGGCCCACGGCGGCGCCTCGCCGGACTGCTTCCGCTTCGGCCGTCCCTTCGTCTCTCCTTCCCGCGGCGGGCCGCCGCGCTCCTCGGGGCGCCGGCCGCCCCGGCCCTCGGGGGGAGACCGGCGCGGCGGTGCGCTCGGGCCGCTCTCGATGCGCTCCGCCAGGCGCTGCAGCGTCCGCGCGTGCCGCATCAGCTCGCGGCCCTGCTCCTCCAGCTCGTCGGCCATCTCCAGCAGCTCGTCCGCCGATGGGCCCCGCGGGCGGAACGGGCGGCCTTCGCCGCGCGGCGGTCCGCCGGGGGGGCGCGATCGCTGCCCGCGGTTTCGGTTTTTCTCTTCCATGTCGCCTCGAAGCGGGGAATCGAAGAAAGAAGGATGTCGGGGAGGTGCACGCGCCGCGCCAGCGGCGCCGCTCAGCCCCGGAGCGCCTGCAGACGGGCACGGTAGGCCGCACCGATCGCCGCGGCGGGTACCCGGTCGGCCAGCTCCCGCGCCCACTCCGGGAGCTCGTGCGCCTGCTCGCCGGCGGCCTCGAGCAGCAGCTCCAGCGCCCGCGCGTCCATCCGGGCCGCGGCGTCCGGGTTCCCCCGCGCGCGCTCCTGCTCGGCCTGCTCGGCGAGCACCCGGACCCAGCCCGTCATGCGCTCCGGCGAGGCGAGTAGCCGGACCGCCGTCTCCACGTCCAGCTGCGGGAGGAGCGTCGCGAGGCCGCCGAACTGCTCGCGCGACGCGTTCTCCAGCGCCTCGCGCGCCGCGTCCAGATCGCCGGCGCCCCGCAGCCCGGCCGCCCGCTCCAGCGCGGAGGCGAGCTGCTGGATGGTGCGCATGAGGAAGTCGTCGCGCGAGGAAGCCATGATGCACTTGTTGAACGCGGGGGACGATCCCCGCCGGCCCTCGCCGGCGGGCCGCCTAGGACGAGCGCCGGGGCCCGCGGCCGTCGTCGCGCTTCGCGAGCCGCCCGATCTCGATGTGGATCGCCGTCAGGTTTCCCGAGAGCTCCGTGATCCGCTCCGCGATCTCGAGCACCGAGCGGACCCCGTCGCCCCACACCTGCCCCACGTAGTGGTCGCCCGCGTGGAAGAGTACCCTCTGGGCGTCCTCCAGGCGCTGGAGCGCCTCCCAGACGATCACCCGCGCCTCTTCGAGACGCTCGGTCGACGTCGGCTCGCGGTTCGGCATGCGCTTCGGGCTGGACTTGGATCGACGGCCGGGCGCCGCGGCTGCGGACCGGTCCCGGGTGCCTCAGATGAGGTGGTGACGCACGGCGATCTCCCGCTCCACGGGTATGCGGATCAACTCCGGGACGGCGTTCCGCGCTGCCGCGGAGCGGGTCGACACCACGCAGCTTCCCTCGGAGTCGAACACCTTCACGTACAGCTCCGGGAGGTGGCCGCCGATCCGATCGTCGAGGTCCACGAACTCGTCGTCGCTGAAGCGGATCGTCGCCTCGCCGTACGAGTTGGTCACGTCCATCCCGAGTTGGTCGTCGCGCGTGAGCCGGTCGCGATCGTACAGGCAGACGATCGCGGAGGCGATCCACTCGGTGGGCGCGTCTGCGACGTAGAGCTTGACGGTGGTCTTGTACTCCATGCCGGTCCGGAGGCGTGTCGGTGCTCGGAGTGGTCGAGTATACCGGCTCGTCCCATCCGGTGCAATCGGCACCCGCGCGCGGCCTTTTCTTCCGGCCCGCCACCCGGTAGCTTCCTCATCGTCACACCCGTCCCGCTGCGGCACTCCGCCGCCCGTCGCGCCATCCGCACTGGAGAGGTGATTCCATGAAGCCCTTCGGTTCCTCGCTCGTCCTCGCCGCCGCTCTGTTGCTCCCTCTGACCTCGCTGGCCCAGGCCGCTCCGCATACGCTCGCGCTCAAGGGCGACTTCCACGGCCCCCTCGGAATCCAGCTCTGGAGCGTGCGCAACCAGATGGCGAAGGACGTGCCGGGGACCCTGGCGTGGGTGCACGACCAGGGCTTCCGCGAGGTCGAGCTGGCCGGTACCTACGGCCTCGGCGCCGAGCAGTTCCGCCAGGCGCTCGACCATGCCGGCCTGCGCGCCACCTCCATGCACGTCGACTACGACGCCCTCAGCGACAGCCTCGACAAGGTGCTCGACCACGCCAGGACTCTCGGCGTCCAGTACATCGGCGTCGCCTGGATCCCCCACCAGGGGCAGTTCAACCCCGAGATGGCGCGCAAGGCGGCCGCCGACTTCAACCGCTTCGGCAAGGCCGCGCACCAGCGCGGGATGCAGTTCTTCTACCACACCCACGGCTACGAATTCCAGCCCGCCGCGGACGGCACGATTCCCTTCGACGTCCTGGTGCGCGCGACCGACCCGCAGGACGTGAAGTACGAGATGGACGTCTTCTGGGTCACCCGCCCCGGGCAGAACCCGGTCGCGCTGCTGCAGGAGTACCCGGGCCGCTGGATGCTGATGCACGTCAAGGGAATGAAGAAGGGCACGCCGACCCACGACTTCTCCGGCGGTGCGCCCGCCGACGCGGAGGTGGCGGTCGGCCAGGGCCAGATCGACTATCCGGCGATCCTGCGGACGGCGGCGAAGCTCGGCCTGAAGGAGTACTACATCGAGGACGAGACCACCGACCCGATCGGCAACATCCCGCAGAGCATCCGGTTCCTGGAGACGGTGAGGTTCTAGGACTCTCCGTGCTCGTCCGGCGCCGACGCGCGGCGCCGGACGAGGCCGGCGATCAGCTCCACCGCTTCGTCGATGCCGATCCCGCCGGTGTCGATCTGGAGGTCGTAGAGCGAGGGGTCCGTCCATTCGCAGCGGAAGTGGTGCTTCAGGTAACGGTGCCGCTCCACGTCGATGCGTCGGGTCTCCGTTTGCGCCTCCCGCAGCGAGATCCCCATGCGCTCCGCCACGCGCGCCGCGCGCTCCTCGAAGGGGCCGCCGACGCGGATCCGGAGCGCGTCGGGCCGGTCGTGGAAGATGCACTGCGCGCCGTGGCCCACGGCGACGAACGGGAGCGCGTTGACGGCGTCGCGCAGCACGCTGTGCTCCACCTGCGCGATCACGTCCGGGGCGGGGAAGGGGACGTCGAAGCTGTACTCGGGGACGCCGCGGGCGAAGACGCTTCCCATGCGCTCCACGATCCCACCGACGTGCTCGTCCAGCACCGAGAGGTCCTCGACGGGGTGCTGGAGCATGCGGGCCACCTCCTCGATGAGCGCCCGGTCGATCACCCGCCATCCCATCGCCCGGCCCAGCGCCTGGGCGATGTCGCCGCCTCCGCTCCCGTATTCCCGTGAGATGGTGACGATCTGGACAGGGCGGTCGGGTCGCATTCGCACCTCCGGGCCGGGGTCGTAGGGCGACGCGATCGACGGCGGGTGCAGCGGGCGAAACGCGTCGGTGCTGAACGATCGTGGGGAAAGAGCGTGCCACCGCTCGCGTTTCAGCATGCGCGACGTCCGCGCGGAGCGCAAGCACCGCTCTTGCATCGACGATCCCTCTCCACTGCTGGACGACTCATCCACGCGACGGTCCATGGATCTCACGGGCATCCACCACCTGACCGCCATCTCGGCGGACATCTCCGGGAACTACCGCTTCTACACGCAGGTGCTGGGGATGCGGCTCGTCAAGCGCAGCGTCAACCAGGACGACGTGAGCGCCTACCATCTCTTCTACTCCGACGCCGTCGGGAGCCCGGGGAACGACCTCACCTTCTTCGACTGGCCCGTGCGCCCCGAGCGCCGCGGGGCGCGCAGCATCGTCCGGACGCACTTGCGGGTGAACGGGGAGGAGGCGCTCGGGTGGTGGGCGGAGCACCTCCAGCGCAGCGGCGTCGCGCACGGCGGCATCGTCGAGCGGGACGGCAGGCTCGTCGTGGACTTCGAGGACCCCGAAGGCCAGCGCCTCGCGCTCGTCGACGACGGCGGCGCGGGCGATGCTCCCGTTCCGTGGGACCGGAGCCCGATCCCCCCGGAGCTGCAGATTCGCGGGCTGGGCCCCATCGTGCTGAGCGTCCCCAGCATCACGGACACCGAGCGGGTGCTCACGGGCGCGCTCCACATGCGCCGCGTGCGCGAGTACGCCGTCCCCGAGGACGGCGAGTCTCACGTGCACGTCTACGAGATGGGGGCCGGCGGGCCGCACGCCGAGCTGCACGTCGCCGTTCAGCCGCAGCTGCCGGCCGCGCGGCAGGGCGCGGGCGCTGTGCACCACGTCGCCTTCCGCACGCCCAACGAGCAGGAGTACCACGCGTGGACGGACAGGCTGAACACCCTCGGCCTCCCCAACAGCGGGGAGATCGACCGCTACTACTTCCGCAGCCTCTACTTCCGCGAGCCGAACGGCATCCTCTTCGAGATCGCCACCGACGGGCCCGGCTTCATGGTCGACGAGGACCCGGAGACGCTCGGGGAGACCGTCGTGCTCCCTCCGTTCCTGGAGCCGCACCGGGAGGCCATCCTCTCGCGGCTGAAGCCGATCGAGTGAGCGATTCCGCGCGCCCGGCGCGCTCGCCCCCGGTTGCTTGACTCCCCCCATCTGCCGACCTAGGTTTCGCCGTCTGTGTCCGGACCCGAACCCTGCTCGCGCCTGCATGTCCGACCCTTTTGCCAGTGGCCCCCGTGGCCCTCTGATGGTACTCGCCGGCTCGGCCAACCCGCCGCTGGCGCAGGAGATCGCCGATACCCTCGGCATCCCGCTCGGTGACACCACCATCCGCCGCTTCGCCGACGGCGAGATCTTCGTCCGCATCAACGAGAACGTCCGCGGGCGCGACCTCTTCATCATCCAGCCGACGCCGCCGCCCGCGGACAACATCATGGAGCTGCTGCTCCTGATCGACGCCGCGCGCCGGGCCTCGGCGGCCCGCATCACCGCCGTCACCCCGTACTTCGGCTACTCCCGGCAGGACCGCAAGGACCAGCCGCGCGTGGCCATCGGCGCGAAGCTGGTGGCGAACATGATCGTCGCCGCGGGCGCCGACCGCGTCCTCGGGGTGGACTTCCACCAGCACCAGCTCCAGGGCTTCTTCGACATTCCGGTCGACCACCTCTACGCGGCCCCGGTCCTCACCCGCTACTTCCGGGAGAAGGACCTGAAGGACCTGGTGGTGGTCGCACCCGACGTCGGCGCCGCGAAGATGGCCCGCGGCTTCGCCAAGCGCCTCTTCGCCTCCATCGGAATCATCGACAAGCGGCGGCCCACGGCGAACGTCTCCGAGGTGCTGCACGTCATCGGCGAGGTGGACGGCAAGGACTGCATCATCGTCGACGACATGATCGACACCGCCGGCACCGTGACGGAGGCCGCGCTCGCGCTCAGGAAGCGCGGAGCGCGCGACATCTACTGCTGCGCGAGCCACCCCCTCTTCTCGGGTCCGGCGGTGGAGCGCCTCTCGAACGCGCCCATCCGGGAGGTCGTCGTCACCAACTCGATCCTCGTCCCCGAGGCGAAGCGCTTCCCCCAGCTCACCGTGCTCTCGGTGGGGGACCTGATCGCCCAGGCGATCCGTTACACGCACCTCAACGAATCGGTGAGCTCACTCTTCGAGTAACAGACCGGCGCGAACGGACACTCCGTTCCGACCCCTACACCCGGCAAGGAGGGTAACGACATGGCAGCGACGACACTGACCGCGAGACCACGCACCGAGACGGGCAAGAACGCCATGCGGCGACTGCGCCGCGAAGGGCTCGTTCCGGGCGTGGTGTACGGGCACGGCGAGGCGCCGCAGCCGCTGGCTCTCTCCGCGCTGGAGCTCGAGCGTGTCCTCTCCTCCATCGTGCCGGAGAGCACGATCGTGGACGTGACGATCGAGGGCGGCGCGCCGCTGCAGGCGCTCATCCGCGAGGTGCAGTATCACCCGGCCCGCCCGCAGGTCCTCCACGTCGACCTCTTCCACGTCCACGCGGGCGAGAAGATCCACGTCGAGCTGGCCGTACGTCTGCACGGCTCGCCGGTGGGCGTTAGAGACAACGGCGGCGTGCTCCAGCAGGTGCTCCACACGCTCTCGGCCGAGTGCCTCCCCCGCGACCTGCCCGAGGCGATCGACGTCGACGTGGACGGGCTCGACGTCGGCGATTCGCTGCACGTCAGCGACATCTCGGCGCCCGACGTCCGGATCCTCAACGACCCCGAGCTGGTCGTCTGCGTGGTCAGCGAGCCGACCGTCGCCGCGCTGCCGGAGACGCCGCAGACGGAGCCCGGGACGATGGACCTGGTGGAGGGTGAGCTGGTCCGTGGCGAGCGCGACTCGGCCAAGGACGTGCCCTTCGAGCACGGCTCCGCCCAGCCCGAGTGAACCCGACCGCCGTGCCCAGGTTCGTCGTCTGCCTGGGGAACCCGGGCGCGGAATACTCCACCACCCGTCACAACGTGGGGTGGTGGCTCGGCGACCGGCTCGCTGAGGTGTGGGGGCTCGGGCGCTTCCGGCGCGAGGGCGACGCCGCAGTGGCCGGGGGGCGGGTGGACGGGACGGACGTGAGACTGATCAAGCCGCTCACCTACATGAACCGCAGCGGGGAGGTCCTCTCCCCGTTGTGCCGCCTGGACGGTTTCGACCCCTCGCGGGATCTCCTGATCGTCGTCGACGACGTCGCGCTCGAGCCCGGCCGCGCCCGCTTTCGCGCCGCCGGGAGCGCCGGCGGCCACAACGGCCTCAAGTCGGTCGAGGCGGCGCTCGGCACGCGCGACTACGCCCGCCTGCGCATCGGAGTCGGCGCCCGGCCGCCGGGGGTGGACCTCGTGGACTGGGTGCTCGGCTCGCCTTCGCGCGAGGATCGGCAGGCGATCATGGCGCTCTTCCCCGACCTCGCCGACTGCGTGGCGTCGTGGATCACAGAGGGGATCGAGACGGCCATGAACCGGTGCAACCCCGGAGTCGGCCGTGAGATGGTGGAGGACTGATCACCGCCCGCCCGCCTGACAGCGCTCCCGCTCGCAATCTCTTCCGACCGCCCATCAGGGCGATGACCTCGTTCTCCATCACAGGAGTGGACCGGTGATCGATCTCGCGTGGTTGGCCTGGCCGCTCGGCCTCGTCGGGCTCCTCGTCGCGCTCGGGCTGTACCGCTACATCGTCCGCCAGCCGGTGGGCACGGACGTCATGCGTGGGCTCGCCACGCAGATCGAGACCGGCGCCATGGCCTTCCTGCGCCGCGAGTATTCCGTTCTCCTGATCTTCATCGTCGTCGTCGGCGGGCTGCTCTGGTGGGCGATCGGCGGCTGGACGGCCGTGGCCTTCCTCGGCGGGGCCCTCTCCTCGATGCTCGCGGGATTCTTCGGGATGAAGGCCGCGACGAAGGCCAACGTCCGCACCGCGGAGGCCGCGCGCTCGTCCGGCCAGGGGATGGCGCTGCGGATGGCCTTCAACGGCGGGGCGGTGATGGGGCTCGCCGTCGCCTCCATCGGGCTCGTCGGTATCGGTCTGCTCTACTACTTCTTCCTCTACCTGCTCGCCTTCCCGCTCCAGTCGGAGGTGCTCCGCTTCGCCGAGATCATCTCCGGCTACGCGATGGGTGCCTCCAGCATCGCGCTCTTCGCGCGCGTGGGCGGCGGCATCTACACCAAGGCGGCGGACGTGGGGGCGGACCTGGTGGGGAAGGTCGAGGCCGGCATTCCCGAGGACGACCCGCGCAACCCCGCCACCATCGCCGACAACGTCGGCGACTGCGTCGGCGACACGGCCGGTATGGGCGCGGACATCTTCGAGAGCTACGTCGGCTCGGTGGTCGCCACGATCGCCATCGGCGCCACCAGTGCGGCCTACGCCGACAGCCGGCTCGCGGCGATCGCCCTGCCCATCCTCACCATCGGCGTCGGCCTCATCGCCTCGCTCATCGGCATCCTGCTCATGCGGGTGCTGGAGCGCTCGAACCCCGCGGCGGCGCTGCGCAACGTCACCCTCCTCGCCGCGCTGCTCTTCCTCGTGGCGACGTATTTCGTCGTCGGCTCGCTCGGCTTCGACCTCCACGACCCCGTCTCGGGGAGGATCTACGGCGCCGAGGGTCCCTACTGGGCCATCCTCGCCGGCGCGCTCGTCGGCATCGGCATCGGGCTCGTCACCGAGTACTACACGGCCGCTCGCCCCGTGCGCCGCATCGCCAACGCCTCCCGGACCGGCTCGGCGACCAACATCATCGCCGGCCTCGCCGTCGGGATGGAGTCCACCGCCATTCCGCTGCTCCTCATCGCCGTCGCCATCGGGATCTCCTACCACTTCGCCGGGCTCTACGGCGTGGGCATCTCGGCCGTCGGCATGCTCGCCACCACCGGCGTCACCATGTCCGTGGACGCCTACGGGCCGATCGCCGACAACGCCGGGGGAATCTCGGAGATGAGTGGGCTGGGCGAGGAGACGCGCCACATCACCGACGGCCTCGACTCCATCGGCAACACCACCGCCGCCATCGGCAAGGGCTTCGCCATCGGCTCGGCGGCGCTCACCGCGCTCGCGCTCTTCTCCGCCTACGCCTCGGCGGTCGGTCTCCGTGACACCGGCATCGACCTGCTCGACCCCGACGTCGTCATCGGGCTCCTCATCGGCGGCGCGCTGCCCTTCTTCATCGGCTCGCTCACCATGACCGCCGTCGGCCGGGCCGCGCAGGGGATGGTCGAGGAGGTCCGGCGGCAGTTCCGGGAGATCAAGGGCCTCATGCAGGGCACCGCGCAACCCGACTCCGCCCGCTGCGTCGACATCTCCACCCGCGCCGCGCTCCGGGAGATGATCCTCCCCGGCACGGTCGCCGTGGTGGCGCCCGTTCTCGTCGGCGCCTTCCTCGGCGTCGACGCTCTCGGCGGTCTCCTCGCCGGCGCTACCGTCTCGGGCGTCCTCCTCGCCCTCTTCATGGCAAACGCCGGGGGTGCGTGGGACAATGCCAAGAAGATGATCGAGGCCGGGGCCCTGGGCGGAAAGGGCTCCGAGCCCCACAAGGCCGCCGTCACGGGCGACACGGTGGGCGATCCCTTCAAGGACACCTCGGGCCCGTCGATGAACATCCTCATCAAGCTGATGAGCGTCGTCTCGCTCGTCCTCGCGCCGTGGTTCGTGCGCATCTGGCATCTCGCCCCCGCGGAGGACACGACCGCCCATGCGCTGCTCCAGCACGCGCACCACGTCCTCCGACTCCTCCTCGGCTGAGCACGGAACCGGCTCCCGGCTGCCGTTTACTAACGCCCATACCGGGGCCGGCACCGAACGTGGCTGCCGGCCCCGACAACTACCCGGGCTATCAGCTGTCGGCTGACTGATAGCCGATAGCTGATAGCTTTTCATGCTCAAACTCGGAATCGTCGGCCTCCCGAACGTCGGCAAGTCGACGCTCTTCAACGCGCTGACCGCGGCGGGCGCGGACGCCGCCAACTACCCCTTCTGCACCGTCGAGCCGAACGTCGGGATGGTCGAGGTCCCCGACGCGCGCGTCGACATCCTCACCGAGAAGGTCCAGCCGCAGCGCACGGTGCGCGCGGCGGTCCAGTTCGTCGACATCGCGGGCCTCGTCGAGGGGGCCTCCGAGGGCGAGGGGCTCGGCAACCAGTTCCTCACCAACATCCGCGAGACCGACGCCATCGTCCACGTCGTCCGCTGCTTCGACGACCCCGACGTGGTGCACGTGATGGGCTCGGTCGACCCCGTGCGCGACCGGGAGATCATCAACCTGGAGCTCGCGCTCGCCGATCTCGCCCTCGTCGAGAAGCGGCTGGAGCGCGTGCGGAAGACCGCCCGCGGCGGCGACCGGGAGGCCCAGCAGGAGGTCTCGATCCTGGAGCGCCTGCAGGCCGCCCTCGCCGAGGGGAAGCCCGCGCGCGCCGTGGAGCCGAGCGACGAGGAGGCGCGCCTCGTGCGCTCCTTCAACCTGCTCACCAGCAAGCCCGTCCTCTACCTGGCCAACGTCGCGGAGAGCGATCTCCCCGGGGGCGACAACGAGTACGTGCGGGCGCTGCGCGCGGCGGTCGAGGCGAGCCGGGAGGAGGCGGAGATCATCCCGGTGTCGAGCAGGATCGAGTCGGAGCTCGCCGAGCTGGGGCCCGAGGAGCGCGCGGAGTTCCTCGCCTCCCTCGGCCTCGACGAGCCCGGCCTCCACAAGCTCATCCGCGCCGCCTACCGGCTGCTCGGCCTCCAGAGCTACTTCACCGCGGGCGAGAAGGAGGTGAAGGCGTGGACGATCCCGGTGGGCGCGAAGGCCCCCGAGGCCGCCGGCGTCATCCATTCCGACTTCGAGCGCGGCTTCATCCGCGCCGAGACGGTCGGCTGGGACGACTTCCTGAAGACCGGCAGCGTGAAGGCCGCGCGTGACCAGGGCCTCATGCGCTCCGAGGGCAAGGACTACGTCGTGCGCGACGGGGATATCATGCTGTTCCGCTTCAACGTGTAGAGGTCGTCGGTCGTCGGTCCCCGCACGACCGGCATCGGCCCCTTCCGCGACCGACGACCGACAGCCGACGACCGACGACCTTTCCCCAGTCTGGACGCCCCCTATCGCTTCCGCTATATTCACCGGCTCCGCCCCGTGTCGGGGCGGAGCTTTTCGTTTCCTGCTCCGCGCACACCGGCGCGGGGCCTCATGCCCAGAGGAAGGTGTGACGGTGAGAGATTACGAGATCGTGTACATCTTCGACTCCACGCTGGAGGAGCCGACGATCGACGAGAAGCTCGGCCGCTTCCACGGCCTCGTGGCCGGGGAGGACGGCGGCGAGGTCACGGCGGTCGATCAGTGGGGTCGCAGGCAGCTCGCCTACCCGATCGAGGATCGGGACAACGGCTACTACGTGGTGTCGCACGTCACCACCGATCCGGAGAAGCTCCCGGAATTCGAGCGCAGCCTGCAGCTCGACGAGGGCCTGCTCCGCTACCTGATCGTGGTCAACGAGGGCGACCTGCAGACCTCGCCGGCTCCGGTGGTCGAGGAGAAGGACGAGGACGAGGATTCCGACGAGGAGGAGGAATAAGATGGCTCGTCAGCGCAAGACGTGCCCGATCTGCGAGTCGGGGACGCGGACGATCGATTATAAGGACGAGCGGCGGCTCTCGCGCTTCATCACGGAGCGCGGCAAGATCCTCCCCCGTCGCATCAGCGGGATGTGCGCGCGACACCAGCGACAGGTGAGCACCGCCATCAAGCGGGCCCGTTTCCTCGCGCTCCTGCCCTACATCGCCGGGCACGAGGGGTAATGGAGGAGACCCGCGGGCGCGGAGGGACCCGGTGGGGCACGGCGATCGCTCTGCTGATCGCCGTCGTCTTCCTGTCGGTCTTCGACTCCGCCCCGCTGGTCATGCTCCCGCTCGCGCTGGTGCTCGTCGCGATCCCGGCGGCGCCGCGCTGGCGCTGGTTCCTGCTGGCGGCGCTCTTCTGGCTCTTCGGCGTGGGCTTTCCGGGTGGCCCGCTCCCGGTGTTGAGCCGCACGTGGGCGCTCCTCCTGGGGAGTGGCTTTCTGCTCGTGACCCTCGCGCGCCCGCGCTGGGGCGTCTTTCCCAGGGCGCTCCTGGCGGTCGCACTCGCCGGGGTGGCCGCCCTCGTCTGGGTGGCGGCGAGCGGGGGGTGGGGTGCGTTCGACCATCAGCTCCAGAAGCAGCTCATGGCCGTCCCCGGCAGGATCGTGCAGCAGCTGAAGGATTCGGGGGCCGATTCGGCCGCGATCGATCGGTATTCCCCGGCGATCGAGCAGGCGATGCGACTGCAGTGGAGGCTCCTGCCCGGGCTCCTCGGGCTCCAGTCCCTCGCGGCGCTGGCGCTCGCGTCCTGGCTCGTCACCCGGCTTCGGCGCGGGGATGGGGGGCCGTTCATCCTCCGGCCGCTGCGCGAGTTCCGCTTCAACGACCAGCTCGTATGGATCCTGATCGCGGGCATCGTGCTCCTGCTCGTCCCGGTGAGCGGCTCGCTCGCCGATCGGGTGGGGCTGAACGCGCTCGTCTTCATGGCCGGGCTCTACGCCCTGCGCGGACTGGGGGTCTTCCTCTTCCTCGTGGGAGGCGCGCCGTCGTTCTTCACCGTCTTCTTCGGCGCGATGGCGACGCTGTTCCTGTACCCGCTCGTGCTCACGGCCGCCGTACTGATCGGCCTGGGCGACACGTGGATCGACGTCCGGGCGCGCGCGCCGCTCGCGCCCCGGACCTGACCGTCAACTGATCGTCCGCCGCACGCACCGACGTGCGCCGGACCATTTGCAAGGAGTCATCATCATGCAGGTCATCCTGAGGGAGCGCCTGGAGAGCCTCGGCGACGCCGGGGAGATCGTGACCGTCAAGCCGGGCTACGCCCGCAACTACCTCATCCCGCAGGGGCTCGCCTTCGCGGCCTCCGAGGCGAACGTCAAGCGCATCGAGCGCGAGAGGGCGCAGCAGGAGAAGCGCTCGGCCGAGCAGCTCGAGGGCGCGCGCCAGCAGGCGCAGCGCTTCGAGGGGCTCTCCGTCACCTTCCACGCGCGCGCGGGCGAGGAGGGCAAGCTCTTCGGCTCCATCACCTCCGCCGACATCGCCGAGAAGCTCGCGGAGCAGGGCGTCGAGGTCGATCGCCGTCAGATCCAGCTCGACGAGCCCATCAAGGCGCTCGGCGTCTTCAGCGTGCCGATCCGGCTGCACGCGGAGGTCCGGCCCGAGCTGAAGGTCTGGGTCATCAAGGAAGAGTAGGCCGCGTCGGATGAGCGATCCCGCCCTGCCCGCGGAGGTGGCCCGCGCCGTCGAGCTCCTCTTCGACCGCAAGGCCCAGGACGTCACCGTGCTGGACCTGCGGCCGCTCTCCGCGGCGACCGACTTCTTCGTCATCGCCACCGGCCGCTCCGATACGCACGTGACCGCCATCGCGGACCACGTGATCGACGAGCTGAAGCGCGAGAAGGTTCGCCCCGTGGGCGTCGAGGGGCTGCGCGGCGGCCGGTGGGTCCTCATCGACTACGTGGACTTCGTGGTCCACGTCTTCCACCCGGAAGCGCGGGCCTTCTACCAGCTCGAGCGCCTCTGGGGCGACGCGCCGACGTACGAGATGCAGCCGCAGACCTCCGCGTAGCTGCATTCGCTTGCCCGTCCGGTACTTCCGCGCTAATCTTCGCATTCATCCGGTAGTCGAGCTCGACGCAGTATGGCCGGTCCCGCGGGGCCGGCCTCCGCGCTTGCTGCGCTCCACGTACCTCGACGTCAGACCATGAGCGATTCCCCCTCCTTTCACGCCTCCGGTTCCGCTTCGCTCCCCCCGGCGTCGATCTACGACCCCCTGGACGACGAAGGCACGCCCTTCGCCGGCGAGCTGACGCGCACGATCGTGCTCCTGCTCGTCGGCGCGGCCGACCGCCGCTGGGCCGCGCGAACCGCCGTGGAGCTGAGCACTGTGTGGGCCCGGCACGGCCGCAGGGTGGTCCTCGCCGACCTCCACCTCGAGAACCCCGTGCTCCACGAGGCGGCCCGAAGCGAGAACCTGGAGGGGATCGTCGACGTCTTCCTCTACGGCGCTTCGGTGGCGCGCAGCGCACGAGCGGTCGAGGGGCGAGGCTTCTTCCTCGTCCCCGCCGGCACCTACGAGCCCGACGCGGAGGCCATCTACCGTCACCCGCGCTGGCCGAAGCTGGTCGCCGGCTTCGAGGACGCCGACGCCTCCCTCGTGCTCTTCGCTCCGGCGGACGGCTTCGATGCGCAGGCGATGGCGCAGTGGGTCGGCGAGGTCATCCTCCTCGGTACACCCGCCGATCTCCAGGTGCTGGAGCCCCTGCGCGCCGCGGGCGTGCCGATCCGAGGGCGGATCGCACCCCCCTCCGAGGAGCCGGTCTCCCGCGAGCCGATGCTCGTGCCCGCGCCGCCACCCGCGCCTCCGCCCGAAGCGCCTCCGCCCGAAGCGCCTCCGCCTCCCCCCGATCTCGATCTCCCGCCCGTCGCGCCGCCCCGCGAGAACGGCTCGGGCGCTGCTTCGACGTGGCTCCTGTGGCTCGTTTTCGCGCTCGTGGTGATCGCCGCGATTGGTTATGTGGTGGCGAGCGTGCGCCCCGATCTCATCCCGTGGGCGCGCCGCCCGGCCGCACAGGTCGGCCGGCCCGCCGCCACCGTCGTTCCGCGCCCCGCGGTCGTCCCGCCGGCACCTCCGCCTCCCCACGCGGTCGGGGTGACGCTCCCGTATTCCGTGCAGGTGGTCTCCTTCCGACAGTTCGGCCCGGCCCACCGGCGAGTGGAGACGTACGCGCGCCGCTTCCCGGACGTGCCCTTCTTCGTTTCTCCGGAAGACGAGAGCGGGATCCTCTACTACAAGGTCCTCGCCGGCACCCTGGAGGACACCGTCGCCGCGCACGCCCTGCGGGAGCGCCTCACTCGCGCGGGTGTGATCAGCAAGGCGGACGCGGCACGGGGTTGGAGCCTCATCCGTCACGTTCCGCTCGCCTACGTGCTCGGGGAGCGCGCCGGCGACTCGGCCGCCACCGCCGTGTCGGACTCGCTCCTCGCCCGCAAGCTCCCCGTCTACACCTTGCCGGTGCTCTACTCCGACAGCAGCCGGCGGTGGGAGATCCTCGCCGGCGCCTACGCGGACAGCACCAGCGCGGGGGCGATGCGGAAGCTGCTCGACACCGCCGGGCTCCAGGCGAGCCTCGCACCGCGCACCGGTAACCCGGCTCCGGCGGCGAAGTGAAGCTGAAGTCGCTCCGGCTGCAGGGCTTCAAGTCGTTCGCGGATCGCACCACGCTCGATTTCCGCGAGGGGGTCACCGCGATCATCGGATCGAACGGCTGCGGGAAATCCAACATCGCCGACGCCATCCGCTGGGTGCTCGGCGAGCAGCGGGCGAGCGCGATGCGTGGCGCCAAGATGGAGGAGGTGATCTTCCAGGGCACCACCCGCCGCCGCCCCCTTCACTACGCCGAGGTCTCCCTCCTCTTCGACAACGAGAGCGGCCGGGTTCCCGCGCCACACGCGGAGATCGAGGTCACGCGCAAGGTCTTCCGCGAGGGCGGGAGCGAGTACTCGCTGAACCGCACCGCCTGCCGGCTCCGCGACATCCACAACCTGCTGCGAGACACCGGTCTGGGCTCGAACGCCTACGCCATCATCGAAGCGGGGATGATCGAGACGCTCCTCAGCGACCGCGCGGAGGAGCGTCGCATGCTCTTCGAGGAAGCGGCGGGCATCGGCCGCTACAAGGACAGCCGCCAGGCGGCGACGCGCCGGCTGGACGCCGCGCAGGCCGACCTCGATCGGCTGCAGGATCTGATCGCCGAGGTGGAATCGAAGGTCCGCGGCCTCGCTCGCCAGCGCCGCCGCGCGGAGAGACACCGCGAGCTGCTGGCTCGCCGCCTCCAGCTGGAGGCGGCCCTGGCGCGCGCCGATCTCTCCGGCCTGGAGACGGATCTCGCGGGAACCGTTCAGCGCCGCGCGGAGGTGGATGAGAGCGCTCGTGCCTCGGCCGCGGAGCGCGCGACCGTCGAGGCGCGCATCGAGGAGCGGCGCGCCGAGGTGGCGCGGCTCACCAACGAGCGCCTCGGCGCCTCGGCGCAGCTCGACCGGCTGCGGGCGGACCTCGACGGGCGCGAGCGCGAGCTCCTGCTCGCCGACGAGCGGCGCAGCCACGCCGAGCTCCGCATCCAGCAGATCGTCCGGGAGCGCGCCGAGCTGGAGGCGCGCCGCACCGCGCTCGCGAGCGACGCTCTCCGCCACGCCGACGAGAGGAGCGCGCAGGCGGGTCGGTTGGAGGCACTCCGGGCGCGCCTCGATTCGCACGCCGAGGAGAGTCGCAGCCTGCGGGACACGCTCGCTTCCGAGCGGGCGTCGAGTGATCGCGCCGTCTCGCGCGCCCGCGAGCTGGCGCGCGAGACCGCCACTCTGGAGGGCGAGCGAGCCTCGGCGCAGCGACGACACCACGAGGCGGACGATCGCCTGGCGGAGCTCGCCGGCCAGGAGCGGAGCCTTCGCCGCGAGCTCGAGCGAGCCGCCGAGCAGACGGATCTCTTCGCCTCCCGCTCCGACGATCTCCGCGCCCGCGTCGATGCCGCTGCGGAGACGGCGGAGCTGGCCCGCGAGCGCATCGTCGTGCTGCGCGGCCGCGACCAGGCCGAGCGCGACGCGCTCCGTGCCGCGGAGGACCGGCTGTCGCTGCTCTCCTCGCAGGTCGAGGCTCGCGAGCTCCTGGAGCGCGGCTACGAGGGATTCTCTCCGGCGGTGGCGTCGATCATGGCCGCGCGCGAGCGCTTCCCGGGCGTTCACGCCCCGCTCGCCGACTTCGTGGGCGGTTCCGGTCGGCCTGCGTTCGGCGCGGAGGCGATGGAGCGCTACCTCGGCCCGCTGCTGCAGGCGCTCGTGGTGGACGATCTCGCGACGGCCCGCCGCGTCCGCGACTGGTTCCGCGGCGAGTGGAGCGGGGGAGGGTCGCTCCTCCTGCTGCCGCTCGACACCCTGTCCGCGGCGACGGGCGCCGACTGGGTGGAGGCGCTCGTCGGCGGCCTGGTCGTCGTCGAGGACCCGCTCGGCGAGCCCGCCACCGGCCCGCGCATCGGCGTGGGCGGCGACGTCGTCGACGCGCGCGGCGTGGTGCGCCTCGCGGATTCGGGGGCGGGCGAGGGGATCCTCGCCCGGCGCGAGCTCCTCGTGCGCCTGCGCGGGGAGCTCGCGGATGCCCGGCGGACGCGGCAGGCCGCGGCCGCCGCCCGCGACGCGGCGCGCGAGGCCCTCGAAGCGGCCGAGGAGGACGCGACCGAGGCAGAGGAGGTCCGCCGGGTCGCGGATGCGGAGCTGAAGCGGATCGAGCTCGAGTCCGCCGCGCAGCGGCACCACCACGGCCGCCTCGAGCAGGACCGCGAGCGCATCGGCCGTTCGGTCGCGGCGCTCGCGATCGCCCGCGACGACGCCGCTCGCCGCGTCGACGAGGTCGGGTGCCGGCTGGCCGAGCTTGCCTCGGAGACGGAGGCCGCGGCCGCCGAGGAGGCGGCGGCCCGCGCCCGGCTTGCCGGGCTCGAGGACCGCTGGGAGTCGGCGCGCGAGGAAGAGACGGAGCTCCGCGTCGCCGTCGCGCGCGGCGAGGCGGAGCTGCGCGAGACGGACCGCCGCCTGGCCGCCGCGGAGCAGGGCAGCGTCGCGGCCGGTCATCGCCTTTCCGCGCTCGAAGCGGAGGCCGCCGAGCTGCGCGCCACCCTGGAGGCGCTCGCGGGGGTGCGGGAGCGGGCGGGTGGGGAGTTGGAGGCGCTCTTCGTCGCCCGCGACGAGGCGGCCGCGCTCGTGGCGCGGCTCGATGCGCGCCTGGGCGAGATCGGTTCCGAGGTCGAGGATCTGAGCGCCCGCGCCCGCGACGCACGCCGGAACGAGGACGGCGCGGCGGAGGAGCGCCACGCGCTGGACCTGCGCCTCGCCGATCTGCGCTCGCGCGCCGAGCGCGTCGTCGAGCGGCTGGAGGTGGAGTGGGGCCGCCCGTGGGACGCCCTCCTCGCCGAGGCCGGCCCCCTGGCCGGGGACGATCCCGAGGAGTGGCGCCGTGAGCTCCTGGCGGCTTCCGAGCAGCTCGACTCGCTCGGGACCGTCAATCTCCTCGCCGTCGAGGAACACGCCGAGGAGCAGCGCCGCCTCGACTTCCTCCTCGAGCAGCGGACGGACCTCGTCTCGGCCCGCGACGACCTCGTCGCGGCCATCCGCCAGATCAACCGCACCGCGCGCGAGGTCTTCCTCCGCACCTTCGACGAGGTCCGCGGCAACTTCCAGCGCGTCTTCCAGTCGCTCTTCCAGGGCGGAGAGTGCGACGTCCGCCTCGCGGACCCGGACGACCCCCTCGAGTCGCCCGTCGAGATCCAGGCCTCGCCCAAGGGCAAGCGCACGCAGCGAATCCACCTCCTCTCGGGTGGCGAGCGCACGCTCACCGCCCTCGCACTGCTCTTCGCCCTCTATCTCGTCAAGCCTTCGCCCTTCTGCGTCCTCGACGAGGTCGACGCCCCGCTCGACGAGTCGAACGTCGGCCGCTTCATCCAGCTCCTGCACGACTTCAAGGCGGAGACGCAGTTCATCGTCATCACCCACAACGCCCGCACCATGGAAGCGGCCGACTGGGTCTACGGCGTCACCATGGAGGAGCCCGGCGTCTCCACCATCGTCGGCGTTCAGCTCGACGGCGGCTGGCGCCTGGACGAACACTCGGCGGTGAATACGTGAGGAGGCGCGGGGGCTATCGGTTTACTGATAGCCGATAGCCGAACCCCGCGAGTGGTCCGCTCCACGCTTTACTCGCCCCTCCCGCGACACTACATTCCGCCCGAGCAGTTCCTTCATTTCCGAGTAACCGTGAGCCGTTCATGTTGGTCGTCATGGCACACAACGCGACGCCCGAGCAGGTCGAGGGCGTCGTCCGGACCATTCGCGAGATGGGCTACGAAGCGGCCCCGATCCCCGGGAAGCAGCGCACCGCCGTCGGCCTCATCGGCAACGACGGGAAGGTCGATTCCGGGCGGCTGGAGGCGCTCCCCGGTGTCCTGCAGGTCATCCACGTCTCGCAGCCCTACAAGCAGGTCTCGCGCGAGTGGCGTGAGGAGCCGACGGTGATCGAGCTCGCCAACGGCACGCGGATCGGCGCGAACGAGGTCGTCCTGATGGCCGGCCCCTGCTCGGTGGAATCGGAGGAGCAGATCCTCGGGATCGCCCGCCGCCTTCGCGACGCCGGCGCGACGATCCTGCGCGGTGGTGCCTTCAAGCCGCGCACCTCGCCCTACTCCTTCCAGGGGATGGGCGAGGAGGGGCTCAAGCTGCTCGCCCGGGCGCGCGAGGAGACCGGGCTCGCCATCGTGACCGAGGCGCTGGACGAGGAGAGCCTCGGGCTCGTGGCGGAGTACGCCGACATCGTACAGATCGGCGCCCGCAACATGCAGAACTTCTCGCTGCTCCGCCGCGCAGGCCGCGCCGGGAAGCCGGTCCTCCTGAAGCGCGGCATGGCGGCGACGATCAAGGACCTGCTCCTCTCGGCCGAGTACATCCTCGCCGAGGGCAACGGCCAGGTGATCCTCTGCGAGCGCGGCGTGCGCGGCTTCGACCCGCAGACGCGCAACCTGCTGGACCTCACGGCGATCCCCGTCGTCAAGTCCCTCTCGCACCTGCCCATCATCGCCGACCCGAGCCACGGCACGGGCTTGCGCGCGAAGGTGATCCCCATGGGTCGTGCCGCCATCGCGGCCGGCGCGGACGGGCTGATGGTGGAGGTGCACCCCGACCCCGAGCACGCCCTCTCGGACGGCGCGCAGTCGCTCTTCCCCGAGCAGTTCGAGGAGCTGATGGGCCAGGTGAGGGTCATCGCGGCGGCCATCGGGCGCGAGGTGACGCCGGCGCTCCGCCCGCACGAGCGAGCCGTCCCTCGCATCGCCTGACTCCGCTCCATGTCCGGCAAGCCGCTCGGCGACCGCGGCGAGGCGCTCGCCGCACGCTTCCTCGAACAGGCCGGCTGGACGGTCCTCGACCGCAACTTCCGGATGGGCCACAAGGAGATCGACCTCGTCGCGCGCCGCGGCGAGGTCGTCGCTTTCGTGGAGGTCAAGACCCGCGCCGGCCTCGGCTTCGGCCACCCGCTCGAGGCGATCACGTGGAAGAAGAGACGGGAGATCCAGCAGGTCGCCGCCGCCTGGATCGACCGCCACGGCCGTCCCACCGACACCTACCGCTTCGACGCCGTCGCCATCCTCGTGCGTGGCGGCGCCGAGCCCGTGATCGAGCACGTCGAGGATGCGTGGCGGATGACGCGTTGATCCTCCCCTCCGCTCCGGGGTATATTCCCGTGGCTGCAACCTGTCCCCTGTAACCTGTCCCCTGACTTGTCCCGAACCGCGCTCGCCCGCACCTATCGACCGCGCCGCTTCGCCGAGGTGGCCACGCAGGAGCACGTCTCGGCGACGCTCCGCTCCGCCGTGCAGAAGGGGCGGGTGGCGCACGCCTACCTCTTCTGCGGGCCCCGCGGCGTGGGGAAGACCACGCTGGCGCGCGTGCTTGCGATGGCGCTCAACTGCCCGAACCGCGGGGAGGAGGGCGAACCGTGCGGGGAGTGCGACTCGTGCCAGCGAATCTGGGCGGGAAAGACCTCGCTCGACGTAGTGGAGATCGACGCGGCGAGCAACCGGGGCGTGGATGACGCGCGCGACC
>DASSTO010000111.1:0-6902 GCA_035707865.1 Longimicrobiaceae bacterium | reverse complement strand
TCTGCTCATCGCGGACACGGGCGCCTTCGGGGAAGACCTGCAGCCCTGGGACTCGCTCACCGCGGCCGTCGAGGACTTCGAGGACCGCTGCTGGCGGCTCGCCGACGCGGAGGCGCGCTGCGCGGAGCTGCAGCGACGCGTGGAGGAGAGCGAGGCGCTCCACACCCTCGGCCTGGCCGCGAACCGCACGCTGGACATGGACGAGGTCCTCAACCTCGTCGCCCGCTTCACCCGCACCCTGCTCGGCGCGCACTACGTGATGGTGAACACCACCGATCGCGGCCGAATCTATACCGTGGCCTCCGTCGGGCTCCGTAACGCCGAGGGGGCCACCGAGGAATACCACCTCGCCCGCACCGTCGTGGAGGCGGAGCGGCCTCTCACCATCGGCGGCGCGGCGGCCAACCTCCAGATCGAGAACTTCCCCTTCCACGCCGCGGAGGGAATGCGCGCCGGCCTGGGAATTCCGCTCTCGCTCTTCGGCGATACGTTCGGCGCGCTGATCGTGGGCTACCGCCGCGAGTACGAGGTCACCCCGCGCGACATCCGGCTGGCGCTCACCCTCGCCAGCCACGCGGCGGTGGCGATCAGCAACGCACGCCTGCACGAGACCGTGGGGGCGCGCTCCCACGAGCTGGAGGCCGCGTACGCGGAGTTGAACCAGCTCACGGAGGCCAAGGAGCGCTTCTTCGCCTCCATCAACCACGAGCTGCGCAACCCGATCGGCGCGATCCTGGGCTACCAGGGTCTCCTGCTGGAGAACACCGCGGGCGAGCTCCCCGACGCGGCCCGCCGCTTCCTGGAGAAGGCCAACCGCGCCGCCACCACGCTGCGCACCCTGGTCAACGACATCCTCGACCTCTCCAAGATCGCCGCCGGCCAGATGGAGATGGAGATCCGGCCGTGCAGCCTCCCCGAGATCATCGACGGGGTGCTCAACACCATCCAGCCCCTCGCGGAGGAGAAGGGAATTGCCCTGGTGGTCTCCGGGCTGGAGGGGGTGCCCGTGGTGGACACCGATCCGCACCGGGTGCAGCAGATCCTGGTCAACCTGCTCTCCAACGCGGTGAAGTTCACCGGGCAGGGGGAGGTGCGCCTCGCTCTCCGGGTGCGGGGGCCGGCGGAGGGGAGCGCCGACGCGGAGGGCGCGGAGGAAGCGGTCGAGATCCGCGTGATCGACTCCGGCCCCGGAATCGCTCCGGACGACCTCGCCCTCGTCTTCGAGGAATACAAGCAGGTCAAGGGAACGAAAGGAGGAACCGGCCTCGGGCTCCCCATCTCGCGCCGCCTCGCGCGGCTCCTGGGCGGGGAGCTGTGGGTGGAGAGCGAGGTGGGGGCGGGCTCCTGTTTCGTTCTCAGGCTCCCCCTCCGGTCGGTGTCGGGTTCGCAGCCTTCGGTCGCGTAGGTCCCGCTCAACCCAACCCCTAGGAGCGCCGATGAACGGAGCGAAGCGTAGACCCATCCTGCTTCTCCTGGCCCTGGGGGTTGCGACCGGATGTGCAGCCGCGACCGGCGGTGGAGGCCCCGGCACTCGACCCGGGCCTCCCGCCGCGGTCGCGGTGAACTGCGGTCCGAACGCTGCCGCCTCCGCGGACATCGTCCTGCCGCCCACCGGCGGAACCATCACCGCCGGCGACGCGACGCTCGAGGTCCCGCCGGGTGCCGTAACGGGTCCCACCCGCTTTCATCTGGTCGTTCCCGCGGGGCGGCAGTTCCTGGTCCGGGCGTCGGCGATGACCGCGAACGGGTCCGCGGTCGACGAGTTCAATGCGCCTCTGACGCTCACGCTCCACTACGGACAGCACGGGTGCCCGAGGCACCCGACGACGGGGTCTCCCAAGGAATACTACAGCATCTGGGAGGTGGGCACGGATGGGAAGCCCGCGAAGCCCCTCGGCGGAGCGGATATCACGGGCAAGGCGGAGATCCAGGGCCTTGTCGGCCACTTCAGCGGGTTCATCCTCGCGCAGGGATGATGGAGGTACACGATGACCGCGCCCGGAGCGACGAATGACGTCGAGTCGATCCTCGCGGCCGCCGTCGCGCACGAGCGTTCCGCGGACTGGTATGCGGCCGAGCTCGCGTTCACGGAGGTCTTCCGGTACGGAGTCGAGCAACGGAACACCTCCGCCATCGTGGATGCCCTGCGGGGGCAGTCTCGCGTCTACCAGCGAATGGACCGCTTCGGCGAGGCGGAGGAGGTCGCCGAGGCCAGCCTCGAGATCGCGGACCGCGCGGGGCTCCCGCGCGCCGCCGCGCGGGCGATGAACACTCTCGCGGCGATCCGCCACCTCCAGAACGACTGGGACGGCGCGCAGGAGCGATACGCCGCCGCGATCCAGCGGGCGCTGGACTCCGGGGACGACGCGCTCATCGGCTGGACCTACCAGAACATCGCGGTCTTCGAGCAGATGCGCGGTGACATCCGCGTCGCCCGAATGTCGTGCCTCGAGAGCGTCGCGTCGTCCGTTCGATCGGGCGATCCCGTGGCCGCCGTCGCGGCCTACAACAGCCTGGGCGTCATCTCGGGAGACCTCGGAGACTGGACCGAAGCGCTGCTCTACTTCGACCGCGGCATGGAGGTCGCCGAGCAGTTCGGCGACGTCGCCATGTCCAGTACCCTCGGCACCAACCGCGCGGAGGCGCTGATCCACCTGGGAGAGCTCGACCGCGCGCTCGAGGCGCTGTCCTCGGCCGGGGAGCAGATCATCCGCACCGGCGACCACCGGAGGCAGGTGGACCTCTACCGGTTCCGTGCGACGATCTGCAGGCTTCGAGAGGATTTCGACGCGGCCGAGAGTCACGTGCAGCAGGCGATCGCGCTCGCCGAAGCCTCCGGATTCGACCTCGAACGTGCCGAAGCGGTGGAGGAGTGCGCCCACCTCCGCTGGGCGCAGGGGCGGCACGGGGCGGCTCGAATGCTGCTGCGCGAGGCCGAGCATCTCTTCCACGAAATGGGTGCGCGCACCGACCTGGCCCGCCTGGAGGAGCAGCAGTCGCAGTGGGCCGCACACGCGTCCGACGGGTCGGAACCGGCCGGTGGCGTGCCGTGACACGCCCGCGGGGTGCCGGACGTCGTCCGGCACCCCGCGCCGCGTTCCGCAGGACTTCCGCCGGCTACTGCTTCACTCCGGCCGTGACGGAGCCGCCCAGGTCGCTCGTCACGGTCACGGTCTTCGTCGGGTTCCCGTCGAAGCTGACCGTTCCCTCGTACTTCCCGCCCCCGACGTTGGTCAGGATCATGGTGGGCACCGTCGCGCCATCCCGGAAGGCGGTGAGGATGGCGGTCGAGCTGGTGCTCGTGGCCTTGACCTGGAGCGTCCCGCCCCGGCCGCTCACGAACTTGAAGGTGGCGCTCTGGACGCGAACCACGTCGGGCGGTGGGGGCGGGTCGGTGGTGACCACCAGGGTGCCGGTGCCCACCACGTCGGCGATTCCCTCGGGCTCGTCGACCGTCGCGGTGATCGTCACCTCCACGCTGGCGCCCACGGCCCGCGTGCTCACCGGGAAGGCGAGCGTCCTGGTGCCGGGCAGGAAGACGCCGAAGAACTGGCCCGAGGGCACCTGCACGACGTCGGGCCGGCTGCTGGTGAGCCGCACGCCGATGGACTGGGAGTTCCGCACGGCGGGCCCGCTGAAGGTCACCATCCCCGTCAGCAGACCCCCGCCGCCGATGCGCGCCGGCGCGAGCGTCACCGCGGTGATGCCGAGATCCGCGGGCCGCGCGAAGGTGGTGAGGGTGGCCGACGTCCGTACCCCACCGGCCTCGGCGTAGATGACGGTGAACTCCGATCCGGAGGTCGGGAAGGTGGTGATGGGGAAGGTCGCCGCGGTGTCGCCCGCCGGGACCGTCACGCTGGCGGGTACGGTCGCGACGCTGGGGTCCAGGCTGGAGAGCGCGATCTGAACGTCGCTCGTCACCGCCGAGGCGATCGTCACCGTCCCCTGCGCCGGGATCCCCCCGACCACGGGGTTGGGAGCGAACGAGACCGAAGTGGGGACCCCACCCGTCGGCGCCGGCGCATCCACCAGCAGCCGCGCCACGCGCGTCACGCCGGCGAAGCTCGCGGAGACGTAGACGGCCGTGGCGACGGAGACCGACCCGGGGGTGAGGGTGAAGCTCGCCGTCGTGGCGCCCGCCGGCACCGTGACGCTCGCCGGAACGGTCGCGAGCAGGGTGTCACTGCTGGAGAGGGCGACCGTCGCGCCGCCGTCCGGGGCGGGGCCGTTGAGCGTCACCGTCCCGGTCGCGGTCGTTCCGCCCTTCACCACCAGCGACGGAGAGAACGCGAGCGACGAGATCGCCAGCCCCGCGGGCTCGACGAAGAGCGTCGTCGTGACCGTCACCTGCCCGGCGGTCGCCGAGATCGCCGCCGACTCCAGCGACGCGACGGGGAGCGTCGCGATGCGGAAGGTGGCGGTCGTGTCTCCGGCCGCTACCGTCGTTCCCGGCTCGACCGTGGCCACGCGGACGTCGTTGCTCATCACCCCCACCGCCGTGCCCCCCGCCGGCGCGGGAGCGGTGAGGACGACCGTGCCCGTCACCGAGTCGCCCGCGGTGACGGTGGAGGCGTCGAGCGAGATCGAGCGGACGGCGGGCTCGGCGACCGCGGTGGCCGCGGCGGGCCCGCCGGCCGGCGCCGACGGCCCGGTGACCGGATCGTCCGAGCAGCCGGCGAGGGCGAGGAGACCGCCCAGGACGAGCAGGCGGGCGGCAGACGGGAGTCTGGAGGTCATGACGTGCTCCTGCGTGGATGTGGCGAGGGATCGGCGCCGGATGGCTCCGCGTGGCGGTGGCGAGGAGGGCAAGTCCGGAACCCGCCGCAGGCGCGGCTCTCCTCATCCGCGAAGGCGCTCCGCAGCAAAGACTTACGGAACCACCTCGTGACGGGGGCGTGTAGCGAAGCGCTACACGCCCCCGTCACGCGACGCCGATGGCGCTACAGTGGCCGTGCGGTGGGTCTGCCGGTTGCCCGGTTGCCCGTATGTGCTATCTTGAGAGCGCAAGCCGCCAGGGGTACCCCGCGCGATGCGCGGGGTTGAGACAGTCCCTTGGAACCTGATCCGGGTCGAACCGGCGGAGGGAGAGCGGCGTGACGCAGGAGGATCGGCCTTCCACCGAGCCTCGGTTCAGGCGCCACCCCCGCCCCGGGAGTGGCGCCTTCGTGTGCTCCTCCGCCAGACCGGGTCCTTCACACGCAGCACGGAGGGAAGCGCATCATGAGCACCACCCGACCGACGACCCCGTCCGGCGACTACGGCGACGCCTTCCCGAACTCCCGCAAGGTCCACGTCGAGGGCCGCAGGGGCGTGCGCGTCCCGATGCGCGAGATCACCCTCTCCGGCGGCGAGCCCCCGCTCCGCGTCTACGACACCAGCGGCCCGCTCGGCGTGGACGTGCGCCGGGGCCTTCCACCGCTGCGCGACGCCTGGATCCGCGCCCGGGGCGGCATCTCCGAGACGGGGCGATCGTACCGACCGCTCCCCGGCGCCCAGCCGGTCGATCTCCCCGACTCGCTCCGCCGCCCCGCGCTGCGCGGAAGCGGCTGCGTCACCCAGATGCACTACGCCCGCCGCGGCGAGGTCACGCCGGAGATGGAGTTCGCCGCCCTGCGCGAGGGGATGGATCCGGAGCTGGTGAGGACCGAGATCGCCCGCGGCCGCGCCATCCTGCCGGCCAACATCAACCACCCCGAGCTGGAGCCGATGCTCATCGGGCGGGCGTTCAAGGTGAAGATCAACGCCAACATCGGGAACTCGGCCGTGACCAGCTCCATCGAGGAGGAGGTGGAGAAGCTGCGCTGGGCCACCCTGTGGGGCGCCGACACGGTGATGGACCTCTCGACGGGCAAGAACATCCACGAGACACGCGAGTGGATCCTGCGCAACTCGCCCGTGCCGATCGGCACCGTTCCCATCTACCAGGCGCTGGAGAAGGTGGGCGGCGTGCCCGAGGAGCTCACCTGGGAGATCTACCGCGACACCCTCGTCGAGCAGGCCGAGCAGGGCGTGGACTACTTCACCGTCCACGCCGGCGTGCTGCTGCGCTACATCCCGCTCACGGCGAACCGCGTCACGGGCATCGTCTCGCGCGGCGGGAGCATCATCGCCAAGTGGTGCCTCGCCCATCACCGCGAGAGTTTCCTCTACACGCACTTCCGGGAGATCTGCGAGATCATGGCCGCCTACGACGTGAGCTTCTCGCTCGGCGACGGCCTGCGCCCCGGCTCGCTCGCCGACGCCAACGACGAGGCCCAGTTCGCCGAGCTGAGGACCCAGGGCGAGCTGAACCGCATCGCGTGGGAGTTCGACGTCCAGACGATGAACGAGGGCCCCGGCCACGTCCCCATGCACCTCATCCGGGAGAACATGGAGAAGCAGCTGGAGTGGTGCGACGAAGCGCCCTTCTACACCCTCGGGCCGCTCACCACCGACATCGCCCCCGGTTACGACCACATCACCAGCGCCATCGGCGCCGCGCAGATCGGCTGGTACGGCACCGCCATGCTCTGCTACGTCACCCCCAAGGAGCACCTCGGCCTCCCCAACCGCGACGACGTGAAGGCGGGCGTGATTACCTACAAGATCGCCGCGCACGCCGCCGACCTGGCCAAGGGCCACCCGCGCGCGCAGGAGTGGGACGACGCGCTGAGCAAGGCGCGCTTCGAGTTCCGCTGGCGCGACCAGTTCAACCTCGCGCTGGACCCGGTGACCGCGCTGAGCTACCACGACGAGACGCTGCCGGCCGAACCCGCCAAGACGGCTCACTTCTGCTCGATGTGCGGTCCCAAGTTCTGCAGCATGAAGATCAGTCAAAGCATCACGGAGCGCTTCGGTGGTGCGGCGGCTGATGGGGCATCGGCTAAGGAGATCGCCGAGGGGATGCTCCAGAAGTCGAAGGA
>DASSTO010000110.1:0-3952 GCA_035707865.1 Longimicrobiaceae bacterium | reverse complement strand
CTGAAGGACCGCAACGGCGAGCACCACCACGGCGAACGTCACGAGCAGGAAGGGAAGGTGGATCCGCCCCTCGATGAACTGGTAGGCGATGCCGTGGGCGACGACGAGGGCGGTCGCGTAGTAGTTGAACCGCTGGAACGCCTTCCAGCGCCGGGTCCCCAGGCGCGCGAGGGAACGGTCGTTCGAGAGCACGAGCAGGAGCGCGAGGATCAGTCCCGCGGCGAAGCCGGTGAAGTTCGCGAAGCCGAAGAGGTCGTGCCGGACGGGCAGGGCGTGGGGCTGATCGGCCGGATAGACGAAGTAGAGCCAGGGCCTGCCCCGCAGGTGCACGTTGAGCCCGATGGCGAAGTGGAAGAGGCCGACGATGCCCGCCCAGATTCCGACGTCGCGCCGCAGGTCGCTGCTCACCGGGTTGGGGCGCCTCCGGAGCACGTTCCACGGGCCGATGACGAGAGAGGCCCCGAGCAGCACGAGAGCGACGTAGGCCGATGCCAGGCTCACGTCGTGGATCGGGTCCTTCCCCGGGAGCAGAAGGAAGAGACCGGCCGTGAGGACGACGCTGGCCCCGGCGAGCTGCAGGTGCCGGGTGGCGCGGCGCTGCCAGTACGATCTCCTGTTGCGGGCCATGTCCGTTGGTGAGCGGCGTGGCGTAGGGTCGTGAGGCTACTCCGCTTCCATGAAGGGATAGCGGTAGTCGAGCGCCGGCGCGAAGGTCTCCTTGATCGTCCGGGCGCTCACCCAGCGGAAGAGGTTGAGCGGGGAGCCCGCCTTGTCGTTCGTGCCGCTGGCCCGTCCGCCGCCGAACGGCTGCTCCCCGACCACCGCGCCGGTCGGTTTGTCGTTGACGTAGAAGTTGCCTGCGGCGTCCCGCAGCCCCGTCGCCGCCTCGCGAATCGCGCCGCGGTCGGTGGCGAAGACGGCACCGGTCAGGCCGTACGGCGAGGTCTCGTCCACCAGTCGCAGCGTCTCCGACCACGGCTGCTCCGGGTAGACGTAGACCGCCACCACCGGCCCGAAGACCTCCTCGCACATCAGCCGGTAGCGCGGGTCGCGGACGCGGATCACGGTCGGCTCCACGAAGTAGCCCTCGCTGCCGTCGTACCCGCCGCCGAACACGACCTCGTTCCCCGGTTCCCGCTTCGCGTGGTCGACGTAGTTCGTGATGCGATCGAAGGCCGTTCGGTCGATCACGGCGCCCATGAAGTTGCGGAAGTCGCGCACGTCCCCGACCCCGACCGTCTCCAGCTGGGCCACCAGTCGCTCGCGCACCGCGCTCCAGAGCGATTCGGGCACGTACACCCGCGACGCCGCGCTGCACTTCTGGCCCTGGTACTCGAAGCCGCCGCGCACGATGGCGGTGGCGAGCGCCTCCGGATCGGCGCTCGCGTGCGCGACGATGAAGTCCTTGCCCCCGGTCTCCCCCACCAGGCGCGGATAGCCGCGGTAGCGTGCGATCCGCTCGCCGATGCCCTGCCAGATCCCCTGGAAGACCGCCGTCGAGCCCGTGTAGTGGATTCCCGCCAGCTCCGGGCTGTCGAGCACGATGCTCGTGATCTCGACCGGATCGCCGGGCACGAAGTTGATCACGCCCGGCGGAAGCCCCGCCTCCTCCAGCAGCTTCACGATGTAGTAGCCGCTGTAGACCGCTTTGTCGGATGGCTTCCAGAGCGAGACGTTGCCGAGCATCGCGGGCGCGGTCGGCAGGTTGCCCGCGATCGACGTGAAGTTGAACGGAGTGACCGCGTAGACGAAGCCCTCGAGCGGCCGGTACTCGAGCCGGTTCCAGACGCCGTGCTGCGAGCTCGGCTGCTCCCGGTAGAGCTGCTCGGCGAAGTGCGCGTTGAAGCGCCAGAAGTCGGCCAGCTCGCAGACGGCGTCGATCTCCGCCTGGTGCGCCGTCTTGCTCTGGCCGAGCATCGTGGCGGCGTTGAGAGTCTCGCGCCAGCGGGTGGAGAGCAGCTCGGCCGCCCGCAGGAAGACGGCGAGCCGGTCCTCCCACGCCCAGCTCGCCCACTCGCGTTGCGCCTCGCGCGCGGCGGTCATCGCCTCCCGTACCTCCTCACGACCCGCCTTGTGCCAGGTGGCGAGCACCTGGGCGTGCGCGTGCGGCATCACCGCATGGGCCGTCCGGCCCGTCCGGATCTCCCGGCCGCCCACGATGACGGGAATGTCGATCTCCTCGCGCGCCAGGTCGGCCAGTCGCGACTTCAGCTCGGCGCGCGCGGCGGTGCCCGGCGCGTACGACCGCACCGGCTCGTTCCAGGGCTGCGGCACCCGGGCGATGCTGCTCATGCGAGATCCTCGGTTCCGTGAAAGGACGCGGATTGCTATTGTAGACCCCCGGCCACGGCGCCGCTACCCGCTTGACCCCCCCGCGGCCTCCGGGTAAGTTTCACCCCTATGCCGAACGATACCCAGCGCGCCGAGAACTCGCAGGGTGTGCGCGAACGGATCGAGAGCACCCTCGAGACCATCCGCCCCGCTCTCCACGTGGATGGGGGGGACGTGGAGTTCGTCGACTTCGCCGACGGTGTCCTCCAGCTCCGGCTCATCGGCGCCTGCGGTGCCTGCCCCATCTCGTCGATGACCGTCAAGCACGGGATCGAGCGCAGGATCCGCGCGATGGTTCCCGAGGTGACGGAGGTTCAGGCGATCTGAGCCGATCCGCACCGGCCCTGCGCGCCGACGCTCCCCGGGGCGTCGGCGTTTTCGTACTGTACTGCTCCGCCGGCGCGGCTCCCGCGCGGCGTTCGTGGAAGAGCGAGGAAAGATCATGAGTGTGACGGGTGAGCAGCTTCTCCGCCGGGTCGCCGCCGCGCTGACGCAGGTGCGCGACCCGCGTTCGGGTGACGACGTCGTCTCCACCGGCCGGATCCGCGAGCTTCAGGCCACCGACGAGGGCCTCGTGCGCTTCCGCTTCGCGCTGCAGCCGAAGGACCCCGGCACCCTGGTGCGTGAGGCGCGCGCCGCGGCGGAGCGGGTGGACGGCGTCTCGAAGGTCAAGATCGACGTGGCGTTGCCCGCCGCCGAGGGACAACACGCGCAGCCGAAGGGCGCGGCGCGCGGGCCCGGCGTCGTTCCCGCCCCTACGCCGCGTCCCGACCTTCTGCCCACCGTCGACCACGTCGTGGCGGTGAGCTCGGGCAAGGGCGGAGTGGGCAAGAGCACCGTCGCCGTGAACCTCGCGGCCGCGTGGGCCGCCGAGGGGAAGCGTGTCGGTCTCCTCGATGCCGACGTCTATGGCCCCAACGTTCCCACCATGCTCGGCGAGCGGCGCCGGCCTCGCGTCCTCGGCGAGAAGGGCTCCGAGCGGCTGGAGCCCCTCGAGGCGCACGGCGTTCGCATGATGAGCCTCGGCCTCCTCCTCGAGGACGCCCAGCCCGCCGTGATGCGCGGTCCGCTCATCTCCGGGATCCTCAAGCAGTTCCTGGAGCAGGTGGAGTGGGGCGACCTCGACGTGCTCGTCGTCGACATGCCCCCGGGCACCGGCGACGCGCAGCTCTCCCTCGTCCAGACGGTGGACGTGGACGGTGTGGTGATGGTCACCACTCCGCAGGACGTCTCCACCGGCGACGTGCGGCGCGCCATCCGGATGTTCGACAAGGTCGACACCCCCGTTCTCGGCGTCGTGGAGAACATGAGCGGCTTCGTCTGCCCCTGCTGCGGCACGCGGTACGACCTCTTCGGCAGCGGCGGAGGCTCACAGGTGGCCGGCTTTGCCGGGATTCCCTTCCTCGGAGAGGTCCCCCTCGAAGTCGCCGTCCGCGAGAGCGGCGACCGGGGTGCGCCCATCGTCACCGCCGCTCCCGATTCCGCGGCCGGCCGCGCGCTCCGCGAGGTCGCGGCGCGCGTCGCGGACCTCCTCGACGAATAGCTCGCCGAACGCTGCGCGGGACGGGGAACAGGGAGGTACGAGCCAGGGGGGCCGAGTGCATCGACTCGGCCCCCCTGG
>DASSTO010000109.1:0-18581 GCA_035707865.1 Longimicrobiaceae bacterium | reverse complement strand
CCCGAACGCGCTGGTGAAGAAGTACCTGGAGCGGCGACGGACGACCGATCGGGGGGTGAACCAGAGGCGCTACGAATTCCTCGCCGAGCGCACCGACAGCGTCCGGGCGGACCTGTCGCGCGCCGAGGACGCGCTGCGGGGCCAGCAGGAGCGCAGCGGAATGCTGGACCCGGCCGCCTTCGGCGACGCGGAGCTGGAGCGCGGCATGAAGCTGCGGACCGACCTCGACGAGGCGCAGGTGGAGGAGCGGGCGTTCCGCGAAGTGCTGAACCAGGTGGCTGCGGGCTCCATCTCGGCGCGCGGCCTCGCCGCGTATCCGACGCTCCTCGGGAACCCTGCGATCAACGAGATCCTCGCCCGCCTGCAGACGCTCGAGAGCCAGCGCACCGAGCTGCTGGATCGCCGTACGCCGCGCGACCCGGACGTGATCCTGCTGAACGAGCAGATCCAGCAGGTGGAGGACCGGCTCGTCGCGCTGTCGCGGTCGTACCT
Organism: Longimicrobiaceae bacterium; assembly: GCA_035707865.1. Classification (GTDB taxonomy): domain Bacteria; phylum Gemmatimonadota; class Gemmatimonadetes; order Longimicrobiales; family Longimicrobiaceae; genus DASSTO01. Next base: position 18,089 of record DASSTO010000109.1, on the reverse strand, counting down.
GGACGGAGTCGGCCGTCGCGAGGCGCAGCTCCAGAGCGAGCTGAGCGGCTACCACGACGTGCTGGCGCGCTTGCCGGCGCAGGCGGAGGCGCACTATCGGCTCGATCGCGAGGTGCGGCGCCTGTCGGAGACGCTGGTGGCCATGCAGACGCAGCTCGTCCAGGCCCGGCTGGCCGCCATCACCGAAGGCGGGGAAGCGCGCCCGGTGGATACCGCGGTCCCGCCACGCAAGCCCGCGTTCCCGCGCCCCCTGCTGAACCTGGCGATCGGTCTGCTCGGCGGGCTGGTGCTGGGGATGGTGGGTGCACTCGGGAGCCATTACCTCGGCAACGGCGTCGCGGACCCGCGCGAGGCGGAGCTCGCCAGCGGTGTGCCCGTGGTTCGCCTGGATTCGCGCATGCCGCTCCTCCTGAACGGGGCGGGGGCGCGGCAGAGCGTGCTGGTGGTCCCGGTCAACGAGCACGCCAGCAGCCTGCCCGTGGCGCGCAGCATCGCATCCACGGCGGCATTGCAGGGTGTGAGCGTGGTGCTCGCGATCCTGGGTGATGCGCCGCTGGAACGCCTGCCGGCCGATGGCGGCGCGGGAACGGGCGTCGCGCTGGCGCCGCTGGAACCCGGGCATACCGACCCGCTGGAGCGGGCGGAGGCGGGTGATGAGAGCGGGTATCCGGTCTACCACGGGAGCCGGAACGGCGGCTCCGGCGCGGGGGCTCGGACGGCGCTGGAGGAGCTCGAGCGGCGCTTTTCGCTGGTCGTCGCCGCGCTCCCTCCGCTCGGTCACGTTTCGGTCACCGCGTCGCTCTCGGCCGGCCGCCCCGTGGTGGCTGTCGCGACCGCCGGCCGTGTCACCCGTACCGAGCTGCGGGAGATGACCGGATCGCTCGCGACCGCGGGGATCCCGCTTGCCGGAGTGGTCCTGCGAGACGGTCGGGGCGGTGATGATTCGGGCGCTTGACCTGGGCGCGACCGCGCCGCTCCCCTACGCGGGTGGCGCGGCAAGGGTCCGGATCGCGTCGGCGCTCCGCGCCTTTCTCGCTCTGATGCTCGTCGGGAACCTGGGGCGTGTGCCGGTCTGGTCGACGGCCGCACGGAGCACGCCGATCCTGATGAACGACGTGATCCTGCTCGGTCTCCTCCTGGCCGGCCTGGTCGCGGCGCTCCAGCATCACAGCCTCCGGATCGATCTCACGGCCACCCTCGCCCTCGCATTCGCGGCGGTCGGGGCGGGCTCGGCCCTGCTCGCCGTCTCGCGTTTCGGCCTGGGCGTTACCGAGTTCGCGGTCAGCATCGCCTACCTCCTCCGCTGGATCGCCTACTTCTGTATCTACCCGTTGGTGGTGAACTTCGTCGATGCCGCCGACGTGGGTGCCGTCTGGCGCACGCTGAACGCCACCGTGCTGGCCTTCGCCGCGTTCGGGGTCATCCAGTCTCTTTTCCTGCCGGGCTTCGCCCAGATGGTGCAGCCCGACGCCGGGTGGGACGTGCAGGGGCACCGCCTGGTCTCCACCTTCCTGGATCCGAACTTCGCCGGCGGTCTGATCGCCGCGATCCTCCTGGTGCAGCTCGGCCGCATGGCCTTCGGGGCCAGGGTGCCGCTGTGGCAGCCGCTGCTCCTCGTCTCTGCGCTGCTGCTCACAATCTCGCGGAGCTCTCTGCTCGGCTTCGCCGTCGGCGCCTGCCTGATCCTGGCGGTGCGGGGCCTCGCGCGGAAGGTGGTGCGCTTCGGAGGGATCGTTGCGCTGCTCATCCTCCCCTTCCTCCCGCTACTGATAGCGTTCGCGGCTCGCTTCGGCAGGTTCTCCATCGAGGGGTCCGCGGCGCTGCGCTTCATCTCGTGGATGCACGCGATCCGGGTCTTCTCCGATCACCCCGTGATCGGGATCGGCTTCAATACCTACGGCTTCGTGCAACGGGCGTACGGCTGGACACCCACGTCGCGCGTCGACTTCACGCTGGACGGTGGGCTCCTCTTCATCGCGGTGATGACCGGGCTCGTGGGCGTGGCTCTCTACTCCGGCATGCTCGGCGCGGTGCTGCTTCGCTGCCGCAGGGCCTGGAAGGACCGTCACCGGCCGGGCGAGGAGCGTGGCCTGGCTCTCGGCGTCGCCGCGGCGACGATCGCCCTCGTAGTACACAGCATCTTCCTCAACAGCCTCCTCTACCCGTTCCTGATGGAGGTCCTCTGGATCCTGTGGGGGCTGATCCACCTGGTCTCGCGGAGCGCGCCACCGCGACCAGCCACGGGGTCCGGTGCACCTGTCTGACCCTTCCGCCCCCGGGCGCAGGGTGCCGGCCCGCGCGCCGGGCGGAGGGAGACGGGGGCACTCCGCGCTGGTCGACGCACGCGCGCTGCAGCCCGCCGGGCTCGGCCGCTACCTGCGCGAGATATTGGCCGTGCTCCTGCACGACCCGCGCTTCTCACGGGTGACGCTGCTGGGGAGCACCGATGAGCTTGGCAGTTTCGTGCGTGATCAGGGGCCGGAGATGGAGGTGCGGACCCACCCGTATCCGCAGCAGTTCTACGGCGCGGCGCCGCAGCTCGCCTGGCTCCGCCTCTGGCTCCAGGGCGCGACGCGCGCCGACGTCACCTTCTTCCCCCACTACGACACCCCGTTGCTCCGGCTGCCCGCGCGCAGCGTGGTCACCGTCCACGATCTGATCCACTTCAAGGTGCCCGAGGCGTTCCCGGCACTGCGGCGCGCGGGGGCCGGCGTGATGCTCCGGAGCGCGGTCGCGGCGGCCGGGCGGGTGATCACGGTCTCCGAGCACACGCGAAAGACGCTGCTCGAGCGCCTACCGTGGGCGGCTCCCAAGGCGATCACGATCCCCAACGGGGTGAGCGCCTTCTTTCGCGACGTCTCCGGCGAGGCCTGCCCGGCGTCGGTCCTCGCGGTGGGCGGCGCGCCCTTCCTGCTGTGCGTGGGCAACCGGAAGGCGCACAAGAACCTGGGCGCGGCCGTTCGCGTGCTCTCCCTGCTCCGCCCGCGCTGGCCGGAGCTCCGGCTGGTGCTCGCGGGGCGGTGGTACCCGGACGGCGGGGATGCCTCGGAGCAGGCCCGAGCGCTCGGCGTCGAGGACTCGATCGTCGAGCTCGCCGGGGTCGAGGACGAGGCGCTGCGCTGGCTCTACTCGCACTGCGAGGCGTTGCTCTTCCCCTCGCTCCACGAGGGCTTCGGGCTGCCCGTACTGGAGGCGATGGCGTGCGGCGCGCCGGTGATCGCCTCCGACCGGTCCTCGCTCCCGGAGGTGGTGGGGACCGCGGGCTTCCTCTTCGACCCGCACGACGCCGCCGGAATGGCCGGTGCCGTGGAGCGCCTGCGCTCCGAGCCCGATCTGCGCCGCCGGGTGGCGGACCGGGGTCGCGAGCGCGCCGCCGGCTTCAGTTGGACTCGCACCGCCCAGCGCACGGTCGACCTCCTCGACAGCGTGGCGAGACGGGGCGAGGGCCGCATCGCCCCCGCCGCCACCCTCGGGAGCGAGTGAACGGTGTCGCCGCGCGTGCTGGCCGTCGTGCTCAACTGGTGTGCGGAGGAGGACACCGCGGCCTGCCTGCGCTCCCTCGCGGCGAGCGACTTCGCGGGCCTGGAGGTGCTGCTGGTGGACAACGCCTCGCCCGACGGCTCGGGCGAGCGCCTGCACCAGGCGTTCCCGGCGCTGCCCTATCTCCAGACCGGGGCCAACCTGGGCTACACGGGCGGAAACAACCGGGGGATCGAGCGGGCGCTGCAGCAGGGGTACGACTACGTGCTCGTGCTCAACAACGACACCGTCGTCGAGCCCGGCTGCGTCTCCCGGTTGGTCGAGACGGCCGAACGGAACGGCGCGGCCTGCGCCGTGGGCGCCAAGATCCTCGTCCACGACGCGCCGGAGCGCGTCTGGTTCGGCGGCGGCCGCATCTCCCGCAGCCGCGCCGTGGCCACGCATCGACTCCAGGGCGGCCTCGACCCGGACCCGGAGGGTGGCCCGACGGAGGAGGTGACCTTTCTCACCGGCTGCTGCATGCTGATTCCCGCGGCGGTGCTCCGGCGGGTGGGCGGCTTCGAGGAGGACTTCTTCATGTACATCGAGGACGTGGACCTCTCGCTCCGGATCGCCGCGGCGGGCTACCGCCTCCTCTACGAGCCGCGCGCCCGCGTGCTGCACCGCGTATCCCTGCAGGACGCCGGTCCCTCGCCGTTCCAGATCTTCCTCCGGGACCGTAATCGTCGGCGGCTGGCGCGGCGCAGGTACGGCTGGGCCGACCGACTTCGCTTCGCTCTCGTCTTCTATCCCGGTCGCGTGGTGCGCATGCTCCAGTATCTCGCGCGGCGGGACGGGGCTCGGGCAGGCGCGATCTGGCGCGCGCTGATCGAGCGCTGAGACTCCGGACACCGGGCGCGGTTCTGGACGACGTACGTGCCCGGGCGCTATCCTTGGCCGATGGTGTGGGTGTCGTCGGCCCGGTCTCTTCTCCGCATTCCAGAAAGGACGCCGGATGCGCCATCTCCTCCCTCTCCTCGCCATAGCCGCTTGCGACCGCTCCACCGGCCCCGGCATCCGCGTGGATCTGAAGCCTTCCGCGACCGACCTCGTGGTCGGGGACGCGAACGGGCAACCGGACGCCGCTCGCCTGGGCCGGCTCGGATGGTCGTCGTCGGATACCACGCTCACGTGGCCGCCATCAACAACCGGAATCAGGCGGTCGGCTGGCGGAACGATCTCGAATACCCTTACGCCATTCTCTGGGACGATACGGTCGAGGTGACCCTGCTGGGTGAGAAAGCGCTGGCGATCAACGATAGCAGTGATGTCCTCGCTGCGGGCGATGCGCGCTCGCACGCGACGCTGGAGAAGGGGGACGGGAGTGTGATCTTCCTGGAAGAAACGATCCCAGGGCTCGATAAGTACGCGCCCAACAGCGGGCTCTCGGACATCAACGATTCCCGTCAGTTCATCGGGACGCGCGACATCGCGGGCGAGATCCGGCCGTTCCTCTGGGAAGCGGGCACGGTCTACGGTGTCGAGGCCGACGAGCCGGGCTGGGAGATCACGACGGTGCAGAAGATCAACGATCACGGCCAGATCCTCGGCACCGCGGAGCAGGCGTCGAGCGGCCGCAGCGGTCCCGTCCTGCTGACGCCCACGCCCGGGAACTCCTGACGGGCCAGATCGAACACGAACCGGAAGCGAGCCGTGAAACGCCCTGGTTGCCTCGTACTCCTCCTACTCCTCCTCCCGCTGGCGGCGTGCGACCCGTGCTTCGGGACGAACGCCTGCACCGGCACTCACGTGGACGCGAGCGGGCGGCTCTTCTGGCACCTGGACGATTCGCCAGCCGCGGGGACGCGGGTGATCTTCCATCAGACCGGGGGGGACCTCGTCCTGCCCGACAGCCTGGTCGCGGTGGCCGACGAGAATGGCGTCTTCCACCTCCGCGCGGACGTCCCGAAGCCGGGAGAGGCCGTCGGTACGCTCACCTTCCGCCCACCCGAGCCGTGGAAGGGCTGGGACTGGGGCGTGAGCGGCGTGCGCTTCACGACCGCCGACGTGCGGGGCGACATGCGCTACCTGGGGCTGTGGGGCGTGGGGCCGATCCGCACCGACCCCCACGTCAGCTGCGTGGCGGAGATCTTCTACGAGGATACGGGGGAACGGGCCGTGGGAGTCGCCGTAGAGTTCCACCGGACGGGCGGGCTCTCCGCCGAGCCCGACACCATCCGCGAGGTTTCCAACGAGGTCGGGCGCTTCCCGCTCTTCATGAGCGTGCCGGGCGCGGGCGACGTCGTCGGGGACCTCATCGTCCATGCCGAGCCGCCCTACCGACCGCTGGTCGTCCACGACGTCCACCTGCCGACCACCGTGGCCCGGGACTACGTGCAGTTGATCGGGGTGTGGGGCATCGAGAGGGATTGAGGCGGGCTCACGGGCGGAAGCTGAGGCGGAACAGCGTATTGCCCACGTCCACCGCTCCCTCCTTGCCGAAGCCTGCCGCCACGTTCTGGAAGAGATAGTTGAGTCTCCGCTCCCGGACGAGCTCCGCGGTGACGTCGCCGAAGCGCAGTCGGGCGGAAGCGCGGACGCCGCCCAGGACCGAGACGTCGTGCCCGACGGGGCTGGTGCCGTTCGGGCTGCGGTAGTAGGCGTCGTTGGCCCAGCGGATCCGGGCTCCGAAGATGCCCACGTGCCAGCGCGGGGCCAGGTAGTCCAGCGCCAGCCGCTGGGTGGACGCTCCCGGGCCGATCGCCGCACCGACGACCTGCCCGCGGTTGGTGTAGCCCTGCGGGATCGAGCGGCTGACGTAGAAGAAGGAGGTCGGCCGGTACTTCGCCGTGGAGCTCTGCTCGAGGTCGGTGAGCTCCGTCCGGAAGCGGAGCACGCGCGAGCTGTCCCCCAGCTCGTTCGCCCACTCTAGCCCCAGCGTGTATCCCTGCGTGTGCTCCGGCGCCAGGAGCAGGTCCCGGAAGGACGTGGGCAGCTCGAGCCGGGCCCATTCTCCGTAGAGCTCGAGCCCGTTGTGGGGAAAGGTCCAACTCCAGAAGAGAGAGGCGATCTGCTCGGGGGTGGATTCTCCTGCGACGCGGGCGGGCCCGTTCCAGCGGGTGAAGACGTCGAGCGAATGCCCCGGGAGATCTCCGGACCCGCCCACCGGCGCGTAGACGACCCGGGTGAGGCCGAGCGTCAGGTCGGGGTCCCATACGGTCCGCAGCGACACGGCGAGTCCGCTGATGGAGCGCAGGTTGTTCGTGGAGACGGTGTCGAAGTAGAGCGACTCGGTGAGCGCACCTGCCATCCAGGTCGCCTCCACCCAGCCGATGGGGGTGCGGAGTGGTGCGGCGGTGCGCGCGAAGAGGTGCGGGATCCCTGCCGCGTTGTCGCTCAGCACGATGGCGTTGTCGATCCCCGGGCCCCACCACTGGTCCTCCGTGGCCGCGCCAACCTCGACCGGCCCGGCCGTCGCGGCGATGCTGCTCTGCCCGGGTGTGAAGATGGCGAACCCTAGGTCGCCGGGCCGATACGGAAGGTCCAGTGAGGGGGGGGTGGTATACCAGGGCGGCACGAAGGAGCTGAAGCCGGGTTTCGAGGAGGGGCGGACCGCGAAGGACCGGTTCTGCGCGTAGCCAACCTCGGGCGCGAGGATCACCGAGACGGGTCCGTACCGGGCCCGCGCGCCCGCCATGATCCAGGTCGTCCACCCGCGACCGGCCCACATCGAGCCGTCGTTCAGCGAGAGAGGGATCTGCGAGTTCCAGGCGGTGCGCAGCTCCGGGGCGACCAGTGCCCACCGGAACGCTCCCGGATCACCGGGGAGCCGCGGAGCCCGTGCGTGGGTGGAGCGAATGAACGAGACGTGGGCCAGGGAGTCGCCCAGCAGCATCGCCGCCCGCGCGCGAATCTCCTCCGGGCCACCGAGCCGGGGGAGCGGCTGCAGCGGGCGCGGGGCCGCGGCGACCGAGTCGGCCTGCTGCCCGGTGGCAGGCCGGGCGGCCATCGGGAGCAGGGCCAGCAGGACGCCACCGGCGAGGGCGGAACAACGGGTCATGGGCACGCTCGCGGGTCGGGGTGCGGGTCCAGGCGCTCTGGACACGGACGGCAGCATAGTGTAGCATCAGGGCCCTGAATGGGCTACGCCTGCTGCACCCGTCGTGTGGGTGAGTACGCGACTCGATCACCCGCCCCTGGAGGCAGGTTGGACCGGATGGTGGCTCCGGCTACTCCCCCCACCGAGGACGCTACCCTCTCCTTCGCTCGCAGCGCGGTTCGGGCGGTGGCCGCGCTCGGCGTCCGCCAGGTACTGGTGCAGGGGGCGAACGTCCTGGGTGGCGTGCTGCTCGCGCGGCTACTCTCGCCCGGGGAGTTCGGGGTCTTCGGCATCGTCACCTTCATCCTCGCCTTCCTCGTCGCATTCGGCGGTGCGGGTCTGGGCGCGAGCCTCATCCGCCAGACGCAGGAGCCCACCACGGCGGACTACCGGGCGGTCTTCTCCGTCCAGCAGGCGATGGTCGTCGGGGTCGGTGTGCTCCTCTGGCTGGCCGCGCCATGGATTGCGGCGCAATACGGGCGCCCGCCCGTCGAGGCGTGGCTCTTCCGCCTCCTTGCCATCGCCGTCTTCCTCACCTCCTACCAGACGATCGCGGCGATTCGCCTGGAGCGGGAGCTGGCCTTTCATCGGCTCGCCGCGGTCGAGGTGTCGCAGGCCCTCGTCTTCAACGGCCTCGCGGTGGGGCTCGCCTGGGCGGGGTGGGGGGCGATGAGCTTCGCCGTGGCGCTCGTCGCACGCGCCGCGGTCGGGGCGGTGTGGATGAATCTCATCAGCCCGTGGCCCATCGGCTGGACGTGGGATCCCTCGCGGGTGCGCGAGCACCTGCGCTTCGGCATCCTCTACCAGGGTGGGAGCTTCGTCAGCCTCCTGAAGGACAGCATCACGCCGCTCTTCGTGGGCTTCCTGCTGGGCGCCAAGGCGGTGGGATACATCAACTGGGCAGGCATGGTGGCCGCCTACCCCGTGCTCGCACTGATGGTCTTCCAGCGCTTCTATCTGCCTGCCTTCGCCCGGATGCAGGACCGGCCGGCCGAACTGTGCCGATTCGTGGGATGGGTCCTGCGGGCGACCAACTCGCTCGTCGCTCCGCTCGCCGTCGTCACACTGGTGCTCGTCGAGCCGCTGACGCGCATCGTCTTCGGCGAGAAGTGGCTCGTCGCGCTGCCGCTCTTCTACCTGCTCTGGAGCGCGAACCTCTTCGTCCCGACGGCGACGCCGCTGGCGGGTCTGTTGAACGCCCTGGGCGATGCGCGGACGCCGTTCCGGTTCTCGCTCCTCTGGATGACTGGAACGTGGCTGGCTGGCGTCCCGCTGATTCTGTCCTTCGGGGTGGTCGGCTTCGCGGTGGCGAACCTGATCGTCCAGTTCAGCAATCTCCTCCTGATGCGGATCGCACGGGCGCGGGTGCCATTCGCGTACAGGGGGGTGTTCCTTCCCGCCTGGGGCGCCGCCGCGGCGGCCGGGCTGGTCGTCTTCCTGCTCGCGCGGGTCTATCCGCCCGCTTCGCTCTGGGGCCTCGCCGCCGATGTCGGCGTGGGCGGGCTCCTCTACATCGCAGGTCTGTGCGCGCTCGATCTGCGCGCCGCCGGCACGGCCTGGTCCTGGCTACGGAGCTGTGTATGGAGCCCCGCATCTCAGTCGTGATCAACACGCTGAATGAGGAGGAGAACCTTCCCCTCGCCCTGCGCTCGGTCGTCTCCTGGGCAGACGAGATCGTCGTCGTCGACATGGCGAGCGACGACCGGACGGTGGAGATCGCCCGCGAGTTCGGAGCCCGGGTCTACCCGCACGAGCGCTGCGATTTCGTCGAGCCCGCGCGCGCGTACGCCTTCGCGCAGGCCACGGGGGACTGGGTTCTCGTGCTCGACGCCGACGAGATCGTGCCGGCCGAGCTGGCGGAGCGGCTCCGCGCGATCGCCCGCGCCGATGCCGCGGATGCGGTCAGGATTCCGCGGCTGAACTACCTTCTCGGGGTGCCACTGGGATACACGGCCTGGGGACCGAAGCAGGACCGCCACACGCGGTTCTTCAAGCGCGGCACCGTGCGCGGCAACGACCGCATCCATGGCCGCCTCCGATCGAGCCCCGACGCGCGCGTCCTCGACCTCCCGTACCAGCCAGGCCATGCGGTCCATCACTTCTGCTATCGGGACGTCACCCACTTCGTCGCGAAGCTGAACCGCTACACGAGCGTCGAGGCCCTCCAGGCCCACGATCGCGGCCAGCGCGCGTCGGCCGTCCGTGCGGTACTCCATGCGACGAAGGAGTTCGTCAGCCGATACGTCAAGAACGGGGGCTATCGTGACGGCTGGCGCGGCTTCTACCTCTCGGGCCTGATGGCGTTCTACCGATTCGCGACCTACGCAAAGCTCCAGGAGCTCGAATCGTCCCTGCCGGCCGAGGCGGTACGCGAGGAATACCGGCGAGAGGCGGAACGGCTGCTCAGCGGCTACCCGGACGGGTACCGCGCGAGCGAGTCCCGGAGTCCGGGGCGTCTCAGTGCGCTCTGATCCCGTGCTCCGGCGGCGCAGGTCGAGGATGCTCCGGGCGGCGATCGTGGTCCTCGCCGCTGTCAGCGGCCTTGCGGCGACGCGGCTCCACGCGCAGGGTATGGGCGATGAGCTCCTGGTCGACAGCGAGGGAGAGAACTACCTGCGGTTGCTGCAGGTCACGGGAGACGTGGCCGCCTACCCCTGGTCCATCCGCTCCTTCTCGCCGCGAGAGCTGGCGCGGCTCCTCCCCCGGGACTCGCTGCACCCCTGGGCCGCACGCTACCGCCGACCCCTGCACGGCGACGGGCCGGGGTGGATCCACTGGATCCCGCCCGAGGTGCGCCTCACGTACAACTCGGCTTTCCCGTACGGGAGCAACGACGGGCCGGTCTGGGCGGGGCGGGGGCTCACGACCGCCCTGCAGGGGGGCTTCGCGGCCGGCTACGGTCCCATCTCGCTTGTCGTCGCACCCGTCTACTTCCGGGCGGAGAACCAGGCGTTTCCGCTCGCCGGTCCGCCGCGTGACGGGCCGGCCCGCTTCCGCACCCCGTGGAGCACCCGCATCGACCTCCCGCAGCGCTTCGGGGATGGCCCGTATGCCCGGCTGGACCCGGGCCAGAGCACGCTGCGCATCGACGCTCTCGGCGTCACGGCCGGGGTCTCCATCGCCGACCAGCAGTGGGGGCCCGCCATCGAGTATCCTCTCTTACTCGGAAACAACGCGCCGGGCTTCCGGCATGCCTTCCTCGGCACCGCGCGGCCGGTGGACCTCTGGGTCATGAAGCTGCATGGCCGCGCGGTGTGGGGGAAGCTCGACCAGTCGGCGTACTCACCCGCACCGGCGGGCATGGAGCGGCGCTTCATGTCGGGGCTGGTCCTGGTCGCGTCGCCGCGGGGGCTGGACGGGCTGGAGCTGGGCGCCGCCCGCTTCTTCCACACACCGTGGCCGGAGGGAGGGCTCGGCTTCCGGAACTTCCGCAAGCCCTTCGAGGGAATCCTGGGCAAGGACGTCACCAACACGCGGGAGAACCAGCTAGCCTCGGTCTTCGCGCGCTGGGTCTTCCCCGCGAGCCAGCTCGAGATCTACGGCGAGTACCTCCGCGACGACTACAACGCGACGCTCCGGGACCTCATCGTGGAGCCGGACCACATCTCCGGCTACGAGCTCGGGTTCAGGAAGGTCTGGTCTCGCCCGGACCGGGCACTCCTCGCCCTGCGCGCGGAGCTCGTCAACGGCAGGATCACGCACCTGGAGCGCGTACGCTTCCAGACCCCCCTCTACGTCCATACTCCGGTCGTCCAGGGGCATACCGAGCGCGGGCAGATCCTCGGCTCCCCGGCCGCTTTCGGGGGGGCGGGCTCCACGGTGGCCGTCGATTACTACGGCTCGTGGGGCCGCTGGACGCTCGAGTGGACCCGCACGCTGCGCCAGAGTCCATACGGCAACTGGAACCCCGATCCGAACGCCGAGGTGACGCCGGCTCCGGACGTCATGCACGCCGTGGGGGGAGAGGCCTTCTTCCCGCTCGGCCGCTTCGACCTGACAACCCGCCTCATGGGTGTGTACGAACTCAACCGGGACTTCGGCTCCGACGAGTTCAATCTGAACGCCGTCCTCGGCGTGCGCGCCCGGATGTAGGGCGGAGATCGCATGCCAACCAAAGCCATCCTCCTCGCCGGCGGCAGCGGCACGCGCCTCTACCCCATCACCCGCGTGGTGAGCAAGCAGCTGCTGCCGGTCTACGACAAGCCGATGGTCTACTATCCCCTGAGCACGCCGATGCTCGCGGGGATCCGGGAGATCCTCGTCGTCTCGACCCCCGGAGACCTCCCGCGCTTCCAGCAGCTGCTCGGCGATGGCGGGCAGTGGGGGCTCTCCTTCTCTTACGCCGCGCAGCCGCACCCGGGCGGCCTCGCGCAGGCCTTCCTCATCGGATGTGACTTCGTGGGTGCGGAGCCCGTCTGCCTGATACTGGGCGACAACCTCTTCTACGGCCACGGGCTGAGCGGCATGCTGCAGCGCGCGGCGGCGCAGAGCAGTGGCGCCACGATCTTCGGCTACTACGTGCGCGATCCCGAGCGCTACGGCGTGGCCGAGATCGACGACGCGGGGCGGGTCCTCTCCATCGAGGAGAAGCCCGTGCACCCGAAGTCGCACTACGCGGTCACCGGCCTCTACTTCTACGACAACCGGGTGCTCGAGATCGCCGCCGGGCTGCGGCCGAGCGGGCGCGGCGAGCTGGAGATCACCGACGTCAACCGAGCGTACCTGGCGCGCGGCGAGCTGCGGATGGAGATCCTCGGCCGGGGCATGGCGTGGCTCGACACGGGCACGCACGAGTCGCTGCACGAGGCCGGCAGCTTCATCGAGACCATCGAGAAGCGGCAGGGCCTCAAGGTCGCCTGCCCGGAGGAGATCGCCTTCCGCATGGGCTACATCGACGCCGACCGGCTCCTGGCGCTCGCCGGGCCCATGCGCCACAACGCCTACGGCCAGTACCTCGCTCGGCTGGCGGAGGAGGGGCGATGAAGGTCGTCGCGGGTGAGCTGCCCGGCACGCTGATCCTGGAGCCCCGCGTCTTCCGCGACGAGCGTGGCAGCTTCCTGGAGACGTGGAGCGAGCGCCGCTACGCGGAGGCGGGAATCCCCGGCCCGTTCGTGCAGGACAACGTCTCCGTGAGCCGCCGCGGGGTGCTCCGCGGCCTCCACTTCCAGGACCCGCACCCCCAGGCGAAGCTCGTCACCGTGCTCGCCGGCGAGGTGTGGGACGTCGCCGTGGACCTGCGGCGCGACTCGCCCGGGTTCGGCCGGTGGATGGGGCTGACGCTCGACGCGGAGAGCGGCCGGCAGTTCTTCATCCCCGCGGGCTTCGCCCACGGCTTCCAGGTGCTCTCGGATGAGGCGGTGGTCTCGTACCGCTGCAGCGAGTACTACCATCCGGAAGCGGAGGGGACGCTCGCGTGGGATGATCCGGACCTCGCGATCGACTGGCCGGTTTCCGATCCCGTGCTCTCCGGGAAGGACCGGCGAGGACGCCGCTTGCAGGAGATCGCGGACGGGCGGTCCTCACGTCGATAGGACGCGGCCGTCGAGCGTGGCCGGAGCGCTCGCGCGTCGATTGATCCGCCCCTGCCCGCGCGGTATCTTGCGGCACGTAGGCAGTGCGGAAGACGAATCACGCCGGAGGAGTCGGGGATTGAATACCGAACCATGTGACGCTGAGCACCCTGGCATCGCGGCGCCGTTCGATGCCGAGGCGCTGCGGGTCGCGGCCGATCGCCTCGGCCTCCGTCTCGTTGTCCGCTTCGGCTCTCGCGCCACGGGGGCCATCCCGCCGTCCACCCCCGGGAGCGATCTGGACATCGCGGTCCTCGCGGGCACGCGGTGGGTGACCCTGCACGAGCTGTACGACGCCCTGGCCGATGCTTTCCCCGGTGCGGACCTCGACCTGGCGTTGCTCAACACGGCCGATCCGCTCTTCCGCTACGAGGTCTTCCGGCGCAGCGATCTCCTCTTCGGCGATCCGGACCTCTACGCCGAGTACCAGGCCTACGCCTACCGGGACTTCATGGATTCCGCCGATCTCCGCGCGCTCGAGGACGCCCTCTCGCGCCGGAAGCTCCGTCGACTGCTCGATGCTGCGGCCTGAGTTCCTCCGGCGGAAGCTCCAGCTCATCACCGATGACCTGGGGCACCTGGATCGCTACCGCGATGTCACGCACGAGGCGCTGGTAGGCGACTTCGTCGCGCTCGCCACGGTGGAGCGCCTGCTGGAGCGCATCGTCATGCGCGCGATCGACGTGAATCAGCACATCATCGTCCAAGCGGCGGGCGAGGAGATCCCCGAGAGGACCACTCGCCTCACGTACCGCGATTCCTTCCTTCTCCTCGCGGAACGCGGCGTCTACCCCGAGACGTTCGCGGAGACGATCGCCGCGAGCGCGGGGCTGCGTAATACGCTCGTCCACGACTACAACGACACGGACCGCCGCCTCGTCCACGCGTCCATTCACGCATGCCTGGACCAGTATCCACGATACGTACGGTACCTGCTCGACTTTCTGGACTCCGCGGACGCGGACGGCTGCGCTGGGCGGGGCTCCTCTTCCGGCGCGCCGTAGGTCGACCACTTCGACGGGTCGGATCGGTCTCGTACCGCTGCAGTGAGCACTACGATCCGGCGGCCGAGCACACTCTTTGCTGGGACGACCCGACCCTCGGGATCAAGTGGCCGCTCGACGTGCCGATCCTCTCGGAGAAGGACCGACGGGGGCGGAGCTTCCGGGCGATCGCGGGCGTTGACTGCCCGTCCCGGCCACGCGGAGCGTGACCGGAGCGGGCGCGTGTCCGCGTGCCGGGACGGCCGTCGGCGCAGCGGTTATGATGTTGCTTGCGGGAGCTATGGGCAACGTGTAGCTTGGCAGGCCGAATCGCTTGCCGGGGGCCGGTGCCGGGCCCGCGTTGTCAGAAACGTTCCGGCTGGCTCGTTCTCGGGAGTGGTTCCCGGCGGCCTGGATCGCCAACTTTCCTCTTGCGTGCTCGTCGTGGCCCCCGGTCCGCGCCTTCCGGGGAGTCCGATGCACTTTGGAGCTGCATGTTCTCCTCCGCATTCGCGATGGCGGTGCTCCTCAGCCTGCTGGCCACGCCGCTGGTGGTGCGATTCGCCATCTCCCACGACGCGTACGACCTCCCGTCCGGTGGGCGGCGGGTGCACATCCACCCCATCCCCCGCATCGGCGGCGTCGCGGTGTTCGCCGCGGCGGTCCTCGCCGTGGGAGGGGGAGCGCTCGTCGCCGACGGTGCGCCGCTGCTCAACTCGCGCCTGATCACCGGCATCCTCCTGGGCGGGGGGCTGCTCTTCGCGGCCGGGCTCGTCGACGATCTCCGGGGGCTCCGGCCGCTCACCAAGCTCGCCTTCCAGTGCGCGGCGGCCCTGATCGCGTACCGGTACGGGCTCGGGGTGAGCGAGGTCAGCCTCTGGGGCGGGCACGCGGTCGACCTCGGGTTCCTGGCACTCCCGGTCACGCTCCTCTGGATCGTCGGCGTGACCAACGCCTTCAACCTGATCGACGGCCTGGACGGCCTGGCGACGGGCGTCGCCCTGGTCACCCTGGGCACGACCTGCATCGTCGCGTGGTCGTTCGGCCACCTCAGCGTCGTCCTGGTCAGTCTCGCGCTCGTCGGGGCGCTCGTCGGGTTCCTGCGCTACAACTTCAACCCCGCGTCGATCTTCCTGGGGGACTCCGGCAGCCTCTTCATCGGCTTCGCGCTCGCGGTGCTCAGCGTGGCGGGGGCGCAGACTCCCGGCGGAGTGGTCCTCGCGGTGGTCCCGGTCTTCGCCCTCGCGCTGCCGCTGCTGGACACGACGCTCGCCATCCTGCGCAGGCTCCTCCGGGGGGTGCCGCTCTCGCAGGCGGACGGGCGCCACATCCACCACCGCCTCCTCGCCCTGGGCCTCTCGCACCGCGCCGCCGCGCTGGTGATGTATCTCTTCGCGGCCCTGCTCGCGACGCTCGGGGTCGCGCTCGCCTTCGCGCGGCCCGCCCAGGTGGTGGCGATCGTCGTCGCCGGCGGCTTCGCGCTCCTGCTCCTCACCCTCTTCGGGATCAAGTTGCTCAACTACCACGAGTTCCTCGAGGCGGGCCGGGTGGTGCTGGGCAGCTACGGCCGGCTGCGGCGCGCGGTGCGCGACCAGATCCACGCCCGCGACGTCGCGCAGCTGATCCGCTCCGCGCGGTCGCTGGAGGAGGTGAACCAGATCCTGGCTTCCTCCGTCCAGGTCTTCTGTTTCCACCACATGGAGGTCTGCACCGCCGGGAGCGACTACGGCGTACCGCGGCGCGAGAGCGTGATCGCCTCCTCGCGCGCGATGGATCCGAGCGTCTGGCGAGTGGAGCACCCGATCGGCGTGCGTCCCTCGGGGGAGCCGCTGTTGCTGCGCGTGAGCTGCCGGCTGGGAGACTCCTTCCGGCCGTACGGAGCGGAGCGTGTCGCCCTCGCGCTCGCACCCACGCTGGAGGAGTGGCTTACTGCGAAGCAGGGGCACCTGCCCGTGATCCTGGAGGCGCAGGCGGCGTCCGGAGCGGTCCCGCTGCGCAGTCACCGGCTCCGCGGGCATCGGTCGCTGGCGGGCTGAGCGGGCAGGGGGATACCGGTGCCGGCACGCGCTCTCGATTGGCTTCGCCAGGCGGAGCGGGACCTGGAGCAGGCCGAGGATTCGCGCGCGGCCGGGCGCCACGAGTGGGCCTGCTTCGCAGCACAGCAGGCAGCGGAGAAGGCCGTCAAGGCATTGCACCTCCATTCCGGACAGGTGGCGTGGGGGCACGTGGTTGCGAAGCTTCTCGATGAGCTCCCTGCATCGGTGGGCGTCGCGCCCGATCTGATCGATCGTGCACGCGTGCTCGACAACTTCTATATTCCGGCTCGATGTCCGGATAGTCACCCCGCGGGGTCGCCGTTCGAGCACTTCGGCGCCCTGCAGAGCCAGAGCGCGCTCGACCATGCCCGTGCGATCCTTGCGTTCGTCGGTTCTCAGATGGCCTGACCGGCAGACGGTCGACGCCGCGGTGCGCGCCTGGGCAGACGATCTCGCGGAGGCGAATCCGGTGGTGCGGCGCGTCGGCTACTTCGGCTCGTATGCCCGCGGCGACTGGGGCGTGGGGAGTGACCTCGATCTGCTGATCGTGGTGGAGACCTCGGATCTGCCGATCGAGGCCCGGTCGGCCGGGTTCGATACCACCTCTCTGCCCGTGCCGGTCGACCTCCTGGTATACACCACGGATGAATGGGATGCTCTCGCCGCAGAAGTGCGTCCGTTCATGCGTGCGCTTCGGCGTGAGGCGGTGTGGGTGATCTCGCCGCAGGACTGATACGAGACCCGGGAGATCGGTTCTCGTTCGTGATCCCGGGCGCAGCGAACCTCTGCGGGACCCGCGCGCGCAGCGCGAAGAGTGGTAGACGTGGCCTGAAGCCGGGCACCCGGAACCCGCGCGACGTCTCGCCTGAGCCCCATCCTTTCGTGGTGGTGCCGTACCCGATCCGGGCCAACACCAGCCCGGTCCTCCCAGTACTCCCGTGCGGTCATTGCACTTGCCCACGCGCCGGCCGGGAGCCGGGGAGTGGTATTTCGCGCGTTTCGGTGATATCTTCACCACCTCTCTAGCTGTGCTGTCTCTCACCCGGCGCATCGTGCGCCGGACTCTTTTTGGGTTGGATTCTCCGAATGCATCGAGACGTACTCGTTCGCAGGTGTTTGCTCGGTGTGGCGCTGCTCGTCGTGCCGAGCGTCGCGGGTGCGCAGGCACCCGCGGCCGCGGCTGCAGACACTACGGGCGGGTTCTCGGCGACCGGGGCGCCCTCTACACCCATGGCCGGTACGCCACTGCTCGACGCCCCGGTCCAGGCGAACCGTTACGTCCTCGGCCCCGGCGACCGGGTGGACATCTCGATGTTCGGTGCGCTCAACCGGATCGTGCCGGTGGATGTCTCGCCCGGTGGCGAGCTCGTCATTCCCGGGGTCGGGATCGTGCCCGTCGGCGGGCTGACCCTGGCCGACGCTGAGACCCGCGTTCGCGCTGCAGTCCTGCGCCTGTACCAGAACGTCGGGGTGCACCTCACGCTCGCATCGGTGCGCCGGTTCAAGGTCTACGTGATCGGCGACGTTCCCTCTCCGGGCGTCCGGATCGCTTCCGCCGCGACGCGCGTGAGCGAGGTCGTTCCCACCGCGTCGGCCGCCGCCGAAAGTGTCTATCTGCACCGGAACGTCCTGGTCCGTCGGGGCCCGGGTGACTCGGTCTCGGTCGACCTGGTCCGGTTCCGACTCGCGGGCAAGCTCGACTCGAACCCCATGCTTCGAGAGGGTGACGTCGTGGTGGTGCCGGTGGTGAACGAGAGGGTCTTCGTATACGGTCGCGTCTCCTATCCCGGGGCCTACGAGTTCCGCAGCGGCGAGACGCTGGCGGAGCTGCTGAGAATCGCCAACGGTGGTGGTGGTCTGGCCCCGGATGCGGCCGATACCATCCGCGTCTCCCGCAGCCTCGGTCCCCAGCACCAGGAACAGCTCTCCTTCACGCGGGCCG
>DASSTO010000108.1:0-4745 GCA_035707865.1 Longimicrobiaceae bacterium | reverse complement strand
GCCCGTTGCGGATCTCCTCGGTGATGGCGCGCGCCACCACGTCGCGCGAGGCGAGGTCCTTCATGGTGGGCGCATAGCGCTCCATGAAGCGCTCGCCCAGGTCGTTCCGCAGCACCCCGCCCTCGCCGCGTACCCCCTCGGTGATGAGGATGCCGAGCCGGTAGATGCCCGTGGGGTGGAACTGGTAGAACTCCATGTCCTCCAGCGGAATCCCGCGCCGGAAGGCCACCGCCGGCCCGTCACCCGTGTTGGCGAAGGCGTTGGAGGTGATGCTCCAGATGCGCCCGAAGCCGCCGGTGGCGAAGTTCACCGCCTTGGCGTGGAAGACGTGCAGGTCGCCCGTGGCCAGCTCGTAGGCGATCACCCCCACGCAGCGCCCCTCGTTGATGAGGACGTCCACCACCTGGTACTCGTCGTAGAACTCGACGCCCTCCTTCACGCAATTCTGATAGAGCGTCTGCAGGATCATGTGGCCCGTGCGGTCGGCCGCGTAGCAGGAGCGCCGCACCGGGCCCTCGCCGAAGTGGTGCGTGTGCCCGCCGAAGGGCCGCTGCGCGATCTTTCCCTCCTCCGTCCGTGAGAAGGGCAGTCCCATGTGCTCCAGCTCGACGACGACGTCGATGGCCTCCTGGCACATCGTCTCGATCGCGTCCTGATCGCCGAGGTAGTCGGAGCCCTTGACGGTGTCGAAGGCATGCCACTCGGGGTGGTCCTCCTCGAGATTCGCCAGCGCGGCGCCGATGCCGCCCTGCGCGGCACCCGTGTGCGAGCGCGTCGGGTAGAGCTTCGAGATGACCGCCGTCTTGAGGCGAGGCTCGCGCGCCAGGTAGATGGCCGACATCAGCCCGGCGCCGCCCCCGCCCACCACGAGGGCGTCGTAGGTATGGGTGTGGATCATCGTCTCGCGAAGAAGAGGGCGGGGTTGAAGGTGAGGAGCGCGTAGATGCCGAAGCCGAGCGCGCCCAGCACGATCGTGTAGACGATCGCCTTCACCACCGCCTGCCTGCCCGGCGAGCGCACGTAGTCCTCGATCGAGTAACGCGCGCCGTTCAGCCCGTGGAGCAGGGCGAAGGTGATGAGCGCCACGTTGAAGAAGCGCCACAGCGGGTTGTTCCAGCGGGCGATGACCATCTCGGAGTCGAGGTGCTCCACCCCCACGATCAGGTTCCACCAGATGAGGTGGTAGAGGGCCAGCAGGATGAGGAGCAGGCCCGTGACCCGCATGAACATCCACGACCAGACCTCGAAGTTCGTCCGCCCGCCCGCGGGCCGGCTATAGCCGCCGCCGCGCCGGGGTGCGCCGCGCTCGGCGACCTGCGGGGGGGCGCTCACTCGACCACCTCCCCGGGCGCCGCCGGGATCGTGTTGTCCTGGAGACACGCCGGCGCGTCGGGCTCCTGCCGGCAGCGCTCGACGTGCGCCCGGGTGCCCGGCTCCTGCGCGAGCCCGAAGATCGGCGCGACCATGATCCACGTCACCGGGATCATCGCCACCGCCACGATGATCGCGACGCCCCAGGCCATCTGCCGCTGCCGCTGCATCACGTAGGGCCAGAAGTCCTGGATGATGATCCGCAGCCCGTTGGTCGCGTGATAGAGCACGCCGAAGAAGACGAAGAGCTCGCCGAAGCGGAAGACGGGGTTCTTGTAGAGGCTCAGCGCGTGGTCGTAGAAGTCGGGGCTCCAGATGAGCAGGCCCGTGTCGACGACGTGCATGATGAGGAAGAGGAGGACGCCCAGGCCCGTAACCCGGTGCAGGATCCAGGTCCACATTCCCACGCGGCCCCGGTAGCGCACCGCCGTCCCGAAGGAGCGGGCGCGAAATTCGGCTGGCATGATGATCTCCCAGAGAACGCGATTGAGCGTGAAGCACGCCGCGCCCCGGATCGGGGCGCGGCGACCGGGCTTACTGGAGCTTCTTCAGCGCCTCCATCGGCTCGCGCACCGCCTCGGCCGACTTCTCGAGCGCGCTCCGCTCGTCCGGCGTGAGGTCGACCTCGACGATCTCCTCGATGCCGTTGCGACCGAGCTTACAGGGGACGCCGAGGAAGAGATCGCTCACCCCGTACTCGCCCTGCAGCCACGCCGCGCAGGGGAGGATGCGCTTCTTGTCCTTGACGATCGCCTCGGCCATCTGGACGGCCGCGGCGGAGGGCGCGTAGTAGGCGGAGCCCGTCTTCAGGTAGCCGACGATCTCCGCGCCGCCCTTGCGCGTGCGCTCGACGATCGCATCCAGCCTGTCGCGCGGCACGAACTTCGTGATCGGGATCCCCGCCACCGTGGTGGTCGAGATGAGCGGCACCATCGTGTCGCCGTGGCCGCCGAGCACCATCGCCTGGATGTCCTCCACCGAGACGTCCGCCTCGAGCGCGAGGAACGAGCGGTAGCGGGCGGTGTCGAGCACGCCCGCCATGCCGATCACCCGCTCGCGCGGGAAGCCGGTCGCCTCCCGGGCGACGTAGCACATCACGTCGAGCGGGTTGCTCACCATGATGATGATCGCGTCCGGCGCCACGCGCTTGATGTTCTGGCTCACCTCGCGGACGATGCGGGCGTTCGTCCCCAGCAGGTCGTCGCGGCTCATGCCCGGCTTGCGCGCGATCCCCGCGGTGACGATGAAGATACCCGAGCCGGCGGCCTCGTCGTAGCCGTTGGTCCCGATCACCCGGGAGTCGAAGCCCTCGATGGGCGCGGACTCCCACTGGTCGAGCGCCTTGCCCTGGGGAATGCCCTCGGCGATGTCTACGAGCACGACCTGTCGCGCCAGCTCCTTCTCCGCGAGGCGCTGCGCAGCGGTCGCTCCGACGTTGCCCGCTCCGACTACGGTAATCTTGTCCATTGGATGCACGTCCAAGTGGTATATCGAGAAAATGCGCCGGGATCCCTCCCGGATTACGGCGACGGCAAAGTAGAGAAGCCCCCAGGCACTGTCAACCGAAGTTACGAGTTACGAGTTACGAGTTACGAGTTGACGGCGGGGAGCGGCTCCTGCCCAACTCGCAACTCGTAACTCGTAACTCGTAACTGCCTTTCATCCTCCCACTTCCGAGAGCGCCGCCAACCCACCGCTCCCCTCCGCACTGCCCCGCACCAGCCAGTGACGCTCCGGCTTGATGCGCAGCGTGTGGCGGATCAGCGGCTCCAGCGGCTCGCCGCGCCGCAGGGCGTCGCGCAGGTTGGTCTGGAGCGCGCCGAAGAGACACGGGCGCAACTGCCCGTCCGCGGTGAGCCGCATGCGGTTGCAGCGGTCGCAGTAGTTGTGGCTCATCGGAGTGATGACCCCGATCGTTCCGGGCGCGCCGGCAAAGGCGAAGTAGGTGGCGGGCCCGTTCCCGGGCGGCCCGGGCACGGGCGAGAGCTCACCGATCCCGCGAACGCGCGCGAGGATCTCGTCCGAGGAGACGAACTCGTCGCGCGAGACGCCGAGGTTCTCGCCCGTCGGCATCACTTCGATGAAGCGCACGTGCCAGGGCCGCTCGCGTGTGATGCGCGCGAAGTCCCCGATCTCGTCGTCGTTGCGGCCACGCATCACGACGCAGTTGATCTTGAGGGGGGCGAAGCCGGCGCGCTCGGCGGCGTCGAGCCCGCGGAAGATGCGCTCGGCGGACCCGGCGCGGCGCGCGATGGCGTCGATGCGCTCGGGCCGGAGGGAGTCGAGGGAGACGTTGAGGCGGTCGACGCCCGCGCTCCGCAGCGCCGCCGCCTGTTCTCCGAGCAGAACGGCGTTGGTGGAGAGCGCAATATCCTCGATGGCGGGAATCCGGCGCAGCATCCGCACGAGATCCGGCAGGTCGCGGCGCACGAGGGGCTCGCCTCCGGTGATGCGGACCCGCTTCAGCCCCAGCCCGGCCATCAGCCGCACCACCCCCGCGATCTCCTCGTAGGAGAGGAGCTGGTCGCGGCGCAGCCACGGCAGGCCCTCCTCGGGCATGCAGTAGACGCAGCGGAGGTTGCACTTGTCCGTGACCGAGACGCGGAGGTACTCGATGCGGCGGCCGAAGCCGTCCTCCATCGGACCGGTCGCGGCGGTCTGCGCACCGGGCACCATCGGCGCGGCGCCTCCGAGTTGCACGAGCGGGCCCGTCAGCGGGCCCCCGGCGTCTCCTCGCCCAGCCATCGCTCCTCCCCGTCCACGTAGCCCTCGCGCTTCCAGATGGGAGCGCGCTTCTTCAACTCCTCGATGACGTAGCGCGACGCCTCGTACGCCTCGGCGCGGTGCGGCGAGGCGACCGCGATGGCGACGCTCGGCTCGCCGACCCCCAGGCGGCCGATGCGGTGCACGACCGCCATGCGGCCGACCCGCCAGCGCGAGGAGGCCTCGGCCACGATCTCACCCAGCACGCGCTCCGCCATGACGGCGTAGGCGTCGTAATCAAGATGGCCGACAGGGCGACCGTCGTTGTGGTCCCGGACGACGCCCAGGAAGAGCAGCGCCGCCCCGTCGGAGGCCGAGACACACCCGGCCAGCAGGGCGGCTCCATCGATGGGATCGCGGGTGACGTAGCAGAGATCGCTCATGCCTCAGCCCCCGCTCACCGGGGGGATGAAGGCGACCTCGTCGCCCTCGCGGAGGGGCGTCGCCAGCGCGGCGTACTCGAGGTTGACGGCCAGGGCCGGCGAGGGCGGCAGGCGAGCCCACGACTCGCCGCGCTCGCGCAGGCGAGCCACCAGATCGGCCGCGACGGCGCCCGCCGGCAGCTCGACCCGCAGCTCGTCGGCACCGGCGATCTCGCGGTAGGAAGCGAA
>DASSTO010000107.1:0-65090 GCA_035707865.1 Longimicrobiaceae bacterium | reverse complement strand
TCGAGTTCGGCGGAGTACGGACCGAGCCCTTCCGAATCGCGCGAGACGTGTACGCGGACAACGTCTGGCAGCCGTCACTCGACACCTACCTGCCCGTCCAGATGGATCACGTCCTCGTGCGGGACGCCTATCGCGTCTGGCACGGCGCCTCCCACCTGGACGACGCGCGGCAGGCGCCGGTGAATCATCAGCACTTCGACCTCTACGCCCAGGGCCCCACCACCGACAGCCGCTACCGGCCGGGCGAGCACATCCCGGGGCTGAACGTCGGCGGCTGGTTCGACGCGGGCGACTACGACATCCGGACGCAGACGCAGTACGCCACGGTGGAGAACCTCGCGCTGGCGTACGAGACCTTCCACCTGGACCGGGACGAGACCACGGTCCAGGAGGAGAACCGCTGGGTGGACCTGCACCACCCCGACGGCGTGCCCGACGTGTTGCAGCAGGTGGAGCACGGGGTGCTCGGGCTCCTCGCGCAGTACCGGGCCTTCGACCACGCCATCCCCGGCATCATCTCGCCGACGCTCCCGCAGTACCGGCACCTCGGCGACGCGCTGACGATGACCGACAACCTCGTCTACGACGCCGCGCTCGACAGCCTGCAGAGCGATGGAACGCGCTCCGGCACCTCCGACGATCGGTGGGCCTTCACCAGCCGCTCGACGCCGCTCGACTACGGCTCCGTCGCCGCTCTCGCCGCCGCCGCCCGCGTCCTGCACGGCCACGACGACGCCCTCGCCGACACGTGCCTGCGGACCGCCACTCGCGTCTGGGCGCGCGAGCAGGGGCGCGCGCCGGTGATCTTCCGCTCCGGCAACACCACCGGCGGACCGCTCGAAGCCGAGGAGACGAAGGCGGCCGTCGAGCTCCTCGTCACCACCGGGGGCGGGAAGCAGTACGCCGACCGCCTGAACGCTCTCTGGCCGTACGTCGAGGCGCACTTCGACCAGCTCGGCGCCCTCGCCGCGCGCGCGATCCCCTACATGGACGCCGCCTTCGCGCGGAAGGTCGAGGCGGCGACGCGCGCCTACAAGACGAGGACGGACGCCGAGCTGGCGAGGAACCCCTTCGGAGTCCCCATCTCCGGAGGGGGCTGGGGCGGGAGCGGGCTCGCGCTGCGCTTCGCCATGGACGGCTACATCCTGCACCGCGCCTTCCCGCGGATCATCGGGCCCGAGTACACGCTGCGCGGCCTCGACTACGTCCTCGGAACACATCCCGCCTCCGACGTCTCGATGGTCTCGGGCGTCGGCGCGCGCAGCAAGACGATCGCCTACGGCAGCAACCGCGCGGACTTCACCTTCATCCCGGGCGGCATCGTCCCCGGCGTGGTGATCGTGAAGCCCGACTACCCGGAGCTGAAGGAGGACTGGCCCTTCCTCTGGTACGAGGGCGAGTACGTGGTGGGCCAGGCGCCGCTCCTGATCTACGTCGCGAACGCGGCGAACTCCCTGCTGAACTGACCTCAACGACGAGGGATACCGAGCCATGACCCTGCACTCCCGTGCCGCCGCCGCCCTCGCCTCGGCGGCGGCGCTCCTCCTCGGCGCCTGCGCCACCGCGGGCGGTGCCCCTGTCCCGGCCGCGCCCACACCCGGCGCGGAGGCCCGCTTCGACTGGTTCAGCTACCAGGGCGACGACTCCATCTACCATCGCGTGCAGGCCGGGCCGGGGCAGTACTCCAACCCCATCCTCGCCGGCTTCTACCCCGACCCGAGCATGGTCGCGGTGGGCGGCGACTATTACCTGGTCAACTCGAGCTTCTCCTACTTCCCCGGCGTCCCGATCTTCCACAGCACCGACCTGGTCCACTGGACACAGCTCGGCTCCGTCCTCGACCGCCCCTCGCAGCTCGACCTCGACAGCCTGGGCGTCTCCCGGGGCATCTTCGCGCCCGCCATCCGCTATCACGATGGCACCTTCTACATGATCACCACCTGCGCCGATTGCGGGGGCAACTTCTTCGTCACCGCCACGAACCCCGCGGGCCCGTGGTCCGACCCCGTCTGGCTCCGGGAGGTGGATGGCATCGACCCCTCGTTCTTCTTCGACGACGACGGCCGGGCATACGTCCTCAACAACGGCCCGCCCGTCGGGCAGCCGCTCTACCAGGGGCACCGCGCCATCTGGATCCAGGAATTCGACGCCAAGGCGCAGAAGATGGTCGGCCCGCGCCGCGTGATCGTCAACGGCGGTACCGACCTGTCGAAGAAGCCGATCTGGATCGAGGGCCCGCACCTCTTCCACGTGAACGGCGCCTACTACCTGATGTGCGCCGAGGGCGGCACCGGCGAGCAGCACTCGGAGGTCGTCTTCCGCAGCGACTCGGTCTGGGGGCCGTACGTCCCCTACGCGGGCAACCCGATCCTCACCCAGCGGCAGCTCGACCCCGCTCGCCCCGCCCCGATCACCACCACCGGCCACGCGGACTTCGTGCGGACGCCGAAGGGCGAATGGTGGGCCGTCTTCCTCGGCGCGCGGCCGTACCAGGACGACATGTACAACACCGGCCGGGAGACCTTCCTCATGCCGGTGCGCTGGGAGAACGGCTGGCCGGTGATCACCGCGGACGACGAGCAGGTGCCCTACGTCCACGCCGCGCCCGACCTGCCGCGCTCGCCGAGCGACTTCCCGAGGAGCGGGAACTTCACCGTGCGCGACGACTTCACCGCGGCGACGCTCGCGCCCTACTGGGAGATGCTGCGCACCCCGCGCGAGCGGTGGTACGATCTCACCTCCGCGCCGGGCTGGCTCACCCTCCGCGCCCGCCCGGTCGCCCTCGGCAGCCTCGGCCAGCCCTCGTTCCTCGCGCGGCGCCAGCAGAACCAGCGCGCCTCGGTCTCCACCGCCATGGTCTACTCGCCGGCCCGGCCCGGCGATCGCGCCGGCATCACCGCCTTCCAGAACGAGGAGCACTACTACCTGCTCTCCGAGACGCTCGACGGCGACACGCCGGTCGTCCAGCTGCAGAAGCGCGCGGGCGGCGCCCCGGAGGTGATCGCATCGGCACCGCTCCACCTCGCCCCCGGCCGGCCCCTCTACCTGCGCATCGACGCCGACGGGCCGCGCTACGACTTCTACTACGCCACCCGCCCCGGCGAGTGGACGCTCCTGAAGGGCGGCGCCGACGGTACCATCCTCAGCACCAGGGTGGCCGGAGGTTTCGTGGGCGCGATGTTCGGGATGTACGCGTACGACGGCCGCTAGCTGCTAGCAACGGGGCCCGGGCATCGATGCGACGCCCGGGCCCCCGTGCACTCGGCACCGCCGTTCACCCCTTCCCGCCGTTCCCCTCCGAATCCCAGCGGAGGATGACGTCGCGCACCCCTCCCAGGTGCGCCCGCATCCGCTCCATCGCCAGGCCGGTGTCCTTCGCCTCCAGCGCCTCCAGGATACCCAGGTGCTGCTCGTGGTCCTTCTTCCGCGAGCCGTAGATGTCCATGATCAGACGCTGCTCGTCACGGAAGACGTTGGTGAGCACGTCCAGAATCTGCACGAGCACCGCGTTGCCCGACGCCGAGGCGATCTCGCGGTGGAATCCCATGTTCACCACGCTCAGCACCGGGTCCTCGTCCAGGTTCTCGCTCGCCCGCTTCAGCAGCGACTTCATCGCCCGGATGTGGTCGGCGCTGGCGTTCTTCGCCGCCAGCTCCACCGAGGTGACCTCCACGGGGATGCGCGCCTCGAGCAGGTCGAGCAGCAGCTTGCGCGTCGCCGAGCCCGAGAAGATGGGGTTCGAGATCACCAGCGAGTCGGTATCCGTCCCGACATACACGCCCGAGCCATGCCGGATGTCGATGATCCCGAGCGTCTCCAGCTTCTTGAGCGCCTCGCGCAGCGTCGGGTGGCCGACGCCGAAGCGGCGCGCCATTTCGGCGATGCTCGGGAGCCGGTCTCCCGGCGCCAGACCGCCCGAGCGGATCAGTTCCCGGACCCGCTTGGCCAGGTCGTCGGGCAGGCTCTGGCGCGTGACGGGAGTGAGTGCGTGGGTCATGAGGGGGGATGTGGAAAGTGAGCTTAGCTCTGTCTGCTGAGCAAGTTAGGGGCTCGCGAGAGCCGCTGTCAAGCGAAAGGCGCATCGATTGTTCACATCCGGAACGAACTCATCGGGCCGCGATCTCCGCGTCGCCGGCGGAGCACCGCGGTCGCTCGGCGGCGAAGTTCATTGTCTTCCTATAGTTACCGATTATCTTGCATCTGCACTGTCATTTCCATCCCCTTCCCTCCGGTGCCTCCGGAGAAAGGACCGCCATGACGACCGCAGTCCAGCATTCACGGATCGGACGGGGGCTGTGCGCCGGCGCAGTGCTCCTCCTGGCGACCGCGTGCGCGCATTCACGCTCCGCCGCGCCGGCGGACGGGCCCACGGCCGCGGCCGAAGACTCGGTCTACATCGGCTACGGCTCCGAGGCGCGCTCCGAGAGCACGGGCTCCGTCTCGACGCTCTCCGGCGATGACCTGACGCAGGGCCGCTATCACCGCATCGAGGAGATCCTCGGCCGCGTTCCCGGCGTGCAGGTCGATCGGTCCGCGAGCGGCGGCTACACGGTCCGCATCCGCGGGACCCGGTCTCTGATGTCGAACAACGATCCGATCGTCGTCGTCGACGGCATCGTCCGGGACATCAGCGTGCTCGAGAGCATTCCCCCGGACGACGTCGCGCGCATCGACGTCCTCAAGGACGCATCGACGGAAGCGATGTACGGCTCGCGCGGGGCGAACGGGGTGATCGTCATCACCACCAAGCGGTGACCGTGGCGGCCGTGGCGCATGGGCGAATCGGGAGAAGGTCTCTCCACTAGTAGTACCGGTTCGGCGCCCCGGGGGTGGGAACGCCGTTGGCTACCGGCGCCCCATCGTCGTGCGCCCGTTTCAGCGGCTGGGTGAGGGTGATGCCGCTGCCCGAGACCTCCGCGCCCACCCGGTGTGCACGAGCGAGCGGCGCGGCGACGGTGAGCGCGAAGCTGCGCCGGCCGCGAGAGAATCTGCGGCGGATGGAGGCGACCACCGCCGTCTCCTGGTCCGCGCCCCTGCCGATGGTGATGGTCTGACCCTCCCTGAAACCGATGGGGTTGGCGACGGGAATGACGGTCGCGCCCGCCTCGGTCGCGGTGTCCACCGTGGTAGCTCCCGCGGTCCCCACCTTTGCGATGACGGCGGTCTCGGCGTCGGCGTCCCCATCGATCACGATCGTTTGACCGGCGGCAAAGCCCTCCACGCTGGCCACTTTGATGTTGCTCGCTCCTGCGGCCGAGGCCGCCGCCAGGGACGCGCCGGCCTGTACCCGGAAGTCGGTGCAGTTGCTGTCCTCGTCGCGTCCGTCAGGGAATCGGCCCGCGCTCCGGTTCGGTGAGGCGGGGGGCGTGCCGCCCCGCGCGCCGAAGAAGCCGAACCTGCCCGCCTCGGGCGCGGGTGCGCTACAGCCACTCTCCCCGGCTCCCGAGGCGGCCTGGTAGCCCTCGGCCGCCCACGGGTCGACGAGGCCGCCGTAGTTCTGGCTGTCGACGACCCGGCCCGCGGCATCGCGGAGCACCAGAGTGCCAGCGCGGGGGCCGAGGTCCGGCCCCCCGAACCACTGGTCGGGAGCCGGAGCTCCCTGGTAGCCCGCGGTCGTGACCTTCGCATCGCGCACGACCGCGTCGATCGCGTGGTCGTTGGCCAGCGGGCGGTCGAGCGTGATGCCGGTGCCGAGCGGCAGGACGGGCTCGTTGCTCGAGTGCGCGAAGGCCGTCGCCGGCTCGAAGCTGATCCCCGTTCCGCGGACGCTGAAGGGCAGGTTGGACGCATGATCGAACTTCAGCGGTTCGGCCAGGTCGAGTCCGGTGCCCGCGTCCTCCGTGGCCTTCAACGGGCCGCCGAAGGTGCTGCGAACCGAGGGTGTGCCGACACCCGTCACCGTCACGGTCTCGATGCCGTGCCCCTCGCTGTCGATGTCCAGTCGGATCCTGTCACCGACCGAGATGTTCTCGACGGACGATACCTTGATGTTCGTGTCGCCGGCCTTCGCCTCCGCCGAGAGGTAGGCCTGCGTGCCGGGCTTGCCGACCCTCGTCACCGTGACCACCTCGTACTTCTCCACGGCCTTCGCGACCGTCGGGTAAGTGGCGCCGTAGCCGATCGCCATCTTCTGGCCGACGTCGAAGCCGGCCACGCTCGTGACGGGCACGTTGGTCGAGCCGACGGGAATCGTGATCACCGGACCCTCGGGGAGCGGCTGCCACAGCGTCGTGGCTCCGCCGGCCGCGCCGGGGCGCCCCCCGGAGGACCGTGACTCCGCCGCGAGCCCGGCCGCCGTCCCGACCCGCGTGATCCTGCGGGTCTCAACGCCTGAGCCGGTGCCGACCTCGATCACGTCGCCGACCGACATGCCGTCCGTGTTCCGGACGTAGAGGGTGGCATCCCCCCTGTGCGCGGGGACCGCCAGGCCGGAGTTGGCGAGGCCGAGCAGGTAGAAGCCGTGCGCCGCGAGCTTCGTCCCGGCCGGGATCTTCACCGACGAGAAGACGGGCTGCTGGGTCGGATGCTCGACCAGGGTGAAGTTGGAGATGTCGACGACACTGCCGCCGGCGTTGTAGAGCTCGATGAACGCATCCGTCGAGTTGGCGCGAGAGCCGGCGCTGATGCGGAACTCGTTGATCCTGATCGGGCTGACGTTCCGCACCTTCTCCGCCGTGGTCCCGGACTGCGCCGTACCGGTCGTCGCGTTCGTCCACGAGGCCTTGCCGACCAGGTCGCCGTTGAAGGCCGCCGTCCCGGAGGTGACCGTGAAGGTCGCGCTCACGCTCGCACCGGGTGCGACCGGGCCGGCGAACGTCTTCGACGTCTCGCCGGAGCCGGCGACCGTGGAGCTCCAGCCCGCGGGCGCGGAAAGGAGCAGCTTCACGCCCGTCGCCGGCGCGCCGGTGGTATTGGTGAAGCGGATGGTGGTCTCCTGCGACGAGCCGGGAGAGAACGTCTGGAGTCGCGGTGGAGCGTCCACCGCCGACGCCGGCGCCAGGCTCAGTCGCGCCACGTCGTACCCGGCGGCCGCGACGTTGGCCTGAACCCGCTGGTCGGTCTCCTTCGTCGGGAAGGTACCGCCCGCCGTCATCGCGCCTTCGTAGAAGGTGCCCTGCGAGCCATTGCTGTTGTCGCCTCCGTTGCCCAGGAGGATGGCCCCCTGTTTTCGCATCGGGTCGTAGCTGCTCCGGTCGTTCCTGACGCGCGGTCCGTCGTACATCACCCGCAGGTCGCCCTTCTGCGCGTTGCCGCCCATGGACCTCCAGTGGTGCGGTTCGCCGTCGGCCGTGGCGGTCACGAACCGCCAGGTGATGCTCGGAAGGTCCGGGCAGCTCTTGTCGTCCGGCGACTCGTTGACACACCCCACCAGGTTGTTCTCCTGATCGGTCATCACCCACGGGCCCGGCGGGTTCCCGTGATACCACGGGGTGGCGTTGCCGAAATAGGTGGTCTCCATGGTACCGTCGCCGTCGTCGCGGCTGTCGATCTCGGCGTTGCCGTAGTCGAAGCAGCACCCGGAGTTGTAGTGACGGCCGTCGACGACCCAGTACTGCCCCTGCGCCTGGTCGTCCACCGCGGTGCCCTTCGCGTCGTCCCGGCGAAGGCCCATGCCCGGCTCGATGAAGACGCCGTACGCCTTGTGGCCCATGATCGTGATCGGCGCCATGTCGGCGAGCGGGAGGTTGTTGAACCCACCCATGGCGGGGCCGCCGAATCCGCCCCGGGGCGCCTGGACGAGGTCGTTCCCGTGGCCGGACTGGTCGTAGATGGTGGTGATCCAGCAGTACGTGCCGGCGCAGAACGCATCCTGCGCGGCCGCGTCGGCGTAGCCGCCCGGATCGGGCGCCGGCGATTCGACCGGCTGGACGACGCCGATGTCCAGCGTCTTGCCGTCCGACTGACGCATGACCCGGTAGAGCGGGCCGTCGTAGTTGGCGTACAGCGCGCGCGTGGTGCTGTGGGCGGCGACGCAGGGGGCGCCGCCGGCTGCGTAGATGTCGCACGGGCCCTGCGGCCGGGGCGGAGCCGTCCCGGCCGCTGTGGACGGCCCCGGCCCGGCGCCCATCAGCGCGAGAGCCATTCCGAGCATCGCAACGGCACGGGTCCTCGATTTCATGGCGGTCTTCCTTCCATTGCCAGGCGAACCCTGGCTCCTCGGGTTCATCGAGCCCCTCACGAGCGACCGCATCACTTGCAGCCTTCCGTGGCGCAGAGGTTCTGGCTGAAGAAGGGCATGACGTGGTTCTGGAAGCGGTCCGCCACGGCGCTGGTGTGCGTGCCGGGGTAGATCTCGAAGGTGTTCGCGATCCCGTAGCTGTCCATGACGTCGTGCAGCTTGCCGGCGTCCACGCGCAGTCCGTCCTGGTCGCCCACGTCCATGGCGATGCCGTGGTACATCCTGAGGTTGTCGATGTACTGGTCGACGAAGGCCAGCGGCGCGTTGGCCGCCCACTTCGCCAGGATCTCGGGCTGGACCTCCCCGTCCTTCACCGGCAGGTCGAGGTAGAGCGGGGGGTTCTTCGGATCGGGCGACCACGCCGCCGCGCTGGCCAGCTGGGCGCGCAGGAAGAACGGCAGCTTCGCCGATTCCGCCGGCGTCTTGACGGCTTCGAGCGCCTTCTCGGCCTCCGGGTTCGGGCGACCCGCGCCGCGAGCCGAGAGGCAGCAGGGGCTCATGATGTAGAGGCTGCCGAAGACCTCGGGGTGCTTCATGCCGA
Source organism: Longimicrobiaceae bacterium (assembly GCA_035707865.1). Classification (GTDB taxonomy): domain Bacteria; phylum Gemmatimonadota; class Gemmatimonadetes; order Longimicrobiales; family Longimicrobiaceae; genus DASSTO01. The sequence goes on along the minus strand of DASSTO010000107.1, from coordinate 56,370 downwards.
TGCGCGTGGCGCCGTAGCCGCCCATCGAGTGGCCGACGAGCCCGCGGCTGCGGCGCTCGGGAATGGTGCGATAGTGCGCGTCGACGTACTCGACCAGGTCGTGGTAGATGAAGCGCTCGAAGTCGCCCGTGGTCATGGAGCTCGAGTACATCGAGCCGTTGTGCACGGTCTTGGAGTCGGGCAGCACGACGATCATCTCGCGGGCGCCCTGCGCGAAGGCTCCCTCGATGGTCTGCGGCACGTGGATCTCGTGCGTCCACTGCTCCGCGCCGATCGAGTAGCCGTGCAGCGCGTAGACCACCGGGTAGCGGCGCGTCCGATCGCTCTGATAGCTGGGCGGCAGGAAGACGATGACGTCGCGGTCGACCGCGTCGCCCTCCAGGTTCCCCTCCAGGGAGGCGCCGTGGACCTTGATGTGCTCCACCGTCACCGGCTTCGCGCCGGGGACGACGGGCGGAACGTTGGTCTGGACCTGTGCCCCGCTCGGTCGGGCGGTCACGAGGGCCAGGGGAATCACCAGGGCAAGCACGGGGACTGCACTCCGGAGCGTCATCAGCGTGTCTCCTCGTTGGTGTGGGCCGCACGGCCAGCGGAGCGGGGCGGTGATCCGCCCTCGCACATCCGCGTCAGTGAGCGGAGCGCGCGCCGGGCGCACGCCCCTGTACCGGAGCATCCTCCCGCGGTGACGGGGTCCAGCTCGGAGGGGAGCCCGTGATGGGCGGGCAGTACGAGTGGACCATGTCGACCGGGCACCTCAGGCTCTTGTAGAACTCGAGCGAGTGCGCCGGCTGCTCGTCGCCGTCGGGAATGGGAAGCTTGGAGAAGGTCTGCCAGTAGAGGAGCGAGGAATCCCGCCACCATTGAGCTTCCCGCACTTCCTTCTCGAGGTTGATCCGCGCCTCCCGGAAGCGCGGCTCGTCGATCTTGCCTTCGAGCGAGTTCCAGGTCCGCAGGTTCGCCCTCACCGTGTCCACGCCCATGTCGTAGTGGCGTACGAGCTCGTCCCAGAGCGTGCGGCCCGAGCGCAGCGTGTCGCTCCAGCCGACGTGGTGGAACCAGAGGAGGTACTTCTCGGGCACGGAGTCGCGACTCGCGAAGCGCTCGCGCAGCGGCGGGAAGTACTGGGCGACGGCGTCGCTGCCGCTCGCCGTGCGGTCGAAGCCGATCCCCGTGCTGTCCGCGTGAGAGTAGTAGGGCGGCGTCCACTCGGGGTGCGAGCCGAAGGCCTGCCAGGGGCCGGGGCCGTAGTGACCGCGGCCGTTCATCTGGTGCGCCAGGCCGAGGGGCGTCATGTAGTTCACCGCCGCCTCGCGCGAGTCGAGCATCATCGCCTTCACCGGCCGCACGAACGACGGGTCGTTGGTGAAGGTCATGCGGATCCACTCGTCCGCGATCTGGGCGGCGCTGAGGTCGTGGTCCCACGCGAGGCGACCGAAGGCGTACCAGTTCGCCTGGTTGAAGTCGGAGCCGGACCAGTTCGGGTCGTCGCCGATGTTGGCGACGCCTGCGATACCGGTGTGCGGGTAGTGGGTGAGCGTGCCGTCCAGCATCTTCGCGACGGTGGAACCCTTCCCGCGCGCGTAGGTGTCGGCGTCGAGCGCCTCCGTCCACATCGGCCCCAGGAAGACCAGGCTCGAGTACTGGCCCAGATACTCCTTGGTGATCTGGAACTCCATCATCAGCGGCGTCTTCGGCATCACGCCGAAGAGCGGCGAGAACGGCTCGCGCGGCTGGAAGTCCAGCGGGCCGTTCTTCACCTGGATGAAGACGTTCGGGCGGAACTGGCCGTCGAGCGGCTTGAACTCGTCGTACGCCTGCTTGACGCGGTCGGTGGCGGCGCTACTGGAGTAGACGAAGGCGCGCCAGATGACGACCCCACCGTGCGGCGCGACGGCGTCGGCGATCACGTTCGCGCCCTCGGCGTGCGAGCGGCCGTAGTCCCTGGGCCCCGGCTGCCCCTCGGAGTTGGCCTTGATGAGGAAGCCGCCGAAGTCCGGGATCAGCGCATAGACCTCGTCGGCCTTCTGCTTCCACCAGGCGCGCACGGCCGGGTCGAGCGGGTCGGCGGTCTTCAGGCCGCCGAGCTCGATCGGCGAGCTGAAGCGCGCCGAGAGAAAGACCTTGATCCCGTACGGCCGGAGGACCCGGGCGACCGCGGCCGCCTTGACCAGGTACTCGTGGGTCAGAACGCGGGGGTCGGCGTTCACGTTGGTCAGCGCGGCGCCGTTGATGCCGATCGACGCATTCGCGCGGGCGTAATCGACGTAGCGGGGGTCGAGCGAGTCCGGAAGCTCGTCCCACTTCCAGATCGATCGCCCGGCGAACCCCCGCTCGACGGTGCCGTTCAGGTTGTCCCAGTGGTCGAGCATGCGCAGCTCGAAGCTGGGCGCGCTCTCGATGGAGAGGTCGGCGATCGGGCGCTGCGTCTGGAGCTGTCGCAGGAAGGCGAACGCGCCGTACAGCGCACCGATGTCGCTGTTGGCGGCGATCACGATCAGGCGTCGCCCGCTACTCTCCACCGAGCGGATCAGATAGCCCTCCGGTCCCAACCCCTTCAGCTCGGCCGCGAGCGGCAGGCCGGCGACGAGGCGCGAGCCGGTCGGCGTCCCGACGAGGACGGTGCCCGTGCTCACGGCTCCGCCGACGGGCAGCTTCTCCCCCAGCAGGCCGCTCAGGCCGCGCGTCAACTCCTCGCGGGCGGCGTTCAGCGTCGGCGACTCGCCGTCGACCACGACGCGGGTGATGGCCGCCCGGTACTCCCGGAGCCGGCCGGCGTCCGAGACCTGTGGGTAGCGCAGCCAGAGCGCGTAACCGGTCTGGGCGCCTGCCGGGGTGACGGCGCCTGCCTGGAACAGGACGAGCGCGAGGGAAGCGAGTACGACGCTTCGAATCGTCATGGATCTCCAGCGAGGTGCGGTTCGGGAGGTCAGCGTCGGTGTGCGCCCGGCCTCGCCCTCACTTCCAGCTCGACCGTGGAGAGGTCCGCGTCGCGCGAGGAGCTGCCCACCATGACGTGGAACTCGCCCGGCTGTACCGCGAACGTGCCGTCCGTCAGGTACTGCCCCAGCTTCCGTGGAGTGAGCGACATCCTCACCGATCTCGTCTCCCCCGCCGCCAGCGGGACGCGCGCGAAGTCCTTCAGCTCCTTCACCGGCCGCGTCGGAATGGTGTTGTCTTCCCGGATGTAGAGTTGCACCACGGCGGTGCCCGCGCGCGTGCCGGTGTTGGTGACGTCGGCGAGCACCTGGACCGAGTCGCCGACGGCGATGGAATCGGCGCTCAGCCGCACGTTGCCGATGCGGAAGGTGGTGTAGCTCAGGCCGTAGCCGAACGGATAGAGCGGAGAGGAGTCCTCGAAGATGTAGCCCTGGCGCCGCGCGCTGGGCTTGTGGTTGTAGTAGACGGGCAGCTGGCCGGCGCTGCGTGCGATGCTCAGCGGCAGGCGGCCGGACGGATCGACGTCGCCGAAGAGCACGTCCGCCACGGCGTGACCGGTCTCCTGGCCGAGATACCAGCAGTAGACGATGGCCGGCGCCACGCCGTCGATGTGGGTGAAGGTGAGCGGACCGCCGCTGAAGAGCAGCACCACCATCGGCTTTCCGGTGGCCCGGATCGAGTCCACCAGCTCGTTCTGCATGCCGCGCGGATCCAGGTCGGCGTTGTCGCCCTCGCGGCCGGGCCACGCCTCGCGCATCATTCCCGCCGTCGCGCCGAGCGCGAGCACCACCACGTCCGCCTGCTTCGCGACCCCCACCGCCTCCGCGATCAGCCGCCGGTTGGTGCTGTCCGGCGCCAGGCGCGAGGCGCCGCGCTGGCCCGGGATGGCGACCGCGCCGGCCCGGGCCCCGCCCCCGGTCTGCAGCAGGCGCACCCCCTCGGCGTGCAGCACCCGTGCGCCGCCGCCGAGCCGCTCGCGCACCGCCTCCAGCGGCGTGACCGTCGAGGCCGGCATTCCCGAGTAGTTGCCGCGCTCGGCGAAGTCGGAGTGCGGGCCGATCAGCGCGATCGTGCGGATCCGCGCGGGGTCGAGCGGCAGGGTGCCGCCCTCGTTCTTGAGCAGCACCATCCCCTCCCCCGCGACCCTGCGCGCCGTGGCCAGGTGCTCCTCGCTCCCCACCACGCGCTCCGCCTCGGCCGGGTCCACGTAGGGATGGTCGAAGAGCCCGAGGAGGAACTTCATCCGCAGCACGCGGCGCACCGAGCGGTCGATCACCGCCTCGTCGAGCCGGCCCTGGCGCACGAGCGAGACCAGGTTCCGGTAGGACGCCAGCTCGGGCATGTCGATGTCCACGCCGGCGGTCACCGCGAGCCGGGCGGCCTCGGCGGAATCACGGGCGACCCGGTGCGTGTCGAAGAGGTAGCGCACGCCGAAGAAGTCGGAGACGACGAGCCCCTGGAAGCCCCACTCGTCGCGCAGCACCGTGGTGAGCAGGAAGGGGTTCGCGTGCGCGGGCACGTCCAGCACCTCGTTGTACTCCGGCATCACGGCGGCCACGTGGGCCTCGCGTACGGCCGCCTCGAACGGCCGCAGCGGGTAGTTGCGCAGCTCCACCTCGCTCATGTGCACGGGGCCGATGTTGCGCCCGCCCTCCGGCGTGCCGTGACCGGCGAAGTGCTTGGTCGTCGCCGCGACGTGCCGGCGGTCGATGAACGGCGCGGTCGCGCCCTGGTAGCCGGTGATCGCCGCCACCCCCATGCGCGAGTTCAGGTACGGGTCCTCGCCGTACGTCTCCTCCGTGCGGCCCCAGCGGGGGTCCTGCGCCAGGTCCAGCACCGGCGAGAGCACGAGGTTGCTCCCCACCAGCGCCGCCTCCAGGCCGATCTCGCCGAAGACCCGGTGCACCAGCGCCGTGTCGAAGGTGCTCGCGAGCGCGAGCGGCGTCGGGTAGTTGGTGGCACCCTGCGCGACGACCCCGTGCAGTGCCTCGTCCGTGATCAGCACCGGGATCCCCAGGCGCGTCTCCTCGACGAAGTAGCGCTGCACGCGGTTCGCCACCTCCGCCCGGGCCGCGGGGCCGCCCCGGCCGGCGAAGCCCAGACCGGTCACCGCGCCGAAGCCGAGCCTGGCCCCCGGCGGGCCGTATCGATCGGGGCGCCCGCCGGCCTCGAGCGAGTCCAGGTCCCGGCCGAGCGAGATCGCCTCGAGCTGCGCGACCTTCTCCTCCAGAGTCATGCGGGCGAGCAGGTCGGAGACGCGCGCGTCGACCGGCGCTCGGGCGTCGCGGTAGAGGGGAACGGCCTGGGCGACCGCGATGCGCGGCGCGGAGGCGAGAGGCGCAAGGCAGAGCACGACGATCGCGCCGCGGTGAATCCTGTTCATGCGCATCGAGCGGTCGGGGTCTCTGAAGGGCATCGTCTGACTCGCGCGTGGCACGGCGCTACTCGGCGTGCCGGGCATGGCCCGACCACACGAACTGCGAGCCGTCGCGGCGGCCGGGCTCGGGGCCGGGGTGATCGGCCGTGATGGTGCCGTTCTCCCGGTCGACGCGCAGGTAGCGGTGCGTGGCCAGCGAGAGCAGCGTCAGGTCGCCGTACGGCGTCTCGATCCACTGAAAGGTCTCCGCCTCGCCGGGCGCGCCGCCGCGCAGGACGACGCGGCTCGCCCCGCCGGCCGTGTCGACCGAGAGGAAGCCGGCGGGCGAGCGTAGCGCCACCCGCCCGAGGCCGCGATCGACCACCTGGAGGCGTGCCGCGTCCTCTCCCCGGCGCCCGGCGTCGGAGTTCGCCACGGCGGCGAGCCGCTCGCCCTCGAGCACCACCCGCGTGCTGTCGACCGCGCTCACGAGCGTGATCGTCCCGCCGTAGGGGATGGGCTTCGTCAGGCCCCGCGGGTCCGGCTCGTCGACGGTGAACGCGTCGAAGTCGGCGTAGCCGCCGGGCGCGCCGAGCAGGTTGTAGCTGAAGAGGGAGTAGCGCACGCCCTGGAAGGTCTTCAGCTGGAAGACCATCGTGAACTCGGGGCCGAGCGGCCGGAAGCGCTTCCCGTCCGTGCTGTAGCTGAAGTGCGCCTTCTCCGTGAGGAAGTCGCAGTCCGCGCGCAGCCAGACGCGGGTGGTGGTGAGGGGAATGCGGACCGTCCGGTCCGTCGTCCGGTCGTACTGCTCCAGTGCCGGGCCGGCCGAATCGCGCCGCACGCCGATCCAGGCGTAGGGCCAGTCGAAGAGGGCGAGCCCCGCCACGTCGCCGGGCTGCATGCCCGCGGTCTCGAGCACCGTCGTCGGGCTCGAGCGCGGGCCGACGGCGCGCTGCGTCAGCGTGTTGCGCGCCCACCAGAGGTCGGAGGCGGGCAGGGAGTGCAGGCGCAGGAAGCCGGGCCGCTCGGAGAGCGACCACAGGCTGTCGACGGGCACGTGGTTCCACTGCCAGACGTTGGCCAGCGCGGGCCCGGAGAAGTCGTCGTCGCGCACGTAGGGCGCGGTCGGCGGCGAGGTGGCGCCCGTGTTCGGCTTCACCCAGATGCGCGGGGTGCGCCCGAGGTTGCCCGGGAGCCCGAAGTAGGGCCAGCCGTCCTTCCAGGTCACCGGCGAGAGCGCGGTGAGGCGCCCCACGGAGTTGTAGTCCATCATGGAGAAGCCCCACCACTCGCCGGTGGGCGTCTCGACGATCCCGCCCTGGTGCATCGAGATCTGGCCGCGCGCGGCCGTGTCCGGCGGAGAGATCTGGAAGGGCGGCGCCTGGTTGGAGCGCAGGCGGTAGCCTTTCACCACCCCGAAGTCCTCGTCCTCGCTGATGGCCCGGTTCACCTCGTAGGGGCCCTCCGGCCGGTCCGCCCGCGCGGCGGCCAGGCGCATGCGCCCGGCGTACCAGGCGCTGGTGATGTAGTACTTGCCGTCGATCTTGTAGAAGTGGGAGCCCTCACCCATCCCGGCGCCCTTGTGGATGATGATGCGCTCGCTCCCGGGGACGACGTCCAGCAGCGTGCTGTCGAGCTGGGCGAAGTGGATGTCCTGGTAGCCCCAGATTACGTAGACCTTCCCGTCGTCGTCGAAGAGCACGGAGAGGTCGTGGAAGGAGCGCTTCATGGGGGTGCGCGTCCACGGCCCCCTGGGGCTGTGCGCCCGGAAGAGCTGAGTGGTGTGGCGGTTCACGTTCGAGAAGATGTAGAACGTGCCGTCGTGGTAGCGGAACGACGGCGCCCAGATTCCCTCGCCGTACGCTTCCTTGCCGTCCTCGAGGCGGTACTCGGGGCCCAGGTCCAGCCGATCGAGCGCGTAGCTCTCGAGCGTCCAGTTGACGAGGTCCGTCGAGTGCAGCACGGGCAGCCCCGGCATCGAGTGCATCGTGGTGCCGGTGAGATAGAAGTCGTCGCCGACGCGGATCAGGTCGGGGTCGGAGAACTCGTCGTAGAAGAGCGGGTTCGAATAGGTGCCGTTCCCGTTGTCGGCTACCCAGGTCTCGGGCGCGACGCGGGGGGCGGAGCCGCGGTGCGGCGCGCAGCCGCCGAGGAGGACGAGCGACAGGAATGCTGCGAGCGCGCTTCGGTTGGCTGCGGTCACGACGTCTCGGGCCAGGGTGGAGATCCGGAGGTGGGACGGGCCGATTCGTAATGGCGTGCACCGGATCGAGTCGGGGGCGGTCTCCGCCCGGGAGCCTGACGATCAGGCTCCCGGGCGAAGCTCACCGGGGGCACGAGCGCACCCCCGGTGAGCCGGGTCACCAGCCCGGGTTCTGCGGGTACGGCGCCGGTCCCGTCACGCCCTGGATCTGCTGGGCGGGGATGGGCCGGTAGGAGTCCTTGGCCGTGATGTTCGGACGGGCGTACGGATTCCCGGCCGAGACCCGGGTCACGAAGTAGTCCGCGCCCGGCCGGCGAAGGTCGTTCCAGCGCGTCATCTCGCCCGACATCTCGCGCTCGCGCTCGTCCATGATGAAGTCGAGCGTCATGTCCGCGGCCGACACCATGAAGGCCGGGTCGTTCTTGTGGTTGGTGGTGCAGAGCTTCGGCCCGCGCGCCTCGTCGGGATCGCACGCCGCCCGGTTCCGCAGCACGTTGATGTACCCGGCGGCCTCGTCGAGCTTGTTCAGCCCGACCGCCGCCTCGGCCGCGATCAGGTAGGTCCCGCCCAGCCGGTAGACGATGCGGTCCTTGCCGCCGTTCAGGTCGTTGTAGCCGGTGCGCCCGTTGTCCTGGTACTTCTTCAACGACGGGTAGTGGGCCCAGCCGAACATCCCCTTGGCGTCGTTGTCCAGGCCGCAGTCCTCGCCCGGGGCCGTCGTGCACGGCGTGCCGATGCGGTAGGCCTTCGACATCCGGTAGGAATCGGGCACCTGGTACATCAGGTAGACGAGCGCGGTGTCGGAGCCCGGCGCGGCCCCCACCTGGCTGCCCGGCTGCATGCTCCCGTGCATCTCGGCGCCGCTGGTGCACTTCGGGCACTCTCCGGCCGGGTTGCTGGCGTCGCTGTTCGCGAACCACACCGTCTGGTAGCTGCCGTCGAAGCGCGTGTCGACCACGTCGACGCCCGGACCGCACGGCTTGTCGCCGCAGCGCGTCTCCTGGAAGAGGTGGATCGCGAACGGCGTCGGGCGGATGCGGCGGAAGGGCCGCCCGTTGTCCAGGTCGCGCGTGATTCCCGCCGCGAAGCCGCCGGCTCCCCCGTCGTACTGGCTCAGGAAGACGACGTGGTTGTAGTTCGTCGCGGTGTTGGAGTACTGCACCGGGTCGTACGAGTACTGGACGGACCAGATGACTTCGCTGTTGTTCTCGTTGTAGTCGCTGGTCACGTCGCAGAAGCCCTGCCGGCCCGGGTCCGCGGGCTTGGTGGACCCGTGCGTGCCGCACCACAGGTCCGCGTAGACGGGCACCAGCGAGTAGGTGCCCGAGTTGATCACCGCGTTCGCCAGGTCGAGCGCCTGCTGGAAGTCCGACTGCTTGTTGGCGGTGTTCCAGGGCCGGTACGCGCGGGTCAGGTACACCTTCGCGAGCATGTGCTGCGCGGCGCCCTTCGTGGCCCGCCCGACGTCCTGCTGCGTCACCGGGAGCAGCGAGATCGCGTCGTTCAGGTCGCTGATGATCACCTTGTAGACGCTGTCCTCGCTCGCGCGCACCGCCTCGGTCGAGACCTGCCCGCTGTGCAGGTTCACCGTCACCCCGCAATCGGGGCCCTCACCGCAGCCGTACTGCTGGATGAGCTGGAAGTAAGCCCAGGCGCGCAGGAAGTGCGCTTCGCCGAGGCGCGAGTCCTTGATCGCCTGCGTCAGGCTGCCGCCGACCGGCGTGTTCTGGCCGTTGTCCAGCACCACGTTGGCGCGGGCGATGATCGTGTAGGCGCCCTGCCACTGCGGGTTGAGGAACGATGACAGGCTGTTGTACTGCGCGTTGTAGTTGTCCAGATAGACCCACGGCTGGGCACCGCCCGCCGCCACCTGGTCGGCGGCCGTCCAGGTGTCGACGCCCATCTGCTGCATGGCGTACCACGTGTCGCCGTAGTTGTAGCCCTTGACCGCGGCGTAGATGCCGTTGGTCAGGTCCGTCAGGCCCTGCTGGGTCTCGGCGTAGCTGGCGCCGAGGCTGGACACCAGCTTCTCGTTCAGATCGACGCACGAGGCGGCGCCGACGGCGAGAACCAGGGCCAAGCCAGCGGTGAGAAACCGTTTCATTGATCTCAGTCCCTTTCGAGGTGTTCGGCTCTAGAAGGTGACGTCGGCGCCGATCAGGAGCGTCCGGTACAGGGGCGAGCCGCCGATGTAACTGGCCTCCGGATCGAAGTAGTCGTACTTGTAGTGGACGTACGGATCGGTCGCGGTGGCGTAGATCCGCGCCGAGGTCGCCCCGAAGCTGCCCGCCAGGCGCGCCGGCATGGTGTAGCCGAGCTGGATGTTGCGGATGCGCCAGTTCGAGCCGCTGATGTACCCGCGCGAGGGGCCGTAGGCGATCGGGTTGCCGTTCAGGTTCGGCGACGGGTTCACGTTGTCCGGGTTGTCGGGCGTCCAGTAGTCCGATACCATCTGGCCGAAGCGGCCGTAGAGCGAGGGCAGGAACGTGTTCCAGATCGTGTAGCCCCAGCGGACGCTCGCGAGGACCGAGAGGTCGAAGTTGCCGTAATTGAAGTGGTTGTTGATGCTGCCCGTCCACTTCGGGTAGGTGCTGCCCTGCAGGACCTTGTCGGCGGCGTTGATGACGCCGTCGCCGTTGAGGTCGAGGACCCGGATCTGCCCGGGCTTGGCGCCGTACTTCGCGGCCTCCTCTTCCTGCCCGAGCTGCCAGACGCCGATCTGCTTGTAGTCGTACCACACGCGCCGCTGCGGGTCGCCCACGAAGGCGCCGTTGGAGTTCAACGGGTCGGTCTGGCCGCCGGTGTTGATGGGGTAGCCGACGAACCAGCCGTTGTTCGCGTCGCAGCGCGGGGCCGCCGCCGGGCACGCCGTCGGGTCCGAGTAGGCCGCGAGCCCGGTGATCTCGTTCTTGTTGTGCGCCCAGCTGACGTCCATCGTCCACCCCAGCCCGTGCCAGTCCTCCAGGTTGATGCTGGAGATCTGCGCCTCGACGCCCGAGTTCCGCGTCGAGCCGATGTTCTGCAGCGCGGAGGTGTAGCCGGAGGTACCCGGCAGGCTGCGCGTCAACAGCAGGTCGGTCGTGTTCTCCCGGTAGACGTCCACGGTGCCGGTGATCCGGTTCGTCAGCAGGCCGAACTCGACGCCCGCGTCCAGCTTGGCGGTCTGCTCCCAGCCCAGGTCCGGGTTCGCCGGGTTGCCCGAGTTGGGGTAGTAGGCGTTGGCGGTCGTGCTGCCGAAGTTGATCTTCCCGTTCGCGAGCGCACCCTGCGTCTGGTAGGCGCTGATCGCCGCGTTGCCGGTCTTGCCCCAGCTGGCGCGCAGCTTCAGGGAGCTCAGCCAGCCGACGTTCTGCAGGAAGGGCTCGTCGCCGGCCTGCCAGGCGACGCCGACGGTCGGGAAGGTCGTCCACTTGTGCCCGGGCGCCAGCTGGCTCGCGCCGTCGCGGCGTACCGCGCCCATGATCGTGTAGCGCCCCAGGTAGGTGTACACGAGGCGGCCCATGTACGACTCGAGCGCCGTCTCGGCGAGCCCCGAGTTGGCCAGGAACTGGTCACCCTGGCCGATCGCGTAGTACAGCGCCTCGTCGTAGGGGATGTGGTTCGCGCTCGTGTTCCCGAAGGTGAACCGCGAGTGCTCGATGCTGTAGAGCAGCGTTCCCTCCAGGTGGTTGGCCGTACCGAGGTCGCGCTTGAGCTGCAGCAGGTTGTCCAGCGTGTAGTGGAAGTTCGTGTTCTGGTCGTACGACGCCGTGCGGTAGGACGCACCGCCGAACTGGACGTCCGCGCCGGTGAAGTTGCCCGCGGACGCCTGCGTGAAGTCCGGCCCGAAGTTCAGCCGGTAGTCGACGCCGTCGAGGAGGTGGAAGTTCGCGAACGCCGAGGCGAAGAGGCGGTCACGCCGGTTCTGGCTCACCCGGCCCTCGACCAGCTTCAGCGGGTTGTACGCGAGCGGATCGCCGTCCGGGTTGGTGATGAGCGTGCCATCCGCGGCGAAGGGGCTACCGAAGCCCGTCTGCTGCCGCGCGGCGCCCCACAGCCCGTCGCCGCCGTTGACCGTCTGCAGCGAGTGCGTGAAGACGCCGGTGACGCCCAGCTGCAGCCGCCCCAGCGTGTGCTCGATCGAGGCGGTCCCCGTCGCGCGGCTGTAGTCCAGGCCGACCGCCGTCCCCGTCTGGTCGAAGTAGTTGCCCGAGATGTTGTAGCGGGTGTTGCCCGAGGAGCCGTTCATGCCCAGCTGGAAGTTCTTCTGCTGGCCCGTGCGCTTGATCAGGTCCTGCCAGTCGGTGTGCTGCCCGGCCTGGTAGGCCTGGTACTGCGCGTCGTTCAACAGGTTCTGCGGGTCCGTGCTGACCCCCGCGTAGGCAGCCGCCGCCTGCAGCATCGCGACGTACTGGTCGTTGTTCATCAGCTGGGGCAGCCCGTACGGACTCTGGGCGCCGTAGCTCACGCTCGCGGTGAACTGTGGCGCCACGTTGCGCGTGCTCGCTCCCTTCGTCGTCACCAGCACCACGCCGTTCGCGCCGCGGCTGCCGTAGATCGCCGTCGACGCGGCGTCCTTGAGGATCTCGATCGAGACGATGTCCGCCGGGTTGAAGTCCCCGATCCCGCCCGAGATCGGCACCCCGTCCACCACGTAGAGCGGCTCGTTGTTGCCGCTGATCGAGCGCACGCCGCGGATCCGGATGCTCACGCCGTCGCCGGGCTTGTTGCCCGCGTTCGTGATGTCCACCCCCGGAACGCGGTCCTGCATCGCCTTGACCGCGTTCGACGTCGGGATCTTCTGCAGCTGCTCGGAGTTCACCGAGGCCACCGCACCCGTCACCGTCTGCCGCGACTGCGTGCCGTAACCCACCGCCACGATCCCCTCCAGCATCACCGCCTTCTGGCTCAGCTGGAAGTCGGCCGTCGCGCTCTGGCCGGCCGTCACCGTGACCACCTGCGTCGCCTCGCCGTAGCCGACCAGGCTCGCCCGGAGCGTGTGCTGCCCCGGGGCGACCCCGTCGATGACGTAGCGGCCGTTCTGGCCCGTCACCGCGCCCTGGCTCGTTCCATCGACCACGACGCTGGCGCCCGGGAGCAGTTGACCCGTGACATCGGTCACCGTCCCCGAGACCCGCGCACCCTGCTGCGCCGCCAGCCCGCCCGGGCTGGCGAACGCTCCCGCCACGAGGGCGGTCAGGAGCCACGCTCGTACAGGAACACGCCTCATCTTCGGTCCTCCTGAGTGGAGTGGGTGGGAGCACCGCCCCGGATCCCGGCCACGGAGCCGTCTGGAAGGAGGGCGGGACTGTTGCCGAGCGCGCTGGCTCGGCAATGAACTTCAGGAGCTGATTGACGGTCTATGGAAGCGCTCGCCGCCGGTCGCGTCTGGAACCGGTTTCATTTTCGGCCGGCAAAGGGCCGCGACCGTGAGCCGGCAAGCGTCTGTGTCGAGTGGGACCGTGGTGTAGGTTGAGTCGGTCACTTAGTCATACAGTGACTTTGCGTCCAACCTAGTCCGGCCCCGCGTGGCCGTCAAGGCTCCCGTGAGGGGCGCGCGCGCCGCAGCGGCGGCCTGGAGTTCGCGGCCGCGCCGGGTGGCCGTCCGGGGGTCGCGGAAGGAGACGGGCGGGCGATTGCGCCTTCACCCGTTCTTCCCCGGGTCCCACCCCCCGCCCCCCGAATCCTGCCGTCCTCACTGCCCCGGAGGCGGAGACTGCAGGTCGTAGTGCTCGTAATACTCCAGCGTGTGCGCCGGCTTCGGCTGCCCGGGCGGGAAGGGCATGCGCGAGAACTGCTGGAAGTAGAGCAGCGTGGCGTCGCGCCACCAGCGCGCGTTCGTGAGCTGGCGCCGGAGCATCGCCTGCACCTCCCGGAAGCGCGGCTCGTCGATCCTGCCCTGCAGCGAGTTCCAGGTCTTCTGCATCCACTGGACGGTGTCCACGCCCATGTCGTAGTGGCGGACGAGCTCGTCCCAGAGGGTGCGGCCCGAGCGCAGGTGCTCCTTCCAGCCGACGTGGTGGAACCAGAGGAGGTATTTCTCCGGCACGGAGTCGCGACTGGCGAAGCGCTCGCGCAGCGGCGGGAAGTACTGGGCGACGGCGTCGCTGCCGGTCGCCGTGCGGTCGAAGCCGACGCCGAGGGTGTCGGCCTTGTGGTAGTACGTGGGCGACCAGTCGGGTCGGGAGAGGGTCACCCACGCGCCGGGCCCGTAGTGGTGCTGGGTCGCCATGATGTGGGCGAGGCCGAGCGGCGTCATGTAGTTCACCGCCGCCTCGCGCGAGGCGAGCATGATCCGCTTCACCGGGCCGACGACGCCCGGGTCGTTGCCGAAGGTCATGCGGATCCACTCGTCGGCGATCTGCGCCGAGGAGAGCTCGTGGTCCCAGGCGAGGCGGCCATAGGCGTACCAGTTGGCCTGACCGAAGAGCTGCCCGGTCCAGTTGCGATCGTTTCCGATGTTGGAGACGCCGGCGATGCCGGTGAGCGAGTGGCCCTCGAGGGAGCCGTCGATCACGCGGGCGACGGTGGAGCCCTTCCCGTGCGCGTAGGTGTCGGACTCGAGCGTCTCCGTCCACATCGGCGCCAGGAAGACGAGGTCGGTGCCCTGGCCGAGGTATTCCTGGGTGATCTGGAACTCCATCATCAGCGGCGTCTCCGGCATGGCGCCGAAGAGGGGCGAGAAGGGCTCGCGAGGCTGGAAGTCCAGCGGGCCGTTCTTCACCTGCACGAGGACGTTGTCGCGGAACTTCCCGTCGAGCGGCTTGAACTCGTCGTACGCCTGCTTGACGCGGTCGGTGGGGACCTCGTGGCTGTACACGAAGGCGCGCCACATCACGATCCCGCCGTGGGGACCGACGGCGTCGGCGAGCATGTTGGCGCCGTCGGCGTGGGTGCGGCCGTAGTCGCCGGGGCCCGGCTGACCCTCGGAGTTGGCCTTCACCAGGAAGCCGCCGAAGTCGGGAACGTAGCGGTAGATCTCGTCCGCCTTCTGCTTCCACCAGGCGCGCACCGCGGGGTCGAGCGGGTCGGCGGTCTTGAGGCCGCCGATCTCCATCGGCGCGCTGAAGCGCGCCGAGAGGAAGACGCGGATGCCGTAGGGCCGCAGCGTGTCCGCGATCGCCGCCACCTTCTCCAGATAGGTCGGCGTCAGGATCGTCGCGTCGGCGTTGACGTTGTTGAGCACCGCCCCGTTGATGCCGATCGAGGCGTTGGCGCGCGCGTAGTCGCGCACCCGCGGCGGGACGTACTCGGGGAGCCTCTGCCACTCCCAGAGGGAGCCGCCGGCATAGCCGCGCTCGACCGAGCCGTCGAGGTTGTCCCAGTGGTCGAGGATCCGGTACTCGATCTTCGGCGCGCTGGTCACGGCGAGGTCGCCCACCGGCCGGTGCGTCTGCATGCGCCGCAGGAGGTCGAAGGTGCCGTAGAGCACGCCGATGTCGCGATTGGCCGCGATCACCGTGGCCTGGCGCCCCGCCACCTTCACGCTGCGGATGACGTAGCCCTCGTCACCCACCTGCTTCAGGTCGGCGGCGAGCGGCAGCGAGGCGATCAGCGGCGAGCCCGCGGGCGTGCCCAGGATCAGCGCGCCGTCTCGCTTGGGCGCGCCGGTCGGTGGAACCTCCTCACCCAGCAGTCCCTTCAGCCCCGTCACCAGCTCGCGGCGCGCCGCCCGGAGCGTGGGCGAGTCGCCCTC
The DNA here is from genome assembly GCA_035707865.1 of Longimicrobiaceae bacterium. Lineage (GTDB taxonomy): Bacteria > Gemmatimonadota > Gemmatimonadetes > Longimicrobiales > Longimicrobiaceae > DASSTO01. The sequence goes on along the minus strand of DASSTO010000107.1, from coordinate 41,199 downwards.
GACGACGAGCTGCGAGATCGCCGCGCGGTAGCTCTGCAGCAGCGCGGGATCGTCCACCCGCGTGTAGCGCAGCCAGAGGTCGTAGCCGTCCTCCGCGTGCAGCGCGGAGGTGGCGCACGCGAGGAGCGCCAGGAGCAGCAGGAGCGGCCGCGGACGAAGTCGACGGGTCATGTGGGGAGCCGGGGAAGGAGGATCGTGCACAATCCCGACGGGAAGCTTCCGGAGCTGCCGTCATTCCCCTCGCCCTCTTGCGGGCGAGGGTGGCGCGTCTCGGCGCGCCGGGTGAGGGCCGGCGCGAAAACCCGGGATCCGCCGGGGCTCGGCCAACCCCCGATGAAACCGGTACCGCCGGGGAGTATCCGTACTCTCCCGGCGGTATCGTGTTCCTTCTCAGACTGGAATGGCGGGGACGCGCTCGTCGAGGGGATCGGCCCATTCGCCGTTGGGGACGAGCGGCGTCCAGCCGGGCCGGAGCGGGTCCTGGTCGTAAGGGTACCCGCCGAGGCGCAGGAAGAGCTCGTGGTACTCCGCGAGCTTGTCGCGGTCCAGGCGGACACCGAGACCGGGGCCCTCCGGTACCGCGATCGAGCCGCCCTGGTAGCGCAGCTTCCCGCCCTCGACGACATCGTCGGCGAGGTGGTGGTAGTGCGCGTCGGCGGCGAAGGTCAGGTTCGGGACGACGGCGCCGAGGTGGAGCATCGTCGCGAGCTGGATGCCGAGCTCGCCCGAGGAGTGCACCGCGACGCCGAGCTGGAAGGTGTCGCAGATCGCGGCCGCCTTCACGCACGGCCGGATTCCGCCCCAGAAGGTGGTGTCCAGCAGGATCACGTCGACCGCGGTGTCGAGCACGTTGGTCGCGAGCTGCTCGAAGTTCACCACGACCGTGTTCGTCGCCAGCGGCATGCGCACCTTCTCGCGCACGCGGCGCATCCCGTTGAGGCCGAAGACCGGGTCCTCGAGGTAGTCGTTGCGGATGCCCTCGATCTGCTGGCCGAACCACATCCCCTGTTCGGCGGACCAGACGCCGTTGGGGTCGAAGCGGAAGCGGTCGTCGGGCATGGCCTCGGCGAGCGCCCGGTAGCAGGCCAGCTCGTACTCGGGGTCGAAGACGCCGCCCTTGAGCTTGTGCGAGGTGAAGCCGTAGCGCTCCTTGAGGGCGAGCGCCTCGGCCACGAGCTGCTCGACCGCCCGCACTTCCCCGCTCCCGTCGCGCGGGTTCGGGTAGCGGAAGAAGAGGTACGAGGCGAACGGCACCCGGTCGCGCAGCTTCCCGCCCAGGATGTCGTGCACCGGCACGCCCCACTTCTGGCCCAGCAGGTCGAGGCAGGCGAACTCGAGCGCGGCCAGGATCTGCGTGCGGTTGTTGTAGAGCGACGCCGTCGGGTTCGCGATCAGGAAACGCATCTCCTCCAGCCGCGCGGGATCCCGACCGACGAGGTACGGCTTGAGGCCCTGGAAGGCCGCGACCGCGCTCTCCCCACCGCCACCCATCTCCCCCAGACCGACGAGCCCCTCGTCCGTCTCCACCTCCACGATCGTGCGCACGAAGCGCCCCCAGTGGCAGCCGTTCGCGTGCCGCAGCGGCGCCTCCAGCGGCACCGTGACGGGCGTGGCCCTGATATCGGTGATCTTCATGGTTGAACCATTCTTACGGGTTACGCCAGCCCGGTCTAGACGCCGCTGAAGATGCTGAACCCGCCGTCCACCGGGATCACGACCCCCGTGACGAACGACGCGGCATCGCTGCACAGCCACTGCACCGCGCCGAGCAGCTCCTCCGGACGGCCGAAGCGGCCCATCGGCGTGTGACTGACGACCGTGCGGGCGCGCTCCGTGTAGCTGCCGTCGGGGTTGATCAGAACCGCCCGGTTCTGCTCGCCGATGAAGAAGCCCGGCGCGATGGCGTTCACGCGGACGCCGTCGCCGTGCTTGCGCGCCATCTCGTTCGCGAGCCACTTCGTGAAGATGTCCATCCCCGCTTTGGCCACCGAGTAGCCCAGCACCCCGCTCATCGCCCGCATCGCCGCCATCGACGAGATGTTGACGATGCTCCCCTTCCCCGCCTTCGCCATCGCCTCGGCGAAGATCAGCGCCGGCACCACCGAGCCGTGCAGGTTCAGCCGCAGCACCTCGTCGAACGCCTCCATCGGCACCTCGAAGATGCTGCTGTTGTCGTTGCGCGCCCGCGCCACGTTCCCGCCCGCCGCGTTGAAGAGGATCTCCACGCCGCCCATCGACCGCACGATCTCGTCACGCACCTCCCGCAGCTGCGCCTCGTCCAGCACGTCGGCCGCGTAGGCCACCGCGTCCGCACCGCTCTCCCGCAGCTCCGCCGCCTTCGCCTCCGCGGCCTCCCGCCTCCGGTCCAGGACCACCACCCGCGCGCCCGCCGCCGCCAGCCCGGTCGCCACCGTGCCGCCGATCACGCCGCACCCGCCGGTCACGACGGCGACTCTACCGCTCAGGTCGAAAGGATTCGCAGCCATTCTTCTACTCGCTTCCACCACGGCCGGGAGGTCGCAGCGCGGCAGCCGGCCAGCGGCCCGCCACGGCATCGGGGTGTGGAGATCGTGGGACGGTCGCCCCCGCGGGGACGGAGAAACAGATTTGATGACTTGCCTGGTAAGCTACGCGTGCGCCGTCGGGCCGTCAAGGCGCATCCGTGCCCCCGCCGCCGCCGCACGGGCGCGCCGAACGGTGGGCGGGAGGGCGCGGAACTGGGTGCGGTCGCGAGGGTCGGCCCGGTCCGGTTCGTGCCACTATGTTGCTCTGCAAAAGCTTACGCCGCGGCATACACCGGGGCGGCTCACTCACTCGACGGGGAGGTGGAGATGGGCATGCAGCGGGCGGGGGCGGTGCGGCGGGCGCTCTGGTCCGGCGCTCCGCTGCTCGTCGTCCTGGCGGGGTGCGCTCCGGTGATGGGCCCGGGCGCGGAGGACGGGCCGGTGTCCGACCTGGTCTCGATCGGCTACGGCACGCAGAGCCGGGCGGAGATCACGGGATCGGTGGCGTCGGTCCCTGCCTCGGAGCTCCGGAACGCGCACGCGTGGAGTCTCGCCGAGATCCTGGAGGCGCGGGTGCCCGGGGTGGCGATGGTGCGACGGCCGGACGGGGACTACTCGGTGCGGATCCGCGGGGCGCACCGGGAGGGAGTGCTCGGCGAGCCGCTGGTGGTGGTCGACGGGATGCAGGTGCCGTCGCAGCGCCTGCTGAGCATTCTCGACGAGATCCCTCCCGAGGACGTGGAGCGGATCGATGTGATCAAGGACGGGACGGCGGCGGTCTACGGCGTCCACGGGGGGAACGGGGTGATCCTGATCACGACGAAGCGGGGCCGGTGAGCGGGGCTCGTGGGTGACGGTCGCTCCGAGCCGGGCGAGAACCGTATCCGGCGCCCGGGGGCGGTCCCGCCGGGGGTCCGGCGGGACCGCGCGGCCGCTCAGTCCAGCAGCCGCAGCGGCATCACCAGGCAGACGAAGTCGGGCGTGTCCTCGTTGCCCACGGGCTGCATCGTCGCGGCGCGCTCGGGCGCCTTGAAGCTCATCTTCACCTCGTCGCTGGGCATGTAGCGCAGCAGCTCGAGGAGGTAGTTGGCGTTGAAGCCGATCTCCAGCGGCTCGCCCTCGTACTCGACCGGCAGCTCCTCGGAGGCCTCGCCGAGGTCGGGAGTCTGCACGGAGAACTTGAGGACCGGCCCGCCGAGCGAGAGGCGGATGCGGTGCGTCTGGTCCGAGGCGACGATCGCCATGCGCCGGATCGCCGCGTTCAGCGCGGCCTTGTCGGCGATCATCGACTTGTCGTTGTCCTTCGGGATGACCTGCTCGTAGTTCGGGTAGGGACCCTCGATCAGCCGCGTGTAGATCTGCACCCCCTCACCCCGGAAGCCGAGGTGGTTCTCCGAGCGGCCCACCTCCACCTGGTCCTCCGGCGAGAAGAGCTTCTGCACCTGGGCGAGCGCCCGCGGGTGGACGATCAGGTCGCCCGTGCCGCCGCCCCCCTCGCGCGGCAGCGTCATCTTCGCGAGCCGATGGCCGTTCGTCGCCACCATCCGCATCTCGTTCTCCCGCAGCTCCCAGAGCACCCCGTTCAGGATGGGGCGCGTCTCCTCGGTCGAGACGGCGAAGGAGACGTGGGTGATGAGCTGGTTCAGCTCCTTCCCCGTGAGTTGCCACGCCTCCTCGAACGAGACGGCGGGGAAGGTGGGGAACTCGTCCCTCGGCAGGCCGTTCAGCCGGAAGCGCGAGCGCCCGCCCGTCAGCACGATCGCGTCGCCCTGCGTGGCGATCGACGCCGGCGCGGGCGGAAGCTCCCGCGCGATCTCCTGCAGCTTCCGCGCGGGTGCCGTGATCGCGCCGCCCTCCTCCACCTCCGCCGGCACCCGGACGGAGACCGCGGTGTCCAGGTCCGTCCCGCTCAGCCGGACGGCGTCGTCCTCGGTCTCCAGGAGCAGGTTCGACAGCACCGGGAGCGTCGTCCGCGTGGGGATGCTCCCCGCGACGGCCGCCAGGCCCTCCTGCAGCTTCTCACGCGTGATCGTGAATTTCATTGGGTCTCCGGAATCCGGTCTCGGGTTCGGACGTGTCGGTCGTCTGGCTTCTCCACGAGAAGCCCTTCCTGCTTACCTGATTTCAATAGAATAGAACCAGTAGTAGAGGGTGTGGAAGTGTGGACGCCGCCCCGGAACGGTGCGCTAAGTCCCTTTCCCTCACCGCACCTGGCCCCTCTCCCCACCCGGTGGAAAGCGCGGTGGAAAGCACGGTCGTTCTCCACCCGCGCACCACCCTTCCCACGCCCCGCGGAACTGCACACGGTCTCCACAATCTTCCCACAGGGACTTTCCACGGGCGCACTCTGACCTGCTGGCTATGGGCTGTCAGCCATCAGTCAAGCGGTACCCGATAGCCGATAGCTGATAGCTCATCCCCTCAGCTCCTCCACTCTCCTCCGGAACCCCTCGTCCCTCGCCATCTCCTCCTCCACCTTCGAGATCGAGTGGATCACGGTGGAGTGGTCGCGGCCGCCGAAGAGCTTGCCGATCTCCACCAGCGGCAGGTCGAAGAGGTCCTTGATGAGGTACATCGCGACCTGGCGCGGGACGGTGAGGTCCTTGGTGCGCCGCTTGGACTGGAGCGCCTCGGGGGAGACGCCCCACGCCTTCGCCACCTTGCGGCGGATCTGGTCCGGGCTGGAGGCGGAGCCGTTCTCGGCCGCGCCGGCGCGAAGGACGCCGCCGAGCACCTCGCTCGCCAGCTCGAGCGTGATCTCGCGCCGGGTGAGCGAGGAGAAGGCGAGGAGCTTGATGACCGCGCCCTCGATCTCGCGCACCGAGCTGGTGCAGTGGCGGGCGATGTAGTCGAGCACCTCCTCCATCCCCGAGATCTCGAGGCCGTCCTCCTCCACGCGCTTGCGCAGGATCGCGACGCGGGTCTCGAAGTCGGGTGGCTTGATGTCCGCCACCATGCCCCACTCGAAGCGCGAGACGAGCCGGTCCTCGAGCCCGATCTCCTTCGGCGGCCGGTCGCTGGTGAGCACGATCTGCCGCTGCGCGTCGTGGAGCGCGTTGAAGGTGTGGAAGAACTCCTCCTGCGTGCGCTCCTTGCCCTCCAGGAACTGCACGTCGTCCACGAGGAGGAGGTCGATCTGCCGGTAGAGGCGGCGGAACTCCGCCATCGTCCCCTCCTGGATGGCGCTGACCATCTCGTTGGTGAAGCGCTCGGAGGAGATGTAGAGGACGCGCTTGGCGGGGTCGCGCTCCAGCACGGCGTGCCCGATGGCGTGCATCAGGTGCGTCTTGCCGAGCCCGACGCCGCCGTAGAGGAAGAGCGGGTTGTACATGCGCGCCGGCGCCTCGGCCACCGCGTGGGCGGTCGCGGCCGCGAACTGACTGTTGTTCCCGACGACGAAGCGGTCGAAGGTGTAGCGGTCGTTCAGCGGCGAGTCCACGACGGCGGCGCTCGGCGCCACGCGGGCGGCGGGCGCCGCGGCTCGGGTCGGGGGGGGCGCCGGGCGCTCGGGCACCGGCGCCGGCACCGCCTCCAGGCGCAGCGGGAGCGGCAGCTCGCCCTGGTGGCTCTCGCAGCGGATCGAGAGCCGGAACCGACGGCCGAAGAGCTGTTCGCCGATCCCGATGAGCAGGTCGGCGTACTTGTCCTCCACCCAGTCCGCCGCGAAGGGATTGGCCGTGGAGAGGATGAGAGTGTCTTGAGAGAAGGCGACGGCCTCGGTCGGCGCGAGCCAGGTGCGGAATGCCTGCTCCGGAAGTGCCGCGCGAGCCTCGCCCAGAATCCGCGACCACACCTCGGCGGCGGTCAACTCCATGGAACCCCTCGAAAAGCCACGATCCTGCGGTTGGGAGACAGTCGCGGCAACGTAGAGGCGGAATGTGGAAAAGTCAAGCCGATGGAGGGGTCAGACGGCCGGTTGCGCGTTCTGCGGCGCGGCCGCGGCGGCGAGCTCCTGCGGGCGGCTCTTGAGCCCGAGCGCGGCCGCGGCGAGCGCCAGCATGACGGCGCCGACGACGTCGAAGGCGAGCACGTAGCCGTTCGTGAGGCCGCCGTGCGAGGCGACGAGCGCGCCGATGAGCGCGGCGCCCACGAGCTGACCCGTGGTGGTGAAGATCGTCAGCACTCCCTGGGTGACGCCGCGCGCGCCCGCGGGCGCCTCGTTGAGGATGACGTAGCGGAGCGACGAGCCCACGAGCGCGGCGAGGCCGAGCCCGATCGTCGCGCCGGCCAGGTAGAAGCCCGCGACGGTGTGGCCGACGACGCCCACCAGCAGGAGGCCCACGCCGATGAGGATGGTGCCGCTGAGGATGACCGCGCGAGAGCCCACGCGGTCGAGCATCCGCCCCGCCGCCGGCGCGCCGAGCGCCATCGCCACCACGATGGGCAGGAGCATGAACGACGCGCGCTCGACGGAGACGTGGAAGTCGGCCACCAGCAGCGCGGGCGCGAAGACGACCGACGCCTCCGTGAGCCCCGCGCCCAGCGCGAGTGCGCAGGCGAGCTTCACCTGCCTGCGGCCCAGGAACTCCGGCCGCAGCATCGGGCTCGGCGCGCGCCTCTCGCGCCGCCAGAAGAGCGGCATCAGCAGCGCGCCGCCCCCGAGAAAGCCCCAGACGAGCGGGGAGGCGAGGCTCGCCCCGACGTGCGCGGCGTCGATGCGGTTCAGCCCGAAGGCGAGGCCGAAGACGATCAGCGAGAGCAGCGCGAGCCCGGGCACGTCGATCTTCCGCGCGTGCTCGGCCCGCGTATCCGGCAGTAGCCGCAGCGCGCCCGCGATCACGAGCGCCGCCAGGGGGAGGTTCACCAGGAAGAGGACGGGCCAGCCGAAGCGCAGCAGCACGCCGCCCAGCACCGGCCCGATCAGGAACGCGAGCCCGAAGACCGCGCCGATCAGCCCCAGCGCGCGCCCCCGCCGCTCCACGGGGAAGAGGTCGCCGATCACCGCGCTCGCCACCGGGAAGATGCCGCCCGCCCCGAAGCCCTGCAGCGCCCGCCCCGCCAGGAGCACTCCGAACGTCGGTGAGAGCGCCACCACCAGCGAGCCCGTCGCGAAGAGCCCCACGCTCAGCACGTAGATGCTCCTCCGCCCCCGCGCGTCCGAGAGCGAGGCCAGCAGGGGCGTCCCGATCAGGTCGAAGATCAGGTAGAGCGAGATCACCCACGCCACCGTCCGCGCGTCCACCCCGAAGCTCGTCCCGATCGCCGGCAACGCCGGACCGATGATGGCGATGTCCAGCGCGGCCATCAGGACACCCAGGAAGAGGAGTCCGAGAACGCGCCCGGGAGATCGTTCGCTTGTCGTCATTTCACTTCCGAATCCATCGATGCAGCAGAGAACCGCCCGGCCGGTACACCGCGGCGAAGCTAATGTGGCGCGGCCCCGCCACGCCACCCTGTCACGGCTATCGGCTATCGGCTATCGGCTATCGGCTATCGGCTATCGGCTATCGGCTATCAGTCGAGCAATAGCTGATAGCTTCCCGTTGACTCCCGCCCGCGCCACGGCTATATTCGCCGGTCTGTGCCGGATCACCAGACCTGTCATTCGAAGCGCCTGAAGGGGTACCGATGAAGCCGACGTATCGTCCGCGCAACCGCAAGCGCATCAACAAGCACGGGTTCCGGGCCCGCATGGCGACCAAGGCGGGACGGAAGGTCCTGAATGCCCGCCGCAAGAAGGGCCGGCATCAGCTGGTGGTACGCATCGGCGGCAAGTAACCGGACGCGCCCCGGCCTTGACGGAAGGGGCACCCGCGGGCGACGGGGGCCGCTTCGGCTTCCCGAGGGCGGCGCGGATCGTGGCGTCGGGCGAGATCCGGGCGCTGTTCAGACGGGGGAAGAGGAAGAGGATGCGTCACCTCGACGCGTTCGTCTCCGCTTCCCCCTTCGCGCGTCCGCGCTGGGGGGTGGTGGTGCCGAAGCACAAGCACACGATCGTGGAGAGGAACCGGGTGAAACGCCGGCTGCGCGAGATCGGCCGCACCGAGGTGCTCCCCCGCCTGACGACGGCGGAGCGCCCGCTCGACGTGCTGGTGCGCGCCCGGCCCGAGGCGTACGACGCCTCCTTCGCCGAGCTCCGCGACGACCTCGTGCGCCTCACGGAGGAGCTGTGCTCCGGCGCGCGCTGATCGGGGCGATCCGCTTCTACCGGAACGCGATCTCGCCGCTGACGCCGCCCTCGTGTCGCTTCACCCCGACCTGCTCGGCCTATGCCCTGGAGGCGGTCGAGAAGTACGGCGCGGCGCGCGGCAGCTGGCTCGCGGCCCGTCGCCTGCTCCGCTGCCACCCTTTCTGCAAGGGCGGGTATGACCCGGTTCCGTGAAGGAGTTCTGAGTGCGGAGCTACGAGGGCGGGAGTTACGAGTTACGAAGTACGAGTTACGAGTTGACCTGCAAGCCAATTCGTTTACTCGTAACTCTTCTGACGACTGATAGCCGATAGCCGATAGCCGACATGGAAAAGCGCCTGATCCTCGCGGTGCTCCTGATGAGCGCCGTGATCATGCTCACCAACGTCCTCTTCCCGGCACCGAAGCGCCCGGTGGCGAAGACGGCGGCGGATACGACGGTGGACACGACGGCGGCCCCCGCGCCGGCCACGGCGTCCGCGCCCACCGCCGCGGCACCCGCGCCGCTGCCCGTCGCCCTGCCGCCGCAGCCGGCGGTGCCGGGCGACACGGTCGTCGTCTCCTCGGAGCTCTACCGCTACGCCTTCTCGACGCGCGGGGCGGCCCTGGTCGCCGCCGAGCTGCTGAAATACCCGTCGTACACGCGGAACGGCCCGGTCGAGCTGGTGCCCGAGGGCGTCCACGACTTCCTGGCGCACCGCCTTGCCGTCGGACGCGACACGCTGGACCTCAGTAACATCGCCTTCACGCCGAGCACCCGCTCGCTCCAGCTCGCGCCGAAGAGTGGTGAGCAGACGCTGCGCTTCTCCTACGCCGCGCCGAGCGGCCTGGCCGTGGAGCTGGACTACACCTTCCGGCCGGACCGGTATTCGGTCGCCGTCAGCGGCCGGATCACCGGCCTCCCGGGCGGCGCGCTCCTCCTGACCGAGCTCGGCCCCAGCCTCGCGCCGAACGATCCCGTCGATCGTCGCAGCGAGGGCCAGATGGCCGTCGTCTACCGCACCTCCGAGGGCAAGATCGAGCGCGAGCCCCTGCAGAAGATCGAGGGGCGGGACACCCTGGGCACCGGCGTCACCTGGGTGGGGGTGAAGGACAAGTACTTCGTCGTCGCGCAGGTGGCGGGCGACAGCGTTCCGCTGCGCGGCGCCTTCGCCCAGCACGTCGCGCCGCTGCGGCGCACCCTGGTCGAGAAGGGCGACACGGCCACCGTGAGCCTCCCGCGCGCCCGGGTCGTCACCGCCCTCCCGCTCGCCGCGGACGGCGCCTTCGCCTACACCACCTACGTGGGGCCGCAGGAGTATCACCAGCTCGCCGTCGTCGGCTACAACCTGGCGGCCGTCACGCAGTACTCCTACGCGTGGCTCGAGCCCATCATCCGCCCGTTCGTCGCCGCGATCCTCGCCGTCGTGGACTTCTTCCACAAGACGGTGGGGATCTCCTACGGCTGGGTCCTCGTCCTCATCGGCGTCCTCATGCGCGTGGTCTACTGGCCCTTCAACGCCCGGGCCATGCGCAGCCAGATGAAGAACGCGGTCTTCGCGCCGATGATGAAGGAGATCAAGGAGAAGTACAAGGACGACCCGAAGAAGCAGCAGGAGGAGATGGTCAAGCTCTACCGCGAGCACGGGGTCAACCCGATCTCGGGGTGCCTTCCCATGATCATCCCCTACCCGGTGCTGATCACCCTCTTCTTCGTCTTCGAGAACACGATCGCCTTCCGCGGGGCCAGCTTCCTCTGGCTGCCGGACCTCTCGCTGGCCGATCCGCTCTACATCCTGCCCTTCCTGCTGATCGCCTCGATGTTCGCGCTGCAGGTGGTGAGCATGAAGATCAGCGGGGCGGACCAGAACCCGCAGGCGAAGATGATGATGTACGTGATGCCGATCGTCATGGGCTTCATCTTCTTCAACCTGCCCTCGGGCCTGAACGTCTACTACGTGACGACGAACATCGCGAGCATGCCGCAGCAGCTCCTGCTGGCCCGCGAGCGGAAGACCGCGCAGGAGCAGGCCCAGCGCGACAAGGGCGCGCTCGCTCCCACCCCCCCGCCGGCGCGCAACCGCGGGTCCAGGAAGAAGGGCTGAAGCCGGCGCGGGCCGGTCCCGGTACGACGAATCGCCCGCCCCGGCATCCGCGGGGGCGGGCGATTCGTCGTATACCGGCAGTGATGCCTACAGCACCTCCGCCACCGGCGTCGACGCCGCCACCGCGAGCGCCCCTTCCTCCCCCCGCTCGGCCAGGTAGTCCTCCGGCGCCGTCTCGTCGCGCCCGCGTTGCACGCCGAGCAGGTCCAGCAGCAGCGTGCCGACGATGGCGACGGCGAAGTTCAGCACGACGGAGTAGAGCGCCGCGTAGCCGGGCATGGTGAGGTCGCCCAGGTGGAGCGGGTAGACCGAGCTCTGGAAGTGAGACGCGGCGGCCATCGCCGTTCCCGCCACCATCCCCACGATCCAGCCCGCGACGAGCGCCCTGCCGTGGAACCAGCGGGTGAAGAGCCCGACCACCAGCGCGGGTAGGGTCTGGATGATCCAGATGCCGCCCAGCAGCTGGAGCTCGATGGCGTACTTGGTGGGGAGGAAGACGATGAAGGCCAGTGCGCCGATCTTGAGCACGAGCGAGGTGTTCTTCGCCGCCCTCGCCTCCGCCGCGCCGCCGAGCGAGCGGTGGAAGAAGTCGCGGTAGATGTTGCGCGTGAAGAGGCTGGCGGCCGCGATGGACATGATCGCCGCCGGGACGAGCGCGCCGATGGCGATGGCGGCGAACGCCACGCCCACGAACCAGCTCGGGAACTGGTCCAGGAAGAGCGCGGGCACCGCGAAGTTGGGGCCGTAGCGGGCGAAGTACGGTGCGTAGGCCGGGTTCGTGTCCACGTGCGCGGCGAAGGCCATGTACCCCAGCACCGCGATCGCCGCGAGCGCCACCGAGTATGCCGGCAGGAGCGACATGTTGCGCTTGATGACCCTGCGGCTGCTCGCGCTCAGCAGCCCCGTCACCGCGTGCGGGTAGAGGAAGAGCGCGAGCGCGGAGCCCAGCGCGAGCGTGATGTAGGCGCTGTAGCTCCCCAGGTTCCCGCCCGAGGGCGGTGTGAGCAGCAGCTTCTCGCGGGGGATGGCGTCGAAGATGGCGCCGTAGCCGCCCATGTGCGCGGGGATGACGACGATCGCCGCGATCACCGTCAGGTAGATGAGCGCGTCCTTCACCACCGCGATGAGCGCCGGCGCGCGTAGCCCCGAGCTGTAGGTGTACGCCGCCAGGATGGCGAAGGCGAGGATGAGCGGCAGGTCGCCCGCGAGGCCCCGCGCGCGGAAGCCCAGCCCGGCGATCACGACCTCGATGCCGACGAGCTGCAGCGCGATGTAGGGCAGCGTCGCGATCATCCCCGTCACCGCCACCGCCAGAGACAGCCCGCGGCTGCCGAATCGCCCGGCCACGAAGTCGGCGCCCGTGATGTAGCCGTGCCGGTGCGAGACCGACCACAGCCGCGGGAAGACCAGGAAGACGAACGGGTAGATGAGGAGCGTGTAGGGCACGGCGAAGAAGCCGATCGCCCCCGCGCCGAAGACGAGCGCAGGCACCGCGATGAGCGTGTACGCGGTGTAGAGGTCGCCGCCCAGCAGGAACCATGTGACGATGGTGCCGAAGCGCCGCCCCGCGAGCCCCCACTCGTCCAGCCGGTTCAGGTCGCCGCGCCGCCAGCGCGCCGCCACGAAGCCCACCACCGTCACGAGCGCGAAGAGGAGTACGAAGACCGCCGTCGCCGTCCAGTCCATGGCCGCCCCCTACACGCCCAGCCGGTACGCGATCGCCGTCGCGCACGCCACGACGACGATCCACAGCACCTGGAACCAGTAGAAGAACGGGATGCCGGCGATGCTGGGCTCCACGCGGTCGTAGAGCGGAACCCAGAGCGAGACGAGGCAGCCGAGCGCGAACGACAGGTAGACCAGCCGGCGCTGCCACGGAGTGGCGCGGGGGGTGGGGGACGACATCATTGTCTCCGGGGATGAGGGCGGGTGGGTGGCCACGCGGGATGGCCCGGCCCCGGCACTATGCGACGCCGCGAGCGGATCTGCAAGGAAGTCGGAGGGCCAACGGACGGCGTTTCCCGCTCTCTACCGCCCGATCCAGTACGTCGCCTTGACCTGGAAGACGTTCGTGGGGCGGTCGCGGAAGATCGCGGTCCTGGCGCCGCTGAAGTCGAACCGGCCCGCGGGGTCGGAGCCGGAGCGCTCCTGCGTCCAGACGAAGTAGAGCGTGGAGCCGGGGCGGTATTCCCAGCGCAGGACCGCCGTCCCGCGCAGCGAGCTGTCGGTGAAGTCGGGGTCGTCGAAGCTGAATGGCTGCGCGGGACCGGCGGCGTCGGGGTCGACCGTGTACTGCCTCGACTCCTCATCGTAGGCGATGGTGCCGGCGTCGCGGCCATAGACCCGCTTCTCGATCGAGCGCGGGGCGGCGAACTCGCGGAACGACGCGTACTCGCCGCTCGCGATGAACGGCTGCGCGAAGAGCTGCAGGGTGAGCTTGGGCGTGAACGTCCAGTTGAGGCGCGTGTCCAGAGACACGGTCCTGGTCCGGATGAAGCCGAAGACGTAGCGCGTGCCGTGGAAGGCGACCGCCGTGGAATCCGCCACGGAGGTCACGTACTGCGCGTCGTCCTCGCTGCGCGAGTAGGTGGGCGAGAGCTGGAGGAAGACGTTCGCGGCCGGCTTGAGCGCCACGCCCGGCTGCACCGTGAGGGAGTGGGTCGGCGCGCCGACGCCGCGGACGGCCTGCACGCTCAGGTCGAAGACCGCGGGCGAGCGCGCGTCGGTCGAGACCTCGACGCTTCCGACGTCGTAGCCCGCGCGCTTCACCACGGGGCCGCCGCGCGTCAGCCGGTCGTCGTACGAGGGCGCGTCGTGGATGCCGAAGACGCGCAGGTTCCAGTAGTTGGGGAGCTCCATCCCGTAGAAGGCCTGCAGCTCCGCCTCCGTGCGATCGCCCTCGTAGTCGTACTGCGTCGCCCCGCCCGCGATGACGACGATGTTCCGGTACCAGCGCGTGGGAGTCGTCCACTGACCGCCGACGTTGCCGTTGAACCACAGGTAGTCGGCGCGGTCCAGGTAGGCGAGGTCGTTCACCTCGAAGCCCGGGCTGCGCAGGTTGGCCATCGCTTCCCAGAGCAGCGTCCCGTTGTCCTTGCCGACGCGGGTGAAGAGTCCGTACCCCCGGAGCGCCGTCGCGGTGGTGTCGTAGCGCGTGCGGAAGAGCCCGTCGCTCACGGCCTGCCGGTCCGGGCGCTGGAAGTAGTGCGCGCTCGACCGCTGGGTTCTCGCGATCGCGTCCGGCGAGCCGGAGACGCTCGACAGCAGCGTGCTGCCCATCCACGAGTATTCGCGCCCCCTCCAGGTGTGATACCAGTCGACGCCCGCTGCCTCCGCATGGCTGCGCAGCCGCTCGCTCACCGCGGGGTCGTCCATCCGCCGCGCCGTCGAGGTCACGATGCCGCCGAAGGTGCTCGCGCCGCCCCGGAACTCCTTCTTCAGCCGGCCGACGAAGTAGTTCGTCAGGGGCTCGACCACCTGCGTCGCCTCCGGGGAGCCCCCCGTCGGGAGGTAGCGCGCACTCTCCCGGCTCGTCACCGCGTCCAGCAGCCCGACGGTGTAGCCGCCCTGCGTACGGCCGGTGATCTTGGCGGCGCCGATGATGGCCGTGTTCTCCGGCGCGTCCGCGTACACGGCTACGTCGTCCACGTACCCGTCCAGCTGCGGCGGCCGGCCGATGCGGCGCGAGTAGAATGCGCTCAGGCCGGAGACGTTGCTGCAGAACATGCAGCGCAGGCCGCCGAAGCCGAAGGCGCTCGCGCCGGCGATGAAGAACGGACGCTTCTCGTCGTAGTACGTCTCGAAGGCGCTGAGGTTGAGCGAGGCCGGGTCCACCTCGACCTGCCCGAAGTCCGGGTTGAAGGTCGCGTCGAGCGTGAGATTCGAGGTGAGCAGGTACTTGAGGTCGCCGCCGGCGGCGAAGCGTGCGTCGTGGTCGCCGTGATACGGGTCGTCCGAGGCGGCGTGCTTGAAGGTGCTCCCCGCCACCATGTAGGGGAGCAGCTCGAGCTGGCGCGGTCGGTCGGTGATGACCAGATCCGAGAGCTGCCCGAAGAAGGCCGGCCCACCGGGGGCGTTCCGGCGCCAGAACGCCCACATGTCGTGCTCGTTCCGCCGGTCGACGTAGCGCCAGATCTGCATCCCCCACGTCTGCAGCGAGTCGCGTGAGAAGCGGAGCTGGCTGTAGGGGATGCGCATCTCGGCGCTCCAGCCGAGCGAGTCCACGTGCGCGGCGGCCTCCCAGATCGGGTCCCACGAGGGATCGCCGTCGAACTGGTCGCCCTTGACGCCCGCGGGGTTCACCTCGAACCATGCGTCGTCGAGATGGTTGTGGTACGGGTCGAGGTCGACGATCAGCTTGTCGGTCGTCAGCGAGTTGAACGACCCGTTGTTGCCGTTCGCGTCCAGCAGCTGGTCGCGCCGGGCGAGCGGGGCCACCACGCCGCCGGGCTGGCTCATGCGCGCGCCGATGTAGAGCGCCTGGTCGTCGTAGAGGACCCGGACCTCCATCGGGAGCGACGCGGCGGCGCCCTCGTCGGGCTGGAACTGCCGGAAGCTCGTGACGGGCGTGGCGCGCTGCCACGCCGCCTCGTCGGGCCTGCCGTCGATGGTGATGGAGCCGTCGCGCCGCGCCGCGCTCGCGATGGGGGGTGGAGACGCCTGCGCCGTAGCTCCCGACGCCTGGGCGCCCAGGGGGAGCGGAAGGACGAGCAGCGCGAGCACGAGGCCCGCACGGGAGAGCGAGACGGTCATCGAAGGCATGCACAGTGGGAGCAGGACGAACCGCGGCCGATAGTTGGATGCCTGAACCACGCAAAGGGTTGTTGGTACCGCGGTCCGCTTCCGTGATCCGGCGTGTCGCCATTGAGCGGGCGAGCGCAACCGTGCCGCCGCCGCTTGCCCGGAACGTCTCCGCGCGGCATTCTCACGGCATGACCGCGCTCTTCGACGACACCATCGCGGCGATCTCCACCGCCCGGGGGCGCGGGGCGGTGGCGGTGGTGCGCGCCTCCGGACCCGGCGCCCTCCCCGCCCTCCTCCGGCTCTGCCCCGCCCTCGGCGGCACCGCGCCCGCGCCGCGCGTGCAGCGGCTCCTGGCCCTCGTCCACCCGGAGACCGGCGAGCCGCTCGACCGCGCGCTCGTCTCCTTCTTTCCCGCCCCGCGCAGCTACACCGGCGAGGACACCGTCGAGATCTCCACGCACGGCGGCGTGCTCACGCCCCAGCTCGTCCTCGACGCCCTCTACGCGGCCGGCGCCCGGCCGGCAGGGCGCGGTGAGTTCACCCACCGCGCCGTCCTAAACGGCAGGATGGACCTGCTGCAGGCCGAAGCCGTCCTCGACCTCGTCGACGGGCGCTCCCCCGCCCTGCACCGCGCGGCGGTCTTCCAGATGGAGCGCGGCCTCTCGCAGCGTATCGAGGAGCTGCGCACCGCCATCCTGCGCGTCGAGGGACTCGTCTCCTACTCCATCGACTTCCCCGAGGAGGACGAGCCGCCCGTGCCGCCCGGGCGCATCGACGCGGCCGCGCGCGACGCCGGCGAGCGCATCGACGCGCTCCTCGCCACGGCTCCCCAGGGCGAGATGCTGCGCGAGGGCGCGCTCGTCGTCCTCGCCGGCCGCCCCAACTCCGGCAAGTCGTCGCTCTTCAACGCGCTCCTCGGCACCGAGCGCGCCATCGTCACCGAGGTGCCCGGCACCACCCGCGACGCGCTCGAAGCGGAGATCACCGTCGACGGCTATCCCTTCCGCCTCGTCGACACCGCCGGGCTCCGCGAGACCACCGACCGCGTGGAGGGCGTCGGCATCGAGGTCGCCCGCCGCTTCCTGCGCGCCGCGCAGATCGTCCTCTTCTGCGCCGAGGCCGGCCGCGAGCTGGAGAGCGACGAGCTCGGATTCCTCTCCGAGCTGGATCCCGCGCGCACCCTCCTCGTGCGGACGAAGGATGATTCGGGATCCGGCAGCCGGGATTCAGGCACCTCTTCACCCCTTCACCTCTCGGCCCGCACCGGCTACGGCCTCCCCGAGCTCCGCGCGGCGCTCCTCCGGCTCGCCTTCGGCGGCATCCTCGGAGAGCCGGGTGAGGCGCCGCTCGTCACCCGCGAGCGTCACGCCCGCGCGCTCCGCCGCGCCGCCGAGGAGGTCGCGCTCTTTCGTGACGACCTCGCCGGTGGTATACCCATGGAGTTCGCGGCTACTCACCTGCGCGCCGCGGCCGGCACGCTCGAGGAGCTGATCGGCGCCGTCACCCCGGACGACGTGCTCGGCTTCGTCTTCGGCCAGTTCTGCGTGGGTAAGTAGATGCGTGCGCGAGAACGCGCCCGAGGATGCCGCGAGACGCCTCGGAGGTGCCGGGGCGGCCCGCACCCCTCGCCGCGCCGGGATCGCGCGGTCAGCGGCAATCTGGTGCGTTCGTCTGTTCGGTGCGTGTTCGGGTTCGTTCACGGGCGGGCGACCGCCCCCTTCTCCCATTCCCAGCCCGAGAGACCCATGAGCTTCACACGCGTTCTCACCCTGCTCCTGCTCCTCGCCTGTGCCGCCGCTCCCGCCGCGGCGCAGACGGCCCTCCCCCTCTGGCCGTCCGGCGCGCCGGGCGCGCTCGGGACCGCTCCGGAGGACGTGCCGACGCTGACGCCCTACCTGCCGCCGGCGGGCAAGGCGAACGGGACGGCGGTGGTCGTCTTCCCCGGGGGCGGGTATGCGCACCTGGCGACGGACCACGAGGGCACGAAGGTGGCCGAGTGGCTGAACTCGCTCGGCGTCGCGGCATTCGTGGTGAAGTACCGGCTCGGCCCGAAGTACCACCACCCGGTGATGCTCCACGACGGTCAGCGGGCGGTGCGGACGGTCCGGGCGCGGGCGCGCGAGTGGGGCGTGAACCCGGACCGCATCGGGGTGATCGGCTTCTCGGCGGGCGGGCACATGGCGTCCTCGGTGGGGACGCACTTCGACGCGGGGAACACGAGCGCGACCGATCCGGTGGAGCGCGTCAGCTCGCGTCCCGACTTCATGATGCTGATCTACCCGGTCATCACGATGCAGGACGCGTACACCCATGCGGGCTCGAAGCAGAACCTGCTCGGAGACAAGCCCGATCCCGACCTGGTGTGGCTGATGTCGAACGAGCTGCAGGTGACGCCCCGGACGCCGCCGACCTTCCTCGTCCACGCCACCACCGACCCGGTGGTGCCGGTGGAGAACAGCCTCCTCTTCTACAAGGCGCTGCACGAGGCGGGGGTGCCGGTGGAGATGCATCTCTACGAGACCGGCCCGCACGGCTTCGGGCTGGCACAGGGCTTCCCGAAGCTCGCGAGCTGGCCGGCCCTGGCGGCGGACTGGATGCGCGGGCGGGGGCTGCTGGGGAGCTAACGCTCGATCTCGAAGCCCTCGGCGGGAACACCGCTCGCGGGTTCCTCGTCGACGCCACTGACCCGCGAACGCGGCGGTCCCTGGCGCAGGAGGGCCCGGAGGGAGGCGAGCGCCTCCTCCGGGCCCCGGGCCCGAAGCTCCACCGAGCCGTCCGGACAGTTGCGGACGGTGCCGCTCAGCCCCAGCCTCCGGGCCTCGGCGCGGCTCCACCAGCGGAAGCCCACGCCCTGGACATGCCCGTGGATCCGGTAGAGGCGTTCCGGCATCACGCCCCGGAGGCCGCTCCCGCCGGGGCGTTACCGGCTCCGCCGCCGCTGAAGCTGTCCATCACGCCGCCGATCCCGCCCTTCTGTTCCACGTACGACCTCAGCTGACTCGACACCGCCGCGCCGACCCCGCTCATCAGCGCTCCGCGGATGCGGTGCTTCGCCCTGCCGGCGGTGCTCTCGTCGTCGCTGCTCCCCGCCAGCAGGAAGCCGACCCCGAAGGCGATGCCCAGCGCCGCGAGCGGGTAATCGCCGGCCTTGCTCATCAGGCCGGTCCGCTCCTCGATCTCGTCCTCCGCCCGGTCGAGGAGGTCGCTCGCCCGGTCACCGGCCTGCGAGGCCATTCGTTTCGCGCGGTCGCCCATCTCGTCGACCTTCCGGCCCGCCTCGTCCATCATCTCGCGAGCCCGGTCGGTCGCCTGCTCCTTCATCTGCTGCGCCCTGTCCGTCGCGCGGTCCATCACGTCGTGAGCCTTGTCGCTCACCCGGTCCATCGTGTGCTCGGCCATGCCCTCGCCGTGCCCCGGCGCCTGCCCCGTGCTCCCGCCGACGTGGTACTTCCCGCTCTCGCCCTCGCCCTTGTACGGCTCGTCGGACATGACGGTGTGCACCTCGCCCCGGCCGGGACCGTTCTGTGCCGTGTCGCGATCCATCTTCGCCTCCCTCTCGGTGGTCGTGAACCGCTCACGCGGTGAGATCTCGCTTGACGTCCCGGGCTTCGGCCTGGGCCCACGTCTTATCCCTCTTCAGCGTCTCCAGCGTGGTGTCGGGCGCGAAGTCGATGCTCTTCAGCTTCTTCGCGTAGCCCATGGCGGCCAGGCCGCCGACGATGACGAAGACCGCCCCCACGATCAGCGCCGAGAGCCAGTAGTTGCCGATCAGGGCACCGAGGCCGATCACCAGGAAAGCGACGAGCACGAGGCCGCCCACCGCCGCGATCGCCCCCCAGACGGCGAGCGAGACCGCGTCCGTGGCGGCCTTCGAGGCGCTCTCCCTGATCTCCGTCTTCGCGAGCGCCACCTCCTGCCGGATCAACAGGGAGCTCTCCTCCGCGAGCTCCTTGAAGAGCTCCCCGAGTGAGGGCTCCGCCTCGCCGACCGCCATCCCCTGGCGGAGCCGCGACCCGACGGGTGTAGCCATCGGCCCGTCCGGCTTTCGCTGAACCTCGATGTCGTTGGTTGCCATGGGAGCCTCCTAGCGAAGGATCTTGCCGGCGGCCCAGCCCGCGGCCACGGCGATGAGCAGCGTCTGGAGCGGGCGCTCGCGGAGCTGGCGCTGCAGGTCCGAGCGGAGGTCCTGCGCGTCGTTGTTGCGCAGATAGCCGGCGACGGACTCCATCGTGTCCGCGAGCGAGTGCGCCATCTGACCGGCCTGGCCCTTGATGCCGCCACCGTTCAGGCGCTCTGCGGCCATCTGGTCGACGCTCTGCGCGGCCTGCCCGATGCGGTCGGCCGCGCGATCCATCCCCTGGTTCACTCGGTTCTCGGCGCGTTGCGAGATCTCGTCCACCTTCTGTCGAGCCATCCGCTTCGCGTCGTGCTCCACCGCCTGCGCCGTACGCTTCATCTGCTCGCGCGCCTGCGGGTCGTGCGCGAGCTTGTCGGCCGTCTGCTCGATCGCCTCCTGCATCTGCTCCGCCATCACCGGCGCCGCCGTCTCGGCGACGAGGTCGCGGGTCCGCTCCAGCTCCCGCTCCGTCTCCGGCATGGAGCCACCCGAATGCTGAGTGGAGCCGGCCGCCCGCATGTCCCGCTCGGTGTCCGCGGGAATCTGGTGGCCGTCCGCCGTCTGCACCGCCCCCGGCTCCCTGCCGAACGGCGGCGTGTTGGCCGGCCCGCCGTGAGGCTGATTCTGCTGATCCATGATCGCTCCTTCGGTCGCTTGGGTTCGTGCGTGGGGAGGGGGGAACGGTGCAAGTGCGATGCCAGGGAAGGGGTTAGACGGAAAGTGACAATGGAGAATCGAGAATGGAGAATGAACGGCATCCGGAGCACCGGCTTCATTCTCCATTGTCCATTCTCCATTCTCCATTGTTCCACGTGGAACCCCCCTCCCGCGCGAGTTTAGTAGCCCGCACCGCAGCGCTCAGAAACCGGGGAGGCCGAAAAGTGGAGACTCGCTACGACGTGATCGTGATCGGGGGGGGGCACGCGGGCGTGGAGGCGGCCGCGGCCTCGGCGCGCCTCGGCGCGGCCACGCTCCTCGTCACGCCCGTCCTCGAAGCGATCGGGCAGATGAGCTGCAACCCGGCGATCGGCGGTGTGGCGAAAGGCACGGTCGTGCGCGAGGTCGACGCGCTCGGCGGGGTGATGGGCCGGGCGACCGACCGCGCGCGCATCCAGTTCCGGATGCTCAACCGCTCCAAGGGTCCGGCCGTCCAGGCGCCCCGCGCGCAGTGCGACCGCGTGCTCTATCCGCGCGCCGCGCGTGCCCTGCTCGAGACCCTGCCGGCGCTGTCGTTCTTCCAGGGCATGGTGGGCTCGCTCCTGCTGGAGGGCGACCGCGTCACCGGCGTGCGCACGGAGAGCGGCGTCGAGTTCCGCGCCCGCGCCGTCGTCCTGACGACGGGCACCTTCCTGCGCGGCCGCATCCACGTCGGGGGGCAGGCGACCACCCCCGCGGGCCGTGCCGGCGAGGCGCCCTCCATCCGTCTCGCGGAGCAGATGGAGGCGCTCGGGCTGGAGGTGGCGCGCTTCAAGACGGGCACCCCGCCGCGCGTCGACGGCCGCTCCGTCGACCTCGACCGCCTCGAGATCCAGCACGGTGAGTCGCCGGAGTACCGCTTCTCCGCCTGGGCGCGCGAGCCCCTCCTCCCCCAGCGCCCCTGCTGGATCACCTGGACGGGTGAGCGCCTGCGCGACGTCGTGCAGGAGAACCTGCGCCGCTCCGCCCTCTACGGCGGCGAGATCGCCGGGCGCGGGCCCCGCTACTGCCCCTCGATCGAGGACAAGATCGTCAAGTTCCCCGACGCCGCGCGCCACCAGATCTTCCTCGAGCCCGAGGGGCTGGAGACGACGGAGCTCTACGTCAACGGCCTCTCCACCTCCCTGCCGCTCGACGTCCAGCTGGAGATGCTGCACAGCGTCCCCGGGCTGGAGGCGGCGCGGATGACGAAGATGGGCTACGCCATCGAGTACGACTACTTCCCGCCACACCAGCTCCGCCCCACCCTCGAGCTCAAGGCGCTCGACGGTCTCTTCCTGGCCGGGCAGGTGAACGGTACCACGGGCTACGAGGAGGCCGCCGGTCAGGGGCTGATGGCGGGGGCGAACGCCGCGCTGCGGGCGCTCGATCGCGAGCCGCTCGTCCTCGAGCGTGACCAGGCGTTCATCGGCGTCCTCGTCGACGACCTCGTCACCCGCGGCACCGACGAGCCCTACCGGCTCTTCACCTCGCGCGCCGAGTTCCGGCTCCTCCTGCGCCAGGACAACGCGCTCGCCCGGCTCGGCCCGATCGCCCGGGCGCGGGGGCTCCTGACCGACCAGCAGTGCCGCCGCCTGGAGGAGCGCCTCGAGCTCGCCCGGCGCGCCGGGCGCTGGCTCGCGGAGACCAACGCCGCTCCCGAGCGCGTGAACCCGCTCCTGGAAGCGGCCGGCTCCGCGCCCGTGCGCCAGCCCACGCGCCTCGCCACGCTCCTCAAGCGCCCCGGCGTCACCGTCGCGCTGGTGCGGGAGGCCGTCGGGGAGCCGCCGCTCCCGGACGCGGCCTCCGGCGACGTCGAGGAGGTCCTGGTCGGCGCGGAGATGGAGGCGCGCTACGCCGGCTATCTGGAGCGCGAGCGCGAGCGCGCCGCCGCGCTGCGCCGCCAGGAGGGCTTCGCCCTCCCCGCCGGGCTGGACTACGCGGCCCTGCACTCCCTCTCCACCGAGGCACGCCAGAAGCTCGACCGCATCCGCCCCGCGACGCTCGGCCAGGCCGGACGGATCCCGGGCGTTTCGCCCAGTGATCTGCAGAACCTGGTGATGGAGGTGAGGAAGCGGCAGCGGCCGGCCGCCGACGGCTGATCGCAGCTGTTCCACGTGAAACACCCCGCGCTGGACCGCACGCGGGCGCGCGGGTTATATTGCTCGTCCCCGAGACCACTCCCAGAAGAAGCGAGCCCAAGTTGTCCCGCATCATCGCCATCGCGAACCAGAAGGGCGGCGTCGGCAAGACCACGACCGCCATCAACCTCGGCGCGTGCCTCGCCGTGGCGGAGAAGCGCACGCTGGTGATCGACGTCGACCCGCAGGCGAACGCCACGAGCGGCCTGGGGGTGAGGAAGGAGGACGTGGAGCGCTCGGTCTACGACGTCCTCGTGGAGGGGGCGCCGCTGCGCGACGTGGTCACGCCCCGCGTGCACTTCCCCTACCTCGACGTCGCGCCCGCGACGCGCGACCTCGTCGGCGTGGAGGTGGAGCTGGTGAACCGCCGCGGGCGGGAGACGATCCTGCGCGACGCCCTCGCCACCGTGCGCGACGACTACGACTTCATCCTCATCGACGCGCCGCCCTCGCTGGGCATGCTGACGCTGAACACCCTCGCCGCCGCCGACGCGGTACTCATCCCCGTGCAGTGCGAGTTCTACGCGATGGAGGGGCTCTCGCAGCTGCTCAACACCGTGCGCATCGTGCAGAAGACGCTCAACCCGGCGCTGCAGATCGAGGGCGTGCTGCTGACGATGTTCGACAGCCGGCTCAACCTCTCGAAGCAGGTGGCGGAGGAGGCGAAGGAGTACTTCGGCCCGAAGGTCTACCGCACCACGATTCCGCGGAACGTGCGGATCGCGGAGGCGCCGAGCTTCGGCGAGCCGATCGTCCTCTACGACATCGTCTCGGTCGGCGCGAAGAGCTACCTCGCGCTCGCGAAGGAGGTGATCGCGCGGCAGCACGCGGCGGAGAACGGCCGCAGGCCGGCGCTGGTGGCCGCCCCGACCGAGGGCGCGGCATGACGGAGCGCCGGACACGACTCGGGAAGGGACTGGGCGCGCTCCTCGGGGAATATCTCCCGGAGGAGCCGAGCGCCTCGGACGCGGGCTACCGCGTGGTGCCGGTCTCGACGATCGTCGCGAACCCCTTCCAGCCACGGCGCGAGTTCACCGCCGCGCAGCTCGCGGAGCTGGAGAGCTCGATCCGCGAGAACGGTCTTCTGCAGCCGCTCGTCGTGCGCCCCGCCTCGTCGGCTGCGCCCGCGGGCGCGGAGTGGGAGCTGGTGGCGGGCGAGCGGCGCTGGCGGGCGGTGCGGCGGCTGGGATGGGCCGAGGTGCCCGTGGTGGTGCGGGAGATGGACGACCGCACGCTCCTCGTCCTCGCCATCGTCGAGAACGTGCAGCGCGCCGACCTCTCCGCGCTCGAGGAGGCCGAGGGCTACCGGCGGCTGATCGAGGAGTTCGGCTACACCCAGAAGGAGGTGGCGGAGCAGGTGGGGCGGGAGCGCTCGACGATCGCCAACCTCCTGCGCCTCCTCCAGCTGCCGGCCTCCGTGCAGCGGCTGGTCTCGGAGGGGAGCCTCTCGATGGGCCACGCCCGGGCGATCCTCGGCCTCGGCGACGAGCGGCGCATGGCCGAGCTGGCGAGGCGGGCGGTGGACGAGGGGCTCTCGGTACGCGCGGTGGAGGAGCGCGTCCGGCGTCGGCGCTCCGACGCACCCGCCCAGCACCCGGCCGCTCGCGCCGCCGCTGCGGCCACCGCCGACCCGCACGTCCGGCACCTGGAGACACAGCTGCAGCGCCGGCTCGGCACCGCGGTGCGCATCCACGTCGGCAGGGGCGAGAGCGGCCGTGTCGAGATCCCTTTCTTCGGCACCGAGGACTTCGAGCGGGTGGTGGAGGCGCTGCTGGGGAGCGAGGTGGAGCGGGCGTGATGAGCAGACCTCAGCCCCGCCCCGCCCTTCCAGCTATCGGCTGTCAGCTATCAGTCCAGCCGTTGCTGATAGCCGATAGCTGATAGCCGATAGCCGCCATGCCCCGCGACGAGCGCCGGATGACCTTCATCGTCGTGCCCCACGACGGGCGCGACCTCGGCACCCGTTCGTTCGAGGTCTCGTACCGGAGGCTCCGGGCGGTCGGCGTACTCTTTCTACTGGCTTTCGTCGCCTGGATCGCGATGGCGGTCTCGTGGGCCTACGTCGCCGCCCAGGCCGCGCGGGTGCCGCACCTGAAGCACGAGATCGCCCGCCTCCAGACGGAGCAGGCCAAGCAGGCGCAGCTCGCGGATCTGCTGCGCCGCCTCGAGTCGAAGTACGAGCAGATGCGGGCGATGCTCGGCGCCGACCGGCCGCAGGACTCCGGGAGCGTCTGGCTCCCGCCCGCCGGCGCCGATTCGGACGGCGCGCCCGCCTCCGGCCACGACCCGGGCGCCGACTCGGTCTCCTTCCTTCCGAGCGCCTGGCCGCTCGCCCGGCGCGGCTACGTCACGCGCGGGCACGCCGGAGACGCGACGGGCCTGCACCCGGGCGTCGACATCGCGGTGGCCGCGGGCTCCTACATCCGCACCGCGGGCGCTGGGGTGGTGGAGGCGGCGGGGCGCGACTCCGTCTACGGGAAGTACGTTCGCATCCGGCACCGCGACGGCTACGAGAGCCTCTACGCGCACGCGTCACAGCTCTTCGTCGCGCCCAACGATTCCGTCGAGTGGCACGAGGTGATCGCGCTCAGCGGCAACAGCGGCACGTCGACCGCCCCGCACCTTCACTTCGAGATCTGGAAGGACGGCCGCCCCGTGGACCCGATACAGCAGGTTACAGGGGACAGGTGACAGGTTACGGCCGACCACTGCGGGAGCCCGAGCCAGTGCGGGATGCCCGGTCCCCCGTTTCCGTTCAGGCTGTCCCCCGTAACCTGTAACCTGTCCCTTACCCCATGGCCATGTTCAAGAAATCCGAAGAGCGCACGACGACCGCGCTGCGCGTGGTCACCGGCGAGGCCGCGATCTCCATCATCGGCCCGGGAATGCAGATCGAGGGCGACCTGGTCACCGAGGGAGTTCTCCGCATCGAGGGAAGGGTTCGCGGCACCATCCGGGCGGCGAAGATGGTCGTCCTCGGCAAGGACGGCGAGATCGACGGCGACATCTTCACGCACGATGCCGTGATCGGCGGCCGGGTCGTCGGTACGGTCGTCGCCGAGGGCCGGCTGGAGCTCCAGAGCACCTGCGTGGTCGACGGCCGGATCCGCGCCTCGGCCGAGCACCTGAAGCTCGACGAGGGCGCCCGCTTCAGCGGCCAGATCGAGATGCTCGACGGCACCGAGGTGCCCCGCGAGGTCCCCCCGCGCGCCCTGCCCGCGGAGATCGCGACGGCCGAGGAGCGGTAATTCCTGCCGGGTCGTGCCGCGCTCGACCACCGGACGCCGCGCTTCCTTTTCCACAGCCCTGTAACGCGCTTGCCAACAGCACCTTACGGGTTTTCCACAGGCGAGACCCCGAGTTGTCCACGGGGCTTTCCCACAGTTGTGGAATCGACGCCAAGCAGGGATTTCCCATGCACCTGGACGAATTGACCGCCTACCTCGACGGCTACCTTCGCGTGGCGGAGGTGCCGGATTATCCGGCCGCGCTCAACGGCCTGCAGGTCGAGAACGCGGGGGAGGTGACGCGCGTCGCGGCGGCGGTCGACGCCTCGCAGGCGAGCATCGATGCCGCCCTCGCCGCCGGAGCGGACCTGCTGCTGGTGCACCACGGCCTCTTCTGGGACGGCAACCGTCCCGTGACGGGGAGGCGCTACCGCCGGCTCTCGGCACTCCTCCGGGCCGACGTGGCGGTCTACAGCGCTCACCTTCCCCTGGACGTGCATGCGGAGGTCGGGAACAACGCCGTCCTCGCGCGCGAGCTGGGCATCGAGGTCGAGGGCGCTTTCGGGGAATACAGGGGCTCGCCGGTCGGGCTATGGGGCCGTCTGGAGATCGGGCGCGAGGCGCTGGCGGCGCGCCTGGGTGAGACCCTGAGCGCTCCCGTGAAGCTCGTGCCCGGCGGACCCGAGCGGGTGCGGCGGGTCGGCGTGATCACGGGTGGCGCGGGCGGCGAGATCGAGGCGGCGCGCGCTCTGGGGCTGGACGCCTTCATCACCGGTGAGGGCGCCCACCACAACTACTTCGACGCCGAGGAGGGAGGGATCAACCTCTACCTCGGCGGCCACTACGCCACCGAGGTCTGGGGCGTGCGCGCCCTCGCGCGGAAGCTGGAGGAGGAGTTCGGGCTTCCCTGGAGCTTCGTAGATCATCCGACGGGGATGTGAGGGGGGGCGTCGGTCGGAGGACTCGGGCCGGGGTTGCAGTACCGCAAGACCGACGACCGACGACCGACGACCGACGACCGACACCACCCACCGCCATGCCCGACCGCTCCGCCACCCCGAACCCCCGCCACGGCCGCAGATCGCTCCAGTCCGCGCTCGGCGCGGTGCTCACACTCGCCGCGGGAGCGTGCGCGGGGCAACCACCCGCGGTACCCACGCCCGGATCTGCTGCTGCTCCCTTCGCCTACGAGGAAGCGACGATTCCCGAGCTGCAGGACGCGATGCGGAGCGGGAGGCTGACGTCGCACGATCTCGTGGAGGCGTACCTCGCGCGCATCCAGGCGCTCGACCGCGCGGGCCCGAAGCTCCACGCGATGCTCGACCTGAACCCGGACGCGCTCGCCATCGCCGACTCGCTCGACGCCGAGCGTCGGGCCGGGCACGTGCGCGGGCCGCTGCACGGCATCCCGGTCGTGATCAAGGACAACATCGACACGCACGACCGGATGACGACGACGGCGGGATCGCTCGCGCTGGAGGGCTCCGTCGCGCCGAGCGACGCCTCCGTCGTGCGGCGCCTCCGCGACGCGGGCGCGGTGATCCTGGGGAAGACGAACCTGAGCGAATGGGCGAACTTCCGCGGCAACCAGTCGTCGAGCGGGTGGAGCGGCCGGGGCGGCCAGGCGCGCAATCCGTACGTCCTCGACCGCTCGCCCTGCGGCTCCAGCTCGGGCACGGGCATCGCCGTCGCCGCGAGCATGGCCGCCGTGGGAGTCGGGACGGAGACCGACGGCTCCGTCGTCTGCCCGTCCGCGATGAACGGCCTGGTGGGGATCAAGCCGACCGTCGGTCTGGTGAGCCGTTCCGGTATCATCCCCATCTCGCACAACCAGGACACGGCCGGGCCGATGGCGCGCACCGTGACCGACGCGGCGATCCTGCTCGGTGCGATCGCGGGCGCGGACGCGCGCGACGACGCCACGGCGGCGAGCGCGGGCCGGATCCCGCCGGACTACACCCGCTTCCTCGACGCCGACGGCCTGCGCGGCGCGCGCATCGGCGTCGCCCGCGCCCGGTTCACCGGCTACAGCCCAGAGGCCGACAGCGTCTTCGAAGCCGCGGTGGCGGCGATGCGTCGGGCGGGCGCGGTGATCGTCGATTCCGTGGAGATCCCGCACGCGGGCGAGTACGGCGGAGACGAGTTCACGGTGCTGCTCTACGACTTCAAGCACGACCTGAACGCTTACCTGGCCGGCCTGGGCCCCGACGCGCCCGTGCGCACTCTGGCGGACGTGATCGCCTTCAACCGCGAGCACGCCGCGCGGGAGCTGCGGTACTTCGGGCAGGAGTTGATGGAGCAGGCGCAGGCGAAGGGGCCGCTGACCGACACGGCGTATACCGAGGCGCTGGCGAGGGCGAGGCGGCTCTCGAGGCTGGGCATCGACTCCGTCCTGCGGGCGGAGCATCTCGACGCGATCGTGGCGCCGACCGTGAGCCCGGCGTGGACGATCGACCTGGTGAACGGCGACCACGACCTCGGAGGCAGCTCCAGCCCGGCGGCCGTCGCCGGCTACCCGAGCATCACGGTGCCGGCGGGCTTCGCGCACGGGCTGCCGGTGGGCGTGTCGTTCTTCGCGAGCGCCTGGCAGGAGCCACGGCTGCTCAGGCTCGCGTACGCCTTCGAGCAGGCGACGAAAGCGCGCCGCGCGCCACGCTTCCTGCCCACGATCGGAGACGATGGAGCTCCGCCGGCATCCGCCCCCTGAGGATCACCGCAGCGTGTAGAGGTACGCGGCGATGTCGCGCGCCTGGGCCTCGCTGACGCCCAGGTTCGGCATGGCGGTGCCGGGCTCCACGGACTGGGGATTCTGGATCCAGCGGACGAGATCGGCGGCGGTATTGGGCAGCTGTCCCGCGATGACGCCGCGACGGGACCAGTGGATGAGCGGTGGGCCCACCAGCCCGGCCGCCGCCCGGATGCCGGGGATCGTATGGCAGCTCCCGCAGCCGTAGTGGCGGATGAGCTTCGCCCCCGCCCCCGCGTCTCCGCGCTGGACCCGGTGCTCGACCACGACGTCGGGGCCGCGGTGAGCCGGCTCGCCGCGGCAGGCGCAGAGGAAGAGCGCGAGGCCCGCTGCCGCACCCAGTCGTCGGATCATAACCGGAGCTCCGCGCCGGCGTAGAGGGCGCGCGCGGGGCCAGGCTCGAAGTAGCGGCCGCCGAACGCGTTCACCACCACCGACGTGTTGTACTCGACGTCGAAGACGTTCGTTGCGCCGAGGAACGGCGAGAGGCGGGCGCCACCGAGCCGGACCCCTCCGAGCCCGGCGCGCACGTCCGTGACGAAGTGGCCCGGCGACTCCGCGTCGTTGGCGTCGTTCACCGGGATGCTCGAATCGTAGCGCCCCTCCGCCGCGGCGTACCAGCCGCGCGGCGCGGTGTACGAGGCGAGCAGCTCCATCTGGTGCGGGGCCACGCCGGGCACGCGGTTGCCGTCGTACACCGCGGCCGCGGTGGCGTAGCGGCGGAATCTCGCATCGGTGTAGGTGTAGGACGCCCGGAGGAGTGCGCCGTCCACGGGCGTGACGCCCACCTCCGCCTCCACGCCCCGGTGCACCGCGGAGCCCGCGTTGCGATAGAAGTCCCGGCCCGGCGCCTCGGGCACCTGGAAGCTGATCAGCTCGTTGTCGACGTTCGCGCGGTAGGCGTCCAGCGCGTAGTAGGCGAGCGCCCCCACCCTGCCCTTCGCCCCGACCTCGTACGACACCGTCGTCTGCGGCTGCAGCTCCGGGTTGAAGCCGCCCGCGCCGCTCGGCCGGTTGGTCAGCTCGGTGGTGGTGGGCGTCTCGAAGGCCGTGGCCGCGTTCGCGTACACGTTGAGAGCCTCGTCGATCGTGTAGGTGACCCCCACCGACGGGCTCAGCCGGCGCATCGTGCGGCTGCCGGAATCGTCCGGGTCGTCGGGCGTGATCAGCCGGTCGTCGGCGCCGAAGCGGTACCAGTCGTAGCGCAGGCCGCCGAGCAGCGTGAGGCTCGGGAGTGGGTCGGCGAGGAGCTGGGCGAAGGCGGCGAGGTCGGTCACGTGCTCGAGCTGGTCCAGCGTCACGTCGCCGCGCGCGCCCTGCTCGTTGGCGAAGTTCCGGCGGTCGTCGCGCTGGAGGGCGCCCTCCGCGCCGAGCGTCCAGCGCAGCGCGGCGAAGCCGAGGGGGTCGGCGCGGAAGAGCGCCCGCGCGCCGCCCACGACGCGGTGGAGCGTGACCACGTCGCTCGGAATGGGGTTGTCCACCGAGCGGGCGATCCCGTAGCCGGTGAGCTCCCACTCCCCCGCCCCGCCGCGCCGCCGCCAGGTCGCGCCGAGCTGGCCCTGCTCGCCGCGCTCGCCCGTGCGCTGCGCTACGTTGTTGGAATAGGCCTGGAAGCGGTTCTGGGCGAGGAGCCGCTCCGAGAGGGAGCCGGGGTTCTCCGCGTCGTAGCGCACCGCGCTGGCCATCAGGCGCAGCTCGCCGGAGCGGCCGGCGTGCACCACGCGCGCGTCCAGGTGGCTCGTCCGGGCGGTGTTGAAGTCGCGATAGCCGTCGTAGTTCAGGTGCGAGAGGTCCAGGACGTACGAGTCGGAGCCGCTGCGCCCGCCGGTGCGGCTCTGCAGGTCGAGGAGTCCGTTCGCGCCACCCGTGAGGCGCAGCACCTCGCCGAGCGGCGCGTCGGGCGGCGGCGCCGTCTCCAGCTGGATCACCCCGCCCGCGCTGCCGCCGTAGAGCGCCGAAGCGGGCCCGCGCACCACCTCGGCACGGCCGAGGAAGAAGGGGTCCACGTGGGAGAGCGAGGTCTGGCCGTCGGGAAAGGTAGCGGGGATGCCGTCGACCGTCACGCGGATGCCACGCACGCCGAACTGCGAGCGCGCGCCGAAGCCGCGGATGGAGATGCGCTCGCCGAGCGCGTAGTTGTAGCGGTTGTCCGCCTGCACGCCGGGGATGCCGCGCAGCGCTTCGTCCAGGCCGAGGCCCGGCCGTGCGCGCGCGATCTCGTCGCGGGTGTTCACGGAGACCGCGTAGGGCGCGCGGGTGAGCCGCACGGGCGTGCGGAGCACCGTCACCACCAGCGGTTCGAGAACCGTCGCCGGCCGCACGCTGTCCGGCCGCTGCTGCGCGCGCAGCGGCACGGCGATCAGCGCCGGAAGGAGCGCCAGACCGACGAGAACTGCCTTCATCGCTTCTCCTCTCCGTCCCGTCCACCGGCGCGCAGCCGCCCGGACGACGGGTGCTCGCCGCGACTCGCCCCGGCCTTGAAACCGGGCCGGAAGATGGATAACATTCGAGTCTGTACGTGTTCCGCCGCGGCGAATCTCGCCGCGGGCGCGTAGCCCCATCCCACTCGCACCGCACGGCAACGATCGCGCCGTGTGGCCAGAGACGATGCCCCACGCCACTCCGTCCCGCCCCGATCCCACCGACGCGGTCGACCCGCTCGCCGACGAGCCCCCGCACCAGCTCCTGGTGGAGGGCGCCAGCGACCTGATGTACCGCACCGACCTCCACGGCCGCTTCACCTACGTCAACCCCGCCGTGGTGCAGACGACGGGCTTCGCGGCGGAGCGCCTGCTGGGGATGCACTTCAGCACGCTCGTCCACCCCGATCACAGGCGGCGCCTGGTCCGCTTCCACGCGCACCAGCTCCGGCGCGGGATCGAGCACACCTACTACGAATTCCCGATCCTCACGCGTGCGGGGCGCGAGGTGTGGCTGGGGCAGAACCTGCAGCTGGTGCGGGACGGCGACGAGGTCGTGGGCGCGCAGGCGGTCGCGCGCGACATCACCCTCCACCGCGACGCCGCGCGCACCCTCCGGGAGAACGAGGCTTCGCTCGCACGCAGCGAGCAGTACTTCCGCTCGCTGACCGAGAACGCCCACGACCTCATCCACGTCGTCAACCTGGACGGCACCACCCGCTACCTCTCCCCCTCCGCGCGGCGGGTGCTCGGCTCCGACCCGGAGGAGCTGATCGGCCGGGACGCCCGGGAGCTCATCCACGCGGACGATCTCCCCGGCCTCGCCGCGCAGCTGCGCGAGCTGCGGGGCACGACTCTCTCTCGCACCGTGGAGCTGCGCGTCCGCCACCGCGACGGCGCGTGGCGGGTCTTCGAGGCCGTCGTCCGGAACCTCGCCGAGGACCCCGTCGTCAACGGCGTGATCATCAACTCCCGCGACATCACCGAGCGCAAGCGCGCCGAGGAGGAGAACCTACGCCTCGCCGCGCTCTCCCGCGAGAATCCGAACCCCGTCCTCGAGTGCGACGCGGACGGACGGCCGGTCCACGTCAACCCGGCGGCGGAGTCGATCTCGCGCGAGCTCGGGATGTCGAGCGTGCGGGGAATCCTGCCGGAGGACCATGCGCAACGGGTGCACGCCGCCCTCCAGACCGGGCAGGGCTTCCAGCACGTGGAGGTCTCGGTCAGCGACCGGGTCTTCTCCTGGACGTACCGCCCGCACCTGCCCGCGCGCGTCGTCCACCTCTTCGCCGTCGACATCACCAGCCGCCGCGTCATGGAGGAGCAGCTCCGCCACGACGCCCTGCACGACGCGCTCACCGGGCTGCCCAATCGCCTGCTCTTCATGGAGCGGCTCACGCACGTCGTCGCGCGCGCCCGGCGGCACGACCACTACGTCTTCGGCGTTCTCTTCCTGGACCTGGACCGCTTCAAGGTCATCAACGATTCGCTCGGCCACCACGTGGGCGACGAGCTGCTGGTGGTGATCTCGCAGCGGCTGAAGGACTGCCTGCGCACGGAGGACACGGTCGCGCGCCTCGGCGGCGACGAGTTCGCCATCCTGCTGGAGGACATCGGCGGGATGGACGACGCGACCCGCGTGGCGGAGCGGATCCAGGCGGAGCTCTCCGCGCCGGTCAACCTGAGCGGCTTTGAGGTCTTCACCTCGGCGAGCATCGGGATCGCGCTCAGCACGAGCGCCACCGACCGCCCCGAACACCTGCTGCGCAACGCGGACATGGCGATGTACCGCGCCAAGTCCAGCGGACAGGCGCGCTACGAGGTCTTCGACCGGGAGATGCACGCGAGCGCGCTCGTCCGACTGCAGATGGAGACCGACCTGCGCCGGGCCCTCGACCGTGGGGAGTTCCGCCTGCACTACCAGCCGATCGTCGACCTCGCGAGCGGCCGCCTCTGTGCCGTGGAGGCGCTCCTGCGCTGGATGCACCCGGACCGCGGCTGGACGGAGCCGAAGGACTTCGTCCCCGTGGCCGAGGAGACCGGGATGATCCTCCCGATCGGCCAGTGGGTGCTCCGTGAGGCCTGCGAGCGCGTCCGGGACTGGCAGCGGCGCTTCGGCGCGCGCGCCCCCGAATCGGTCGCCGTCAACCTCTCGGCCAAGCAGTTCTCCCAGGCCGACCTGGTGGAGCAGATCGAGCAGGTACTGGCGCGCAGCGAGCTCCCCGCGAGCGCCCTCCGCCTGGAGATCACCGAGAGCGCCGTGGTCGACAACGCCGATGCGGCGGTCGTCCTGCTCGAGCGGCTCAAGCGCGTCGGCGCCGACCTCTCTCTCGACGATTTCGGCACCGGCTACAGCTCGCTGAGCTACCTGCACCGCTTTCCGCTGGACGCGCTGAAGATCGACCGCTCCTTCATCGGCCGCATGCACGAGGACGAGCGCAGCGCCCACCTGGTACAGACGGTCCTCGCGCTCGCGCGCAGCCTGGGCGTCTCGGCCGTGGCGGAGGGGGTCGAGATCCCCGAGCAGCTCGCGCTCCTGCGCGCCCTCGGCTGCCGCTACGGTCAGGGATATCTCTTCGCCGAGCCCCTCGACCCGGTGGAGATGGAGGCGCGGATGGCCGCCGCCGAGGTGTGGGTGGACGGGTGAGGAAGTGCCAGGTGCCAGGTTCCAGGTGCCAGGTGCACCGGGGCCCGGGCATCGGTGGGGTGCTCGGGCCCCGGCGCGCGGGCCCTCACCCGGCGCGCTGAGACGCGCCACCCTCTCCCGCAAGCGGGCGAGGGGATGGGGAGTGGCGCGATGCTCGGGGTGCAGTCCGCGGAGGCGGACTGCTGTGGTCCTTGCAGCGGTTTCAACCGCCCGGTGCGGGGCCGGCTTGGAACGCCGACCCGGCGGATCGCCGGCCATGGTTCACGAGAGAAAAGATTAGGATGGCATTAGGGTCCCGGGACGCGTGAAGTTCCTGCGCGCGGCGGGGTTGTGCGAGTACGGGCCGCGCGTTAGCTTGGTCGGGTCCGCGGGGATGTACCGCGGGCCGGAGGCCTTCGAGCCCGATGTTCCACCCGAAAGAAGGAGGTGATCCCTTGTCTACTGGTACTACGGTCGGCAACCTGACACGGGCAAGCGATCGCCGCTTCGGCGCCTGAGCCGAGCAGAGGCGACTCTCCGCAGCGACGGGTGCCAGGCGGCATCGCGTCGGGTTGCGGCAGACCAGGCGCCGTCGGGGCAACTCGCCCCGGCGGCGCTTTCATTTCCGCGCTGGCGCATCCCCGCGCCCCGGCCGGTGTACAGGGAACGGGAACACCACGCGCGATCTCTCCCTGACGATGGTCACCTCCATGTTTCGAGTCACCCTCGCCCTCCTGCTCGCGCTCGTGCTGCCGGGCTGTGCCCTCGTGCAGCGCGGCCCGCGGGCGCCCGGGCCGGAGGTGCTGCGCGCCGACTCGCAGGTGATCACCGGCCGCCTGCCCAACGGCCTGCGCTATTACATCCGGGCGAACCACGAGCCGCCCGCCCGGGCGGAGCTGCGCCTGGTGGTCAACGCGGGCAGCGTACTGGAGGACGAGGATCAGCGCGGGGCCGCGCACTTCGTCGAGCACATGGCCTTCAACGGCACGACGCACTTCCCCGAGCAGGCGCTCGTGGACTTCCTGGAGCACGCCGGCATGCGCTTCGGCGCGGACGTGAACGCCTACACCAGCTTCGACGAGACCGTCTTCATGCTCACCCTGCCGACCGACACGGCCGGGGTGCTCGCGACCGGCTTCCAGATCCTGGAGGACTGGGCGCACGGCGTCACCTTCGATTCCACGGAGGTGGAGAAGGAGCGCGGCGTCGTCCTGGAAGAGTGGAGGCTGGGTCGCGGCGCCGGGTCGCGGATGCGCGATGAGCAGTTCCCCGTCCTGGCCGCGGATTCCCGCTATGCCGATCGGCAGCCGATCGGCACCCGGGAGAGCATCCTGGCCCTGCGCCCCTCCCAGCTGAAGCGCTTCTACCGCGACTGGTACCGGCCCGACCTGATGGCGGTCGTGGCCGTGGGAGACTTCGACCCGCAGCAGGTGCTGAAGCTCATCGAGGCGCACTTCGGCCCGCTCCGCCCACCGGCCGCCCACCGGCCGCGGCCGAAGTATCTCATCCCCATGAACGAGCAGACGACCGTCTCGGTGGTGACCGATCCGGAGGCCACCCGCACGATGGTGAGCCTGTACGTGAAGAGCGAGCCCCGCCCCTGGTACACGGCGCCGGACTACCGGCAGTGGCTCGTCGAGTCCCTCGCCAGCGGGATGCTCCTCGACCGGCTGAACGAGCGGATGGACCGGCCGGCCTCGCCCTTCCTGGACGTCTCGTCGTTCCAGGGCCGCTTCCTGCGGCCGCTCTCGGCCTACGTGCTCAATGTGCGGGTGCCCGAACACGGCGTCGAGCGCGGCCTCGAACAGCTCCTCCTCGAGGCCGAGCGCGCACGACGCTACGGCTTCACCGCCACCGAGCTGGCGCGAGGAAAGGCGGAGCTGCTGCGCCGCGAGGAGCAGCAGTACGCCGAGCGCGACCGGGCGACCTCCAGCAGCTTCGCGGCGGACTACACCTCCGTCTTTCTCTACGGCGGCACGCCGATGGGTGCCGGCACCGAGTATGCCCTCACCCGGCGCTTGCTTCCCGAGATCACCCCGGCCGAGGTGAACGCCGCCGTGCGCGAGTGGACGCGGCCCGCCAACCGCGTGGTGCTGGTGAGCGGCCCGGCGAGCGACTCCGTGCGCCTCCCCACCGTCCGCGCGCTGCAGCGGATCATCCAGTCGGCGCCCTACGCGAGGGTCGAGGCCTATACCGACTCCCTCTCCACGGCGCCTCTCGTGCGCCTACCGCCCACGCCGGGCCGGGTCGTCGCCGAGCAGCGCTTCGACTCCGTCGGCGTGACGGAGTGGACGCTCGCCAACGGCGTGCGCGTGCTCCTGAAGCCCACCGACTACCGCGAGGACGAGGTCCTGATCGCCGGCCGGAGCTGGGGCGGGAGCTCCCTGCTCCCGGACTCCGATTACATCGCCGCGGCGACGGCCTCGGCCGTGGTGCAGGCGGGTGGCCTGGGCGCGCTCAGCTCGGTCGAGCTGCGAAAGCGCCTGTCCGGCAAGGTGGTCGGCGTGGGCGCGGAGATCAGCGACGACGCGGAGATGATCTCCGGGGCCGCCTCGCCCCTCGACCTCGAAACCCTCTTCCAGCTCGTCTACCTGAAGTTCACCGAGCCCCGGCTGGACAGCGCGGCCATCGAGGCGTACCGGATCCAGGCGCGCGACGCCGTCGCCAACCGGGCGGCGAGCCCGGAGGCCGTCTTCTCCGACAGCATCCGCGCCATCCTCACCCAGCACAACCCGCGCGCCCGCCCGCTCACGGGCGCGATGTTCGACAGCCTCGACATCTCCCGCTCGTTCCAGATCTACCGGGACCGCTTCGCCGACGCCAGCGGGTTCACCTTCTACCTGGCCGGCGCCTTCACGCCCGACAGCATCCGGCCGCTGGTGGAGCAGTGGCTGGGTGGGCTGCCGTCGCTCCACCGCGAGGAGAAGCCTCGCGACCTCGGCATCCGCCCGCCCACGGGCGTCGTCCGGCGCGTCGTCCGCAGGGGCCTGGCGCCGAAGTCCATCACCCAGCTCGTCTTCACGGGGGGGATGCACTTCGACGTGCAGAACGTCTACGACATCGAGGCGCTGACGGACGTGCTCCGCATCCGGCTGCGGGAGTCGCTCCGGGAGGAGCAGGGCGGAACGTACGGCGTGAGCGTCCGCGGCGGGGGCCGCCCCCGGCCGCAGCCGGCGTACACGGTGGCGATCGGCTTCGGGAGCGATCCCGCGCGCGCCCCGGCGCTCGTCCGCAGCGTCTTCGCGGAGATCGACAGCCTGCGCACGTTCGGGCCGACCGCGGACGAGCTGGCGAAGGTTCGCGAGGAGCAGCTGCGCGAGCGGCAGACCGACCAGCGCTCGAACGAGTTCTGGGTGACGCACCTGATGAACTACGACGGCAACGGCTGGCCTTTCGCGCGCATCCTCGATTACCCGAAATGGGTAGCCGGCCTCGACGCGGCGCGCGTCCGCAGCGCCGCTCGGCTGTACCTCGACCCCACCAACTTCGTCCAGGTGACGCTCGACCCGGACTCCACGGCGCGCGGGAGCCGGCCCGGAACGGAACTTCCATCGCCCGGCGCCGTACGGTGAGCCACGACCGGGCCTCGCACGGGGCCCGCGCTTCCTTCCACCCTTCACCCGGAGAGAGATGGGTAATCATTCACGCACGGACCTCGACCTCGCACGCGACGAGCTCCTCAGCCACATCCACCGCTGCGGTGTGCTGCAATCGACGCCCGCCCAGCGGCAGGAATGGCTGGAGGACACGGTGGGCTACCTCGCCGAGCGACACCCCCAGCTCTCGACCGAGGAGCTGTCGGAGCTGCGGATGATCGGCGAGCGCTTCTGTCAGCCGGTGATCCCCCACGGTCGAGGCAACACCGCGCTCACGATGGGGGCGGATCAGGAGGGAGAAACGGCCGGCGTCGGAGAGTGACGCCGGCCCCGTCCGTGGCGAGTCGCGGCGCCTAGCCGGAGGGCAGGCGCTTGCGGATGTCGCGCGCGCCGGCGGAGACCCCGAGGCCCACGCCGAGCCCGAAGAGCGCGGCCGTCCCGGCGCCCACGAGCGGCAGGAAGAAGACGACCGGGAGCGCGACGAGCGTGGCGGCCACGCCGGCGAGCACGGCGGCGCCGGTGTGCTGCACCGCGTCGACGTAGCGAAGCCTGCGGCGCACGAAGAGGCGGCTCTGCAGGAAGCCGAAGACGGCGGCGGCGCCGGTGGCGATCAGTCCGATGAGTCCAAACACGGTGGTACTCCTTTCAGTCGTTCGATGAATCCCCGCTGGTGCATCGTACGCCGCCCGGGGCGCCGGAGTTTCACCCGGGCGCCGGACGTCGCTGGCGGAGAACTTGCGGCCCGAACCCCCGAAAGGTAAGGAGGGTGCCATGCGCCACGCCCGGTTCGCCAGCATTCTCTGCCTCGTCCTCGCCGGCCTCGCGGGCTGTCTCTCCCACGGCGGCGGCGGACCCGGCCCCGCGAGCGGTGCCGCGCTGCGGGTGGAGAACCGTAGCTTCTACGAAATGGACATCTTCGTCCTGCGGGGCAGCCTGCGCGAGCGACTCGGTTCCGTTCCCGCGACCAACACGCGGACGTTCCCGCTCCCCGCCAGCATGCTGACCGTGACGACGCCGCTCCGCTTCGTCGCCGATCCCGTGGGCTCGAGCATCGTCAGCGCGAGCGAGGAGCTCGCGGTCTCGCCCGGCGACACGGTGACGCTGCAGATCCAGCCCTGAGAGGAGGCGTTCTCTCGCCTCAGTTCCCGCCGCTGCAGCGATTGCACGTGCGCGTCTCCGGGAAGACCACCAGGCGCTCGAAGACGATGGGGGAGTGGCACGAGGTGCAGAGGCCGTAGCTCCCCTCGTCCATCCGGCGGAGCGCGTCGACCACGTCCTCGAACTGCGACCGCTCCCGGTCCTGCAGCTTCTGGGTCAGGCCCTGGTTCTGGATCGCCTCGATGCGCGAGAGCCGCCCGACGGCGGACTGGTCGATCTCCGCGGGCCGGCCGTTCCCGCTCGCCTTCATGCTGCGCTCCAGGCGCGCCAGGGTGCGCTCCAGCTCGCCGCGGATCTGCGCGAGCTGCTCGGGGGTGAGGGTGGGGTGGGGAGAGGTCATGCTTCGATCCATCGGTGATTACGATTGCGGCGCCGCCGCGCGACTGCGCGAGCGGCGATGAAGGGGCGTCTCTGGCGGCCATACCGCCGGAGACGCACGATTACGGCCAGTCCGGCCCGGATGGTGTGGAATGCGGGAGTTCCTGCAGCGGGTCGTTTCCGAGCGAGTCGGCGATGGCGGCGATCTCCTCGGCCTCCCGCCAGGCCGCTTCGAGCGCGGCGAGCTCGCCCTCCATCGCCCTCCGCTCGCTCTCCTCGTGCAGCGCCATCTCGAGGGCGAGCTGGGGCGTGGTGTCGGCCCAGGGGCGCGGAGGCCTGCCGGCGCGCCGGGCGAAGCGCGCCAGGCTCGCGTCCCACTCCCGGATCCCGGGCGGGACGGTCTCCCCGCGCAGCCGGCCCGCCGTGTAGCGGGCCCGGGCGCGCAGGACGAGGAAGATGCTCTGCTGCGAGACGACCCCCAGCCTGCGCTCCTCCCCGGCGAAGCGCTGGAGCAACGGCTCGGGACCGCCGGAAGCGGTGATCATCTGCAGCGCCCGCTCGACGCCGCGCCGTGAGCCGCCGCGCTCGTTCGCGCTCACCATCGCCCGACCCAGCAGCCGGCGCGCCGGCTCTCCTCGCAGCACGAACGAGCGGCCCGGGATCCACGTCACCCCACCCTGTCCGTCGGGTACGCGCGTGGGCTCGAGCCCGAACGGGAGGTGCAGCGCGACGCCGTCAGAGTCGCGCGTCAGCTTCGCCCCCGCGAGATGCCGCCGCCGCAGCAGCACCGACTCGCCCGTGGGGGATTCCGCGGCGCTCAACCAGTGGACGGGCCGCTGCGCCTTGCGGTAGAGCACGCCCTGCGCGGCCAGCTGGGGCAGCCAGCTCCCCAGCGCGCCCGCTCCCACCGCCGCGGCTACGTGCATGCCCCCGAAGATCATACCCCCCGCGGCGACCGCCCCGCCGATGCCCGCCCAGTGCTTCCAGCGCCTGCGCCGCAACGTGTCACCGTAGCGCCACGCCGCCAGCTCGCCGGCGAGCGCGTCGCCGACGCGGATCAGCCGCGTGCCGTCCGGCAGCTTCGAGAGCCCGATGTTCTCGCTCTGCACCCGGAGCCGGGAGTCGCGAAAGCACTTCTCCGCCTCCTCCACCGCCTCCCAGCGCTCCTC
The DNA here is from genome assembly GCA_035707865.1 of Longimicrobiaceae bacterium. GTDB lineage: Bacteria > Gemmatimonadota > Gemmatimonadetes > Longimicrobiales > Longimicrobiaceae > DASSTO01. The sequence goes on along the minus strand of DASSTO010000107.1, from coordinate 1,548 downwards.
CAGCGGAGAGAGGTTCCACCGCGCGCACTTCGGACAGATCACCCAGAGCCGGCCCTTCCACGCGTCGAAGGCGAGCCGCTCCCCCACGGGGAAGTGCTCGATCGATTCGTTCCGGCCCAGGTCGGCCGAGCAGAAGATGCAGTTGCGGTACATCGGGGAATAAAAGGGGAGCAGGCTACGGGGGACAGGTTACAGGTTAGACCCTGCACCCTGCCCCCGTACCCTGGCCCTCGGGTGGGGCGGATGGGCCTGCTTACTCCCGGATGAGGTACAACCGGTTGTCCTCCACGCGGTAGAGCATCGGCGCGACGGTCACCTTCGGATAACGCAGCCGCAGGCGCTTCGCCTCGCTCAGCCCGAAGTCGATCTCGCTGCCGATCTCGAACATCGGCGAGAAGCTGTGGAAGTGTGCCTCCGCGGCGACGGGGTCCCACCCGACGTCGATGAGCCCCTGCACGAAGTCCGTGTGCTTGCCCATCAGGTTCACCATCCCGCACTGCGTGTGGACGATCAGCACGATCGCCCGTACGCCGCCGACCGCCACCGCGTAGGAGACCTTGAACTCCGACGGCCGCAGGTTCGCGCCGCCCGCGCGCAGGATGAAGGCGAAGTTGTCGGGGATGTGCAGGTGCTTCCGGTTGTCCATGCACATCCCGATCAGGAGCTCCGCCTGGCTGTACGTGTCGAACGGGCGATCCAGGTTGTGGTACTCCAGCAGCTTCCCGATGGGAGTGTCGCGGTAGCGGGGGAAGATGTCCTCCTCGCTCTCGACGGGAACGACTCTATCCATTGGCTCTCTGGAATTCAGGAGCGCGACCGGAGCCCGCATGGCCCCGGTCGCGCGGATTGCGTCGCCCGCGCGGGCGCGGGCGTCGGACACAGAGTACAGGGGAGTATCGCACCGGCGGGCGGAGGCGTCAACCGGGGCGGGGGTTCCTTGCCGCTACAGCCCAGCGAGGGTACTATCGGGAGACGGGTCCCGGACGCATGGGAAGCACACCGGTCGCTCCCCGCGCGGGAGCGTGGAGGAGTCGCGATGCACACCAGGGTCGGCCTCGAACAGCGTCTGCTGACGGTGGACGAGTTCCACGCCATGGCTCGTGCGGGGATTCTCACCGAGGATGACCGCGTGGAGCTCATCGATGGAAAGATCATCACCATGACTCCCATCGGCGGACCCCACATGGGCTGCGTCAACCGCCTGACGCGTCTCCTCGTCTCGCGCACCTTGCCCGAGATCACTGTGAGCGTGCAGAACCCAGTCCGTCTGGGGTTACACCAGGAATTGCAGCCCGACCTTGCGCTCCTCCGCCCCAGGACGGACCCGGGGCGTGTTCCCACCGCCGAGGATGTGATCCTCCTCATCGAAGTCTCCGACGCCACCCTGGCGAAGGATCGTGAGGTCAAGCTCCCGCGCTACGCGGCCGCCGGCATCCCGGAGGTATGGATCGTCGCCCTCCCCGAGCGTGTCATCGAAGTGTACCGTGGGCAGGGCCAGGACGGGTACGCGGAGTGCCGCCGCGCCGAAGCGGGAGATGAGGTGGGGGT
>DASSTO010000106.1:0-51258 GCA_035707865.1 Longimicrobiaceae bacterium | reverse complement strand
GCTCCCCCCTCCGGGCGGTTCCGCGCCTGGATGATGCCGCCGTGGGCCTGGATGCCCTGCCTCACGAGCGCGAGGCCGAGGCCGGTGCCGCGCGACTTGGTGCTGAAGTCCGGCTCCCAGATGCGCGCCTGGTGCTCGGGGGCGATGCCGGGGCCCGAGTCGAGGATGCGCACCTCGACGCCGCCCTCCACCGCCGAGAGCCGGACCGTCACCACGCCGCCGCTCTCGCCCATCGCCTCGGCGGCGTTGAGCAGGAGGTTGGCGAAGGCGCGCGAGAGCGCGTCGTGGTGGCCGTGGATGCGCGGCAGGTCCACGGGAGCGCGCAGGCGGTGCTCGACGCCGGGCGGCAGGTGCGTGCGCAGGAGATAATCGAGCAGCTCCACCAGGTCGATCTCGCTGGTGGGGCCCTCGGGCAGGCGGCCGAACTGCGCGAAGCTGCGCGCCAGCTCCTCGAGCCGCGAGGCCTCGGCGCCGATCACCTCGAGCGGCTCCTCCGCGGCCGGCATCTCGCCGGCGTGGCGCTCGAGCGCACCCACGGCCAGGCGCAGCGGCGTTAGCGAGTTCTTCAGCTCGTGCGCGACGCCGCGCGCCATCGTCACCCAGGTGCGGGCGCGCTCGGCTTCCAGGGCGCGGGCGCGCGAGACGGCGAGCTGGTCCGCCATGCTGCGGAAGGCGTCGCGCAGGACCGCGAAGTCGCGCGCCACGGGGGAATCGGCTCCGGGCGGGGGGAGCGGCTCCTCGCGGGCGACCAGCTCCGACCACCCGACCAGCTCGCGGATGGGCCGGGCCAGCTCCCGCGCGATGCTGCGCGCCGAGCGCAGCGCCAGCCAGACCAGCAGCGCGGAGACGACGATCGCCACGACGGGGATGATCTGCAGTGCGCGGTCGTTCAGGTACTCCCACCGCCGCGCCTGCTGCAGCGAGAAGTCGAGGACCCGCCGGTGCTCCGCGGCGGCCCGGGCGAGCCGCGGGTCGCTGCCGCGAGAGGCCAGGTCCAGCAGCGCCCGCCCGCTCTGGCGGAGCTGCTCCCAGACCTCGGGCGTGGCATGGAGCGCGAGCGTGCGCGAGAGCAGGTACGCGCCCAGCCCGATCAGCAGCAGCGAGGGGACGAGAGAGAAGAGCACCAGCGCCACCAGCAGACGGCGCTCGAACGACCCGCGAGGGAGCATCGACCTCTTTTCAGACGTTGGCGGAACGAGTAGACTGCGGCTCCGGCCGCCCCGGCAAGCTACCCTCCCGCCCCGCCGCCCCGCCAGGGCGCCGCGACGGGCGAGGTCCCCCGCGCCCCCGCATGGTGAGACCCGAAGACGAGCTGCGCGACCGCTTCGCCGTGCGCACGGAGTCGTTCTCGCACGCCGGCTTCGCCGCGGAGATCCTCCTCCCCCGCGCCGCCGACGAGCTGATCGACGTCTCCGAGTTCAACGTCGACGAGCGCCTGCCCTACTGGGCCGCGCTCTGGCCCTCCGCGCGCGCGCTCGCCCGCTGGCTCCTCGAGCTCGAGGAGCCCCCCGCGGCTCCGGTCCTGGAGCTCGGCTGCGGCGTGGCCCTGCCCTCGCTCGCCCTGCGCCACCGGGCCGTGGACGTCCTCGCCACCGACTACTACGAGGACGCCCTGGCCTTCGCCGCCGCCAACGCGGAGCGCAACGGGCTCGCTCCGCTGCGCACCCGCCTGCTCGACTGGCGCGACCCGCCGCCCGACCTCGGCCGCTTCGCCACCATCGTCGCCGCCGACGTCCTCTACGAGCGCCGCAACGCCGAGGCGCTGCGCTGGCTCCTCCCCGCCGTGGCCGCCCCGAGCGCGCGCGTCCTCGTCGCCGACCCGGGCCGCCTCTACGCCGCCGATTTCCACTCCGCCATGCGGGCGGACGGCTGGGCCGTCGCCGGGATCGCGGCGCGCGAGGAGCCCTCCGCCGAGGGTGTCGTCAGCCGCGTCCGCCTCATCGAGCTGCGGGCGGGCACCACGTCCGGGACACCGGCCGGGTGAGCCCGTGATGCTCGACTGGCAGCCCGTCCTCCTCTCGCTGCGCGTGGCCGCGGCCGCGCTCGTCGTCGTCTTCATCGTCGGCACGCTCGCGGCGCGCTTCCTCAGCCGCCGCGACTTCCCCGGCAAGGAGGTCGTCGAGGGGCTCCTCCTCCTCCCGCTCGTCCTGCCGCCGGTGGTGACGGGCTTCTTCCTCCTCGTCCTCTTCGGCCGCCAGGGCCCGCTGGGCGGTCCGCTGCACCGCGTCCTCGACGTGCAGCTCCTCTTCACCGCGTGGGCGGCGGTTCTCGCCGCGGCGGTCGTCTCCTTCCCGCTCATGTACCAGAGCGCGAAGGCCGCCTTCCTCGCGGTCGACGCGGGGCTCGAGGACGCCGCGCGCACGCTCGGGGCGGGCGAGGTGCGGGTCTTCTTCACCGTCGCCCTGCCGCTCGCCTGGCCGGGGCTGCTCGCCGGTGTCGTCCTCACCTTCGCTCGCTCGCTGGGCGAGTTCGGCGCGACGATCATGGTCGCGGGCAACATCCCCGGTAAGACGACGACCGTCCCGCTCGCCATCTACGCCCTCGCCGACGCGGGGGAGCTGCGGCGCGCGGGCGCCTACGCGCTGCTCATCAGAGCCATCAGCCTCGCGCTCGTCGTCGCCCTCAACGTCTGGACGCGCCGGCGGGCGGCGCGGCGGCTGCGGCGGAGGCGCTGAGCGTGCTCCGCGTCCGCGCCCGCAAGCAGCTCCTCGACTTCGAGCTCGCGCTCGATTTCGAGCTCGGCGACGAGATCCTGGTCCTCTTCGGCCCCTCGGGCGCGGGCAAGACGACGACGCTGCGGCTCATCGCGGGGCTCGATCGGCCGGACGACGGCGAGATCGTCCTCGCGGGGCGCACGCTCTTCTCGCGCGCCGGGCGCGTCAACCTGCCGCCGCGCGAGCGGCGCTGCGGCCTCGTCTTCCAGCACCTCGCCCTCTTCCCGCACCTGAGCGTGCTGCAGAACGTGCGCTACGGCGTGCGTGAGCGCACGCCCGAGGCCGAGGCCCGCCTCGCACAGCTCCTCGCCGCCTTCGGCATCTCCCACCTGGCCCCGCGGCTGCCCGGCGAGCTCTCCGGCGGCGAGCGCCAGCGGGTCGCCCTGGCGCGCGCGCTCATGACCGATCCGCGCGTCCTCCTGCTCGACGAGCCCTTCTCCGCCGTGGACTACGAGACGCGCGAAGCCCTCTACACCGAGCTCCTCGCCGCCCACCGCCTCTGGCGCATTCCCTTCCTCCTCGTGACCCACGATCGCGGCGAGGCGGAGCGCCTCGGCGACCGGACTCTCTACCTGCGCGAGGGCCGCCAGGAGGGCGGCACGTTCCGCTAGCCCGGTGCCCCGTCGGGCCTTACCGTTTGCGCGCGGCGGGGCCGGCCCGTAGAATGCCGCTCCAATTGCGCGGCCCTGCCCTGGTCCGCTTTCTGCCGGCTCCCGGGGCCTACTGGATCACGAGGAACGCGAGGAGAAGTTGAGCGACAGCCATTCGCACCCGGAGCAGCCGCGAGGGAAGTACCTGCTCTACCTGTCTCTCGGTGCGCTCGGCGTGGTGTACGGCGACATCGGGACGAGCCCGCTCTACGCGTTCCGCGAATCCTTCCACCACCTCTACGGCATCGCGCCGACGCGGGAGAACGTCCTCGGCGTCCTCTCGCTGATCTTCTGGTCCCTGATCCTCGTGATCTCGATCAAGTACCTGCTCTTCGTGATGCGGGCCGACAGCCGCGGCGAGGGGGGGATCCTCGTCCTGGCCTCCCTCGTCACGCCCGTGGGCGCGCAGCGCAGGGGCGGCCGCTGGCTGCTGATCCTCCTCGGCCTCTTCGGTGCCGCCCTCCTCTACGGCGACGGGATGATCACGCCGGCGGTCACGGTGCTCTCCGCCGTCGAGGGCCTCAACGTGGCCACACCGTTCTTCGAGCCCTACGTCATCCCGATCGCGATCGGGATCCTCCTCGCCCTCTTCGCCGTGCAGAAGCGCGGCACGGGCGGGATCGGCAAGGTATTCGGCCCGGTGATGGTGCTGTGGTTCGTCGTCCTCGCGGCGCTGGGGATCCTCCAGATCGTCCGTGAGCCCGGCGTCTTCGCGGCGCTCAACCCGCTCCACGGCCTCGGCTTCTTCCTGAACAACGGCGAGCGCGGCTTCCTGGTCCTCGGCTCCGTCGTCCTCGCCGTCACGGGCGGCGAGGTGCTCTACGCCGACATGGGCCATTTCGGGCGGCCCCCGATCCGCCTCGCATGGTTCGGCCTGGTCCTCCCCTGCCTGTTGCTCAACTATTTCGGGCAGGGCGCGGTCCTCATCCGGAACCCGACGGCGGTGGTCAACCCGTTCTTCCGCATGACGCCCGCCTGGGCGCTCTACCCGGTGGTAATCCTGGCGACGGTCGCGGCCGTGATCGCATCGCAGGCGGTGATCTCCGGCGCCTTCTCGCTCACCATGCAGGCCGTCCAGTTCGGCTACGCGCCGCGCGTGGAGATCGACCACACCTCGGCGCGGGAGATCGGCCAGATCTACATTCCCGGCATCAACTGGGTCCTGATGATCGCCTGCATCGGCCTGGTGCTGGGCTTCCGGTCGTCGAGCAACCTGGCGGCCGCCTACGGCGTCGCGGTCACCACCACCATGGTCATCACGACCATCCTCATGGCCGTCGTCGAGCGCGAGCGCTGGCACTGGCCCCTCGTGGCGGTGGTCCCCTTCGTGGCGGTCTTCCTGCTGATCGACCTGGCCTTCTTCGGCGCGAACATCATCAAGATCCCCGACGGCGGCTGGTTCCCGCTGGCGGTGGCGGCGGTCGTCTTCGTCCTCATGACCACCTGGCGGCGCGGGCGGCAGATCCTGGCGAAGCGCATGGAGGAGAGCGCACTGCCGTGGGAGTTCTTCGCGCGCGACATGGCCCTCAACCCGCCGCACCGCGTGCCCGGGACGGCCATCTTCATGTATGGCGATCCGAACGGCACGCCCCCCGCGCTACTGCACAGCCTCAAGCACTACCAGGTGCTCCACGAGCAGATCGTGCTCCTCGCCATCCGGACGGAAGAGATCCCCCACGTCGACGCGGACGAGCGCGCGTGCGTGGACGTGCTCGGCGAGGGCTTCTTCCGCGTCGTCCTCCGCTACGGCTTCATGGAGGACCCGGACGTGCCCGCGGCCCTCAGGCGCATTCAGGTCGACGGCCTCGACCTGCGCCCGATGCGCACCTCGTTCTTCCTGGGCCGGGAGACGCTCATCGCCTCCAAACGGCCCGGCATGGCGATCTGGCGCGAGAAGCTCTTCGCCTTCATGTCGCGCAACGCGAGGACGGCTACTTCCTTCTTCGGCCTGCCGCCCAACCGCGTGATCGAGCTCGGGGCGCAGATCGAGCTGTAGGGGGGCGTCAGTCGTCGGCTGTCGGTTGTAGGTCCTGCACGACCACGGCCCCCGGCGCGCCTCCTCCGACCTACAACCGACAGCCGATGACCGATGTGGCGCAAACACGAGAGCACCCCCAGGGCCGGTACCTGCTGACGCTCTGCCTGGGCGCCCTGGGCGTCGTCTTCGGCGACCTCGGGACGAGCCCGCTCTACGCGCTGCGGGAGTCCTTCCACCCGGGATACGGGCTGGCGCCCACACCGGCCAACGTGCTCGGGATCGTTTCGCTGATCCTGTGGTCGCTCGTCCTGGTGATCTCGGTGAAGTACCTGGTCTTCGTGATGAAGGCCGACAACAAGGGCGAGGGGGGGATCATCGCGCTCACCGCGCTGGTGGCGCCGCACATCGAGGCGCCGCGCGGGCGGCGGACGAAGCTGGTCCTGATGGGGCTCTTCGGCGCCGCCCTCCTGTACGGCGACGGGATGATCACGCCGTCCATCTCGGTGCTCAGCGCCGTGGAGGGGCTCGACGTCGCCACGCACCTCTTCCGGCCGTACATCGTCCCGATCACCGTCGCCATCCTGGTGGCGCTCTTCGCCGTGCAGAGCCGGGGCACGGGGCGCGTGGGCAGGGTGTTCGGCCCCATCATGCTCCTGTGGATGGCGACCCTCGCGCTGCTCGGCGTCCGCTCCATCTTCGCCTACCCGGCGGTGCTCGCGGCCGTCAACCCGTGGTACGCCGTCGCCTTCTTCCTGCGCAACCACTGGCACGGCTTCCTGGTGCTCGGCTCGGTGGTGCTGGCGCTGACGGGGGCGGAGACGCTCTACGCGGACATGGGGCACTTCGGCAAGCGCCCGATCCGCCTCACCTGGTTCGCCGTCGTCCTGCCCGCGCTGGTCCTCAACTACTTCGGCCAGGGCGCCCTGATCCTGCGCCAGCCGCGGGCGGCGGAGCAGCCCTTCTTCCACCTCGCGCCCTCGTGGGCGCTCTACCCGCTGGTGGCGCTCGCCACCACGGCCACCATCATCGCCTCGCAGGCGGTGATCTCGGGAGCCTTCTCCCTCACCGTCCAGGCGGTGCAGCTCGGGTACCTGCCGCGCCTGGAGATCGAGCACACCTCCGAGCGCGAGCGCGGGCAGATCTACATCCCCTCGGTGAACTGGGTCCTGATGCTCACCTGCATCGGGCTGGTGCTGGGCTTCCGCTCCTCGAGCAACCTCGCCGCCGCGTACGGCGTCGCGGTCACCACGGACTTCGTCTTCACCACCATCCTCTTCTCGGTGGTCGCCCGCACGCGCTTCGGGTGGAGCCTCACGACCGTCGTGCTCCTGGCGTCGCTCTTCCTGGTGCCGGACCTGGCGTTCTGGGCGGCGAACATGCTCAAGATCCCGAGCGGCGGCTGGTTCCCGCTCGTCGTGGCCGCGACCGTGTACACCGTCATGACCACGTGGAAGCGCGGCCGGGAGATCCTGCGGCATCGCCTGAAGGTGGGCGAGCTGCCCTTCGACGTCTTCGCGGCGCAGATGAAGGCGCACCCACCCACCCGCGTCTCGGGTACGGCGGTCTTCATGTACGGGAACCCGGAGACCACCCCGCCCGCGCTGCTGCACAACCTGAAGCACAACAAGGTGCTCCACGAGCGGGTGATCCTCCTGATGGTCCGCACGGAGGACGTGCCGCACGTCCCTGCGGGCGAGCGCGTGCGCGTCCAGGAGATCGGCAACGGCTTCTATCGCGTCCTGGTCTGCTACGGCTTCATGGAGGACCCCGACGTGCCCGCCGCGATGAGGCTCGCGAAGAGCCAGGGGCTCACCATCCGGCCGATGGAGACCACCTACTTCCTCGGGCGCGAGAACCTGATCGCGACCAGGCGCCGCCGCGGCATGGCGGTCTGGCGCGAGAAGCTCTTCTCCACCATGTCTAGGAACGCCCGCGGCGCCGCCTCCTTCTTCCGGCTGCCCCCGAACCGCGTGGTGGAACTCGGCGCCCAGATCGAGCTGTAGAAGAGGTTGCGAGTTACGAAGTACGAGTTACGAGATGGGGAATGACTCAACTCGTAACTCATAACTCGTAACTCGTAACTGGCAACCCGTAACCCGCAGGACGACCATGAGACCGTCCACCGCGTTCTGCCTCGCCTCGGCCCTGCTCACGGTCGCGTGCTCGGGGCAGGACGACTCCCTGCAGCGTGGCCTCGCCCGCCTCCCCCGCGACACCACGCCCCTGGTGGACACGGTCGCGCCGCCCGCACCCCTGGGCCTCCCGGACACCGTCGGCTTTCCCGGCTCGGCAGACACCGGCGCCCTCACGGCCGATACCGCGGCGGCTCCGCTCTCGCCGAACCCGTCGACGATGCCCGACTCCACACTGCAGACGCCGCGTCTCTTCCCACCGCCGCGCCCCAACGACACGCGCCCCTGGATTCCCACGCGGCGCCCGACCCTTCCGCCCCCCGGCGGCGACTGGACGGCCGCGGCCACCGACGTCACCCACGCCGGCGGCCCCCCGGCGACGCTCGGCACCGTCCGTACCGCCGTCAACGACGACTTCGACCGCGTCGTCTTCCAGTTCACCGGCGACGACCTCCCCGGCTACCACGTCGAGTACGTCGACTCGCCGGTGCGCGAATGCGGCTCGGGACGGCCGGTACCCATCGAGGGTCAGGGCTGGCTGATGATCCGACTGGCGCCCGCGCAGGCGCACACCGACGCCGGCCAGCCGACCGTCGGAGCGATCGATGTCCGCCCCGACCTTGCGCTCGTCCGCGAAATGAGGCAGATCTGCGACTTCGAGGGGCACGTCGTCTGGGTGCTGGGCGTCGCGGCGCCCAACCGCTACCGGGTCCTCGAGCTGCGCGACCCCGCGCGCATCGCGGTCGACGTCCTGCACTGACCCCGCCCCCGGAACGGCGCCGGCGCAGGTGGTGCATGTTGTTGCGTGGACGCCACATACGGCATGAAACGTGCGCTATTTGGGGGCTCCGTCCGAACCCGGAGGTCAGGATGCCGGCAACCGAGGAAACGAGACCGCGAGAGTGGAGCGAGCAGCGGCTCCGCTACCGGATCCTCCGCGCCGTGTACGATCGCGCGGGAGGAGACTGCATTCGCGGCGTGACCACGCCGGAGGTCGCGGCGGGCGTCGCCCTCCCGTCCGACCGGGTCGAAGGGGACCTGCGCCTGCTCGCGGAGCACGGCTTCCTCTTCAACGTCGAGGACGACTGGCGGTACTGCATCACCCCGAAGGGAATCCGCTACATCGAGCGAACGGCGGGCCGGCGGTTCTCGGTGCGCATCGCACCCCGGGGCGGCTAGGCGGGGCCGGGTCTGCCTTCAGTACCACTCGGTGAGGCCGACGTACCAGCGCCCCGAGCGCTCGCCGGCGTCGGCGCCGACGGGCCAGAGGTATTCCGCGGTGACGGCGTCGTCGAAGACGCTGAGGCCGAGCCCGAGGGCGCTGCGCGCACCGCCGGTGGGGCGGGCGCCGAGGCGGGCGAGCTCGTCGCGAAGGTCCTCGTCCACCCGGCTCCAGCCGCTCTCGCCCACCAGCACGAGCGCGGGGCGGAGCGGCGGCACCAGGAGGAAGCCGACGCGGGCGAGGGGCTGCTGGGAGCGGGGCGGCAGGCCGATGGGCACGCGGGCGCGGGCCAGCAGAGCGGTGGAGCCGCCGAACTCGTCCGGCTCGTAGCCGTGCAGCCCCTCCGTGGAGCCGAAGCGGAAGAGCTTCTGCGGGGGCGCCGCGCCCCACACCTGGCCTGCGTCGATGCGCGCCGCGAGGGTGATCGGCCCGAGCGAGCGGCGCACGCTCACGAGCCCGACGAGGCGCTGGTAGTGGAAGTCTCCCTGGCCCAGCTCGGCATCGGTGCGTGCGACCAGGCTGTTTCCAACGCCGAAGGCGCCCGGGCCGAGCGAGTAGCCCACGGAGCCCTCCACGGCCGTCAGCGTCCCCTCCTCCACCCCCGCGAGCGGCCCGAAGTCCGGGGCCTTGCCGAAGGCGAAGCGGGTGGTGTTCACCCGCAGCGAGTCCTCCCGCTCGACGCGCCCGCCCAGTCTGCCGCTCCAGCGCCCGCGGCGCACGGTGCCGAAGAGCTCCACCCCCGCGGCGTCGTAGTAGTCGCGCGTGTCCGAGCCCCAGAGCAGGGCGGGCAGGCTGTAGATCCACCCGGCGGAGTACGTGGGTTGGAAGGGCATGATGGCGTGGAGCCGGCGGTAGACGGCCGCCTCCGCGCCGAAATCCGCACCCGCGCCCACCCTCGGCGCCACGGCCTCCCCCCACCGCGCCTGCAGCTCGCCGCGCGCGGTGCCCTCGGCGAAGGCCCAGCCGGCGGTCCCGTAGAGCTGCCAGCGCCGGCGGCGCGGGTCCGACGGCGTGAGACGCGCCCCCAGGCCGAGGTAGAGACCCTCCACGCGGTCGTAGCGGAAGAGGTCCGACCCGTGCTCATAGCCGAGGCGCAGGCGGGGCCCCGTGCTCGTCGGCGCGGCGGCCGCCTCGGTGGCCAGGCGCAGGTCCGCGAAGTCTGCCGTCGAGAACTCGCCCGCCTCCGCGCCGACGTCGGCGCGCCAGCCGGCGAAGACGTCGGCGTCCTTCTGCAGGTCCCACACGAGCCGGACCGGCTTTCCGGTCGGGCTCCAGCCCGTGTTGGTCTCGATCTCCACGAAGCGGTTCACCACCCGGGCCGCCACCGCGCCACCCAGCACGCGCGAGTCGAAGACGACCTCGCGGCGCTGCTCGAACGGCAGCCAGTAGCTGCCGTTCCAGAGGGCGTTCTCCAGCTCCAGGAAGGTGTCCAGCCGCCCGAGCGAGGAGGGGAGCACGCCCGGCGAGCCCACGAAGCCGAAGCGGGCGCGCGCCACCGCCGCGCGCTGCGCGTCGAGGTCGAAGCAGCCGACGACCAGGATCTGCCCGGCCCGCGCCGCGTCGACGCGCGGCCGCACGGAGACGGGCACGAGCGTCACCGTCTGCCCCTGCAGCCGGATCCGGATCGGGTCGCCCGCCTCGTAGCGATAGTACTCGGGGCCCCGGCGGCCGAAGGGGTTCACGGCCCGCCGGTCCGCGAAGGGCGTGTAGATCTCGCTGCCGTAGAGCGTCGGGATCACCCACGGCGTCTCCATGATGCTCGCCAGGGTGTAGGGCACGGGGAGGAGGAGCCGCATGCGGTGGCCGATCACCCGCTGGAGCAGGTAGCCGCGCCGGTCCCACCGCACGTCGGAGACGGTCTCGTCCACGCTCGCCGGCAGGTCGCCGCCGCCCACGGAGTCGGTGGAGATCACGGCGAAGAGCGAGGACTGGACCCGCGCGCGGTAGTCGTGCAGCCCCGGCGGCACCTCGCCCGACCCGGCGATGGCGCGCTCCACCAGTGCCCGCGTGGCGGGTGAGTCGTAGACCGCCGTCGTCTCCGCGGGCGCCCGCTGGAGGAGGAGCGCGAGGGCGAGCGCCAGCATCGGCTCAGCCCGTCTCCACCACGGCACCCCGCGGGTCGTTAGTGATCACGGCCGCGACGCCCTGCCGGAAGAGCGAGCGGATGCGCGTGGGGTCGTCGACCGTCCAGACCACGACGGGGAGATCCTCGTTGCGGAGGACCTCGAGGGTGAGCGCGTCGGCCGCGGCCGCTTCCAGGCAGACGCCTGCCGCGCCGCACCCGAGCACCGCGTCGTACGCCGCGTCGTCCCAGGCCTCCAGCAGCAGGAAGCGGAGCGCGCCGGGCGCCAGCCTTCCCAGCTCCGCCACCACCGCGGGCTGGAAGGACGAGAAGAGCGTGCGCCCGGAGAGGCCCACGCCCTCGATCACCCGCAGCGTGGCGGCTTCCACGCCGGCGGACTTCACCTCGACGTTCAGCCACGCGCCCGCTGCCGCCGCCCAGGCCGCGGCCTGCTCCAGCGACGGCACCCGCGCCTGGGTCAGCTGCCCGATCGCCGGCCAGTCCAGCGCGGAGACGGCGCCTCGCACGCCCATCGTCCGCTCCAGCGTGTCGTCGTGGATCACCACCGGCACGCCGTCGCGCGAGCGCTGGACGTCGAGCTCCACGCCGTCCGCCCCCGCCTCCATTGCCCGGGCGAAGGAGGCCAGCGTATTCTCCGGCGCCTCGCGCGGGGCGCCGCGGTGCCCCAGGATGAGCGGGCGGGGAAAGGGGTTGCGCATCGCTCCTCGCTCTCGGTCGGGTTCCGGTCGGGGCACGCGGGTTGCAAACTCGCGGCCAGCCCGCCCCGGGTGGTCGGGGCGAACCATCTACGCGTAGAGGAGCGACATGCGCAATCCACGACTGCTCTGGGCCCCTGTGCTCGCCATCGGTCTCGCCCTGAGCGCCTGCAAGGTCGAGGTCAAGGACAAGGGCAAGCTGCCCGACGTCGACGTCCACGACGGCCGCGCGCCGAAGGTGGACGTCAAGCCCGCGGAGATCAAGGTCACCACCGACACGCAGAAGGTGGTGGTGCCGGACGTGGACGTGACCTCACCCGAAGACAGCACCCACTGACCGACTCCGATGACACACCGAGTCCCTTCGCTCCACGCCCGGCGGCTCGCGCTCGCGCTCGTCGTCGCCGTCGGCGTGGCCGCGCCGCACCCGCTCCCCGCGCAGAACGCGGATTCCGTCAAGGCCAGTCACGAGCCGCTCTTCACCCGATCGGACGCCTACTACGCCGCCGGCTTCATCATCGCGGCCGCGGCGATGGCGCCCATCGACCTCGCGGTCGCGCACGAGCTGCGAGACTCCACGACGCAGGCCAACGAGTTCTTCCAGCACAGCGCCACGGGCTTTCGCCTGCTGGGGAACCCCGGGGCGATCTCCATCACGACGGGCATGTACGTCGTGGGCCGTCTCGCGGACCGGCCCCGGCTCGCGGACGTGGGGCTCCACTCCGCGGAGGCGATTCTCTTCGCCGAGGGCGTCACCGACGTGCTGAAGGTCGCGGTCGGGCGGGCGCGGCCCTTCCAGGATCCGGAGCACCCCTTCGACGTCAAGCCGGGCCGGGGCTGGCGCCGCAGTTACTACGCCTCCTTCCCCTCCGGGCACACGACCGCGGCATTCGCCACGGCGGCCGCGCTCTCCGGTGAGCTCGGCCGCCTCTACCCCCACATGGACTGGTGGGTGCGGCCGGTGCTCTACGGCGGGGCCGGGCTCGTCGGGCTCTCCCGCATGTACAACAACTACCACTGGACCAGCGACGTCGTCGTGGGCGCCGCGATCGGCACCTTCAGCGGCTGGAAGATCGTGCGCTACAACCACACCCACCCGAACAACCGCCTCGACCGCCTGTTCCTCGGCACCCGCGTTGCCCCGACGGCGTCCGGCGGGACCAGCGTCAGCTTCAGCTGGAGCTTCTGAACGCCGCCACGGCCGCTCCGTGATCCCCTGACGGGGCCGGCGCCGGCTCGCCGTTCCCTCAGTGCACCGTGGCGACGCTCGCCGACAGGTTCGGCTGGATGTTGAAGCGGATGCTGCTGTCGCCCGAGGTGAGCACCAGCGGCCCCGAGCGCGCCAGCCCGCGGCCACCGAGCGGCACCGCGATCAGCTGGATGGGGCCGGTGGCGATCGTGCTCATGTCGATCTGCAGCGTCCCGACCTGACCCGACGACACCGTGCCGATCATCTGCGTGCTGTTGCCCGCCCCGGTGGCGTAGACGTCCACCGTGAAGTCCGAGTTGTTGTGGATCGTGACGGGAATGGTGTTGGCCCCCATCGCCGGGGATCCCGGCGGGTTCCGCAGCGCCGACTTGCCGCCGCAGGCCGACGCCAGCAGCACGAGCGCGGCCGCGACGGCCACGCGTCCTGTCCGTGTCTTGCTTCCCATCTTCCTTGCCTCCCGTGAGGGTTCCCGCGTCTCGCGGAGGGGCCCCGCCGCAACCCCCAGGCCACGGCGGCGAGCCGCGCTACGCCTCCTCCAGCTCGAGGATGGTGAGCAGCAGCGGATCCACCCGGTCGAGCCGCTCCCTCTCGCTGCGCAGCTCCAGGAGCTCCTGCTGCCACGTCGGGTCGATGCGGATCCACTGCGCGATCTGGAAGCTGAGCGGCTCCTCCGCGTCCAGCGGGGGGTCGGGATCGGGGTCGTCGGAGAGGCAGGCGAGGACACGGTGGAAGAGCTCGCGCGAGACGTCGGCGCGCTCCGCGACGCAGTGGCCGTCCTCCGGCTCGTCGTCGTACTCCTCCACCAGCGCCTCGTGGTAGAGGGTGTCGGACTCGATGCCGTCCTCGACGCGGAAGCGCTCCCGGCCGCGCGCCATCGAGAGGGAGCGGCCGTCGGCGAGGGGCTGGAAGTGGATGATCTCGGCGACGCAGCCCACGAGCCCCGGCTCGGTCTCGAAGGGGCCCGAGCGATCCGGGTCGTGGTAGACGATGCCGAAGCGCCGATCGCCCTCCAGGCAGCGCGCGATCATCTGCCGGTAGCGCGGCTCGAAGACGTGCAGCGGTAGCGAGGCCCCGGGAAGGAGCACCACGGGCAGCGGGAAGAGGGGCATACGGCGCATGAACACTCTCGGATGCGGGTCAGCGTTTCGCGGCCGCGACCCGCGCCGGTCGTCACCCGCTCGCGGGCGGAGCCGATCCGGAGCCGTTCGCGCCGCCGAGGGGGAGCTGGAGCGTGAAGGTCGTCCCCTCCCCGATCGTACTCTCCACCGAGAGATCCGCGCTCAGGAGCCGGGCGATGCGCTGGGAGATCGTGAGCCCCAGCCCGGTTCCACCCACCTCGCGGGTGGCGGGGTCCTGCGCCTGCCAGAAGGGCTCGAAGATCTTGCCGAGCATCTCCGGCGCGATGCCGATGCCGGTGTCGCAGACGTGCAGGAGGACGTGCTCTTCCCGAGGCTCCACGACCAGTCGGATCCCGCCGTCGGGTGTGAACTTCACCGCGTTGAAGAGGAGGTTCACGAGCACTTGCCGTACCTTGGCACCGTCTGTATACGCCAGCACCGGGAGATCGGGCGTCAGGCACTCCACCGAGAGGCCCTTCTTACCCGCCATCGGCTGCACGAACTCGAGCGCCTCGCGCGCGATCTCCCGCAACTCCGTCTCCGCCAAGCGGATCTCCTCGCGCGCCGCTTCGATGCGCGAGAAGGTCAGGATCTCTTCGATGAGACGTAGCAGATGGCGTGCCGCGTGGTCGATGCGGTTGACGTGCGAGAGGGCCGCGGGGGGGATCGCCTCGGGAATCCCCATCTGCAGCAGCTCGGCGAAGGCCATGATGGCGGTGAGGGGAGTTCGCAGCTCGTGGCTCATCACCGCGAGGAAGTTGGCCTTCGCGCGGTTCGCCTCCTCCGCCTCCCGGCGCGCGAGCTGCTCGGCGCGGTAGAGGCGCGCGTTGTCGAGCGCGAGCGCCGCGCGGATCGCCAGCTCCTGGACCGTGCCGAGCGCCTGCGCGTCGATGCGCGGCTTCCCGCCGTCCACCGTCACCACGCTCAGCGCGCCCTGCACCGTGCCGCGGGCGCGGAGCGGCACGATCACCATCGAGCGCGGGCGCAGCGCGCGGAAGACCTCCAGGTGCTCGGCGTCGAAGGTGGCGGCCCGAAGCACCGATTCCGTCACGTCGGCGAAGTAGAGCGGCTCTCCGCTGCGGATCACGCGCGCGACGATCTGACCGCTCTGCACCGGGATCGGCTCCAGAGCGAGCAGCGTCTCGAGCCGGGGCATGGCCCCGGGGTCGGCGTGGCCGCCCGCGCTGCGGTGGATCTGCCCGTCCTCGTCGCAGACGTACACCACCGCGTAGTCCGCGAGCTGCGCCGTGGCGAGGCGCACGAGGCTGTGGAGCGCGCTCTCCGGCTCCAGCGAGGCGCCCAGGGCCCCGCTCGCGTCGGCCAGGAAGCGCTGGTGCTCCTCCTCGCGCCTGCGCTCCGTCACGTCCGCGAGGGTTCCGCGCAGCCGCACCGGGCGCGGGCCCGCGGGCCCCGGCGCGAAGGAGGCCTCTCCCTTCAGCTCGACCCACACGGTGCGACCCTCCGGGTGCAGCGCGCGGAACTCCACGTGGAGCGGCTCGTCGCGCCCGGGGTCGAGCACGCGCGCGATCGACCGCCGCACCCGCACGAGGTCCTCCGGGTGCACCACCTGGAAGAGGCTCGCGAGGTCCGGCGCCTCCCGCGGCTCGAGCCCGAGCAGCCGCCAGCCCGGCGGGCAGCACCGGAGCGACCGGCTCTCGACGTCGTACTCCCACTCCCTCACCTCGTCGGCCCCATCGCGCACGGGCTGGCCATGCGCATCGAGGTCGTGGTCGGCGAACGATTCGGCGGACACGGGTTCTGTCATTCCAGGGCGGTGCGGCTGGTTCCGGCGCGGGTCGCCTCGCGGATGATCGCCCGCGGAGACCGCCCGACGCAAGGGGACGCTCCCCCCGCCGGGCGGGAATCCGTGTCCCGGCGCGACTTCTGCACCGTGAGCACCCGGAGGGCACCGACTCGCAGCCAGATCCGAGATGACACCGAGACCGAACGGCGTGGAAGACTCTCCCCTCGCCCCCGACGTCGACCCGGCGGCGGAGCCCCGGCGCACACGGCCGGTCCCGCCCGATCTCTCGAAGACGAGCGCCGCCGTGGAGAGCCCGCGCGCGCGGTCCCTCGGCATCACCATCCTGGCGGTCCTCGCCGTTCTCTACACCCTCTACTTCGCGCGCGAATTCCTCGTCCCGGTCGCCTTCGCGCTCCTGCTCAGCTTCCTCTTCGGGCCCGTCGTGCGCGCGCTCGCCCGGGCGCACGTCCGCCCGCCGCTCGGCGCCGCGATCGTCGTCCTCGCACTCCTCGGCCTCGCCGGCCTCGGGGTCTACGAGCTCGCCGGCCCCGTCCAGAGCTGGGCGGGACGCGCGCCGCAGACGATCTCCGCGACGCAGCGCCGCCTCCACGGCCTGCTGCGGCCGATCGAGCGCGTCTCCAAGACCACCGAGCAGGTCGCCAGCACCGCGAGCAACGTCGCCGGCACCGGCGGCGCCAGGACGCCCGAGGTCGTCGTCCGACCGCCGAGCGTGCTCTCCCGCGTCTTCGGCACCACCCAGCGCCTCCTCGCCGGCGCCCTCGAGGTCCTCATCCTCCTCTACTTCCTCCTCGCCGGCGGCGACCTCTTCCTCCAGAAGCTGGTCAAGGTGCTGCCCGACCCGCACGACAAGCAGAAAGCCGTCGAGATCGCGCGACAGACGGAGGCCTCCATCTCCACCTATCTCATCACCGCCGCCACCGTGAACCTCGCCGAGGGCGCGGTCGTCGCCGGGGCGATGTACATCCTGGGCATGCCCAACGCCATCCTCTGGGGCGCCCTCGTCATGCTCCTCGAGTTCATCCCCTACCTCGGCGCGCTCACGGCGCTGGTGATCCTCACCATCGCCGCCGCCACCACCTTCGAGAACGTCGGTCACATCGTCCTCGTGCCCGCCACCTATCTCACCATCAACCTCGTCCAGGCCAACCTCGCCAGCCCGCTCCTGCTCGGGCACCGCCTGGAGCTCAACCCCGTCGCGCTCCTCCTCGGCATCGCCTTCTGGTTCTGGGTCTGGGGGATCGCCGGCGCCTTCATCGCCGTACCGCTGATGGCCGCCTTCAAGATCGTCTGCGACCACGTGGAGGCGCTCGCCTCCGTCGGCGAGTTCCTCGGCACGCGCGAGCCCGGCGAGCGGCGCGCGATCCTGCGCTGAAAGGAGATGGGCCGACCTTCCAAGGAAGACGCGCGGAAGTGGTGTGACTGAAGGAGGACATCGGCGCACAACAGGGTTGCGTCGAGGAGGGGCCGGCTCCTATTCGTACGGACTGCTGCCCCTCCTTTCTGCTCTCCGGAGTCGCCATGCATCGTCGGACCGTTGTCGCGACCATCACCGCACTCACCGCCGCCTGCACGACCCCTTACCCCTCGTACGTGGAGCATGACCCGATTCGAGCCGAGACGATCACACACATGGATCGAGAGGTCATCGGAGGCTTCAATCTCTTGCGCGGCAATCTTGTACTTGCGCCCGAGCGCGTGCAGGGAGACAGAGGCGGCCTTCGCTATGATTTCCTCCTGCAATGGCGCGGATCGGATGCATTCTCCATTGACCGACACGCGCCGCTCGAGATCCGTGCGGATACCGCGACGCTCCGCCTGCCGAGCCTGGACACGGTGATCGATGTCCATGATTGCACATCCGCCGCATGCGCACGCGAACAGCTCGGAGAACAAGCGCACTACGCAATCACGCGAGCCCAACTGCGGCAGATGGCACAGGCCCGGGCGCTCGCGGTGCGCGTACAGGGAGCGCAGGGGGCCCTCGCGCGCGTCTTCACGGCGGAGAATCGTGCGAGCATCAAGCGCTTCGTTGACGCCTACGTCGGCGCCGTGTCGGTTATACGGTAATGGTTGGTTTGAAATTCGGAGGGTACCCGACCGGGTTGACTCGACCCTGCCGTGGCATTTGCGTGGGGATATTCCTAGACGCTCAAGTAAGCCCCCGCGGGCTGGGACGCCATCGAAGCCGCCTTCCGCACTGCACAGGGGTAGTGGCCCAACGTCGGTTGTTCATTCCCGGGCGTAGCATGCCCGGTTGTAGGTGTGCAGGAAGAGCCTGAGGCAGATCTCATGCATGACATCGCACTTGCTGAAAGAGAGCGTCTTGCGGGTGAAGCGCCCCAGGCGTTGCCGCAGCGTGCAGTTCCAGCGCTCGATGTGATTGGTCTCTCCGCTTTCCTTGCCCACGGCCTCGTGCTGCTCGGCCGGGATCACGCTCCGGTATGCCTCCCAGAAGTCGCTGTAGCAGAAGACCTGCCGGAAGTCCTCCGGGACCTTCTCCCAGAGCCGGCGACACGTCCGCTCGCTCCGATCGCCGAAGGCGTAGGCGATGACCTGGCGTGTGCGGCGGCAGAGCGCCACCCAGAGCCAGCGCACCTGAGCTTTGCTGTGAACGAAGCTCCAGAGCTCATCCAGCTCCAGGACGTCGTCCGCCTCCGCCAGGGGGAGCGTCTCCTCCAGGGGGGGAAAGCGCCTCGGCCGCTTCCCTCAGCCAGCGCGAGACGGTCGCGCGCGAGACGCCGAAGGTGCGGGTCAACCCCCGCAAGCTGCTCCGCTCCTGATCCGCATCCAAGATCCGTTGCTTCTCTTCCTCCGTGTACCCGTTCGGCTTTGGGTCCTCGCGGAAGCTGTAGCGGCAGCCATGGCAGCGATACCGCTGGACTCCATGCCGGTCCTTGCCGTGCCGGATCACGCTCGTGCTGTCGCAGTGTGGGCAGGTAAGTATCTGTATAACCATGCCTTACCCCTACACCTGGCAACCACGTCTGTGCCATTACCGCACAGGAAACAATGCGCACGCAGATGCGGCGCTTCACGTGACTAATCAACGTCTCCTGTCAGAAGGTGGAGAACCACGGCTTCGCGGTCGCGCTGCACTTCATGTACTGCAACTTCTGCCGCTCGCACTCTACACTGGCGAAGGCACGCGGAGGCATGCACACGGCCCCCGCGATGGCAGCCGGGCTGGCGGATCGGCTCTGGACGGTCGATGACCTGCTCGACCTGCTGGGCGCCGAGCCGTCCAAAGACTCGTGAGATTCAAAGTGACCCAACGAACTACCGCCGGACGAGGGACAGAAGCACTGGCGTGAAACAGGACGATCGCGCGGAACGCAACACGGGCGCTACCCGGCGCTGACCCGTGTTGCTGTATTCGAATGCCTGGGAGGCAGATTCTGCGCACCGGGTCTCGGGGTGCGACTCTTGCTTCTGACCGCCGCGACAACCATTATGCGGGTACCACGACGTGGTGCCCCATCGCCCTCGCCATCCCTGACTGATGCCACACCTCCGGACGATCCTTCCCGACTCCGGCCTGCCAAGGCCGGAAGGGGTCAACTTTTTCCAGATCAGCGTCTCTGGACCCGAGGTTCAGCTTTTGGCAGGATAAATGGACCTCAAAGTAGTCGCCGATCGACTCCATGGTACAAAAGATACTGATACCGTGGAAATTCCAGCCGAAGTGACTCATCGTTTGTTTCTATCCGCGCGTACGCTGCTCCAGTTGAAGTCGCAGGTGGACGAGATTCTTAGAAGCTGTGAACGAACTCATCGAGCGAGGCGGCGGGCCATGCGGTGGATCGCCGCGACGAGGATCCAGCCTCGGCTGCTCGTGGGCTCGGTCTCGTAGTCAGCCCGAAGCCGCCGGTAGCGCAGAAGCCAGGCGAAGGTGCGCTCCACGACCCAGCGCTTCGGCAGGACCACGAAGGTGCTCTGCCCTTCGAGCTTGGGCACGATGACCAGCTCCAGCTCATGCTCCTGAAGGGCGATGTCTTCGAGCCTGCCCTGATAGCCCGCATCGGCAAAGACGGTGAGCAACTCGGGGTAACGGCTCTCGGGCACCTCGGCCAGCACCATTCGCCCGCCGTCGCGGTCCTGCACACTAGCCGCGGTGATCACCCCCGCGAGGATCAGCCCGAGGGTATCGACGAGGAGGTGCCGCTTGCGTCCGGTGATCTTCTTGCCGGCATCGTAGCCCCAGCAGCGCCCCTTTTTTCCGCCACCCGGACCGATTGGCTGTCCAGAATGGCGGCACTTGGGCGGGCTCGGCGGCCCTCCTTCTGACGCACGCCCAAGCGAAGTGCCTCATGCACCGCGTCCAGGGTGCCGTTATCGCGCCAGCGACGGTACTGCTGCCAGACCGCCGGCCAGGGTGGGAAGTCATGCGGGAGCGCTCTCCAGGTGCCACCATTCTTGGCCTGATAGAAGATGGCGTTCCAGATCTCTCGCAAGCTGTAGCGCCGCGGAGCGCCCGTGCGCCCGTTCTTCGCGCCTGGCATGGCCAAGCGAACCCGCTCCCACTGCGCGTCCGTCAAATCGGTTGGGTAAGGAGTCCTTCTCATGTCTCCAAGTTACCCGGCTATAACCACTTCGTTCACAGCTTCTTAGAAAGGTCGACCTGAAAGCACTGCTGGGCGCGGAGGCAGAGTGATGAAGTTGTTCAGCGTCGACCGCTCAGAGTCGAACGACGTGGTGGTTGATCTGTCACATGGCCTCAATGCGCATTATCTGGGTGGCGGCGAGGCCACATGGGCGATCAGCGCAGGAGACGTTGGGCTTGGGATAATCACCGACGCGCAGCTTAGGGGCGCGCATGGCTACACCAATAGCGAGCCGCAGACGATGAGCGTCCTTGCCGTTCGCGACGCATGCACGAAGATCGTCAAGGAGATTTTCGGCGAGCGCGCCTTTATCGACTCAACGAAGATTACGGACCCGGAGACGGGCGATCCGGAGACTGTGCTTGTGGCGCACTACTGCTTCACGGGTGGTGCGGACCGAGCCGCTGAGCTGGAGCGAATGCACCGCCAGTTCCGTCGCCGATACGTGCGTGAGGTTCCGCCAGAGGTCCGGAGCCGACTGGCCCTCACCTCTGTGGCGACGGAAGATGGCGATTAGGCCGGCGGACATTCTTGAGGGGGCGCAGCAGCTAGGTGGGAAGAATTCATGTCTTACTGATGAGGAAGTATGCGCCCGCACAATCGCGAATCGGGCGTACTATGCGGCATACCTAGCAGTTCGAGGTCAAATCGTCGCGGATGAGTCGGAATCACTCAAGCACCGACGCCTTAGCATGGCGTTAAAGGGGCAATCGGACCCGGATCTAAGCGAGCTTGGTGACGCTCTGGATGGGCTGCGGATTCTCAGAACAACTGCGGATTACTACCCGACGTCGAAGACCGTTTCCAAGTTTGACGCTGTGTTGCGCATTTCCGACGCCCGGCTCGTCGTTGATGCCGCACCGCGCCTGTCCGCAAAACTACGAGCACTTCGCTCAGACCTGTAACAAGAGAACTCGCAGCCGCAGCGGCGTCGTGTGGCAGGCACAGCGCCGACGGTATATGAGAGCGGTGGCGGACGCACAACTGATGCGCCGCCACCCCTCGCTTTTTGCCCGGAAATTTCGATGAGTCAAACTGACTCACTACCTGAGCGCGCTACGCCTTGACTCAATCCCCGATTCGGCTAGATTACCCGGTTAAACTCTGGACCTCCGCACTGGCGTGCGCGCCGCTGCGGGCGGGCCCCCGAAGTCTTCTTCCCCGTACCGAAAGGTTCCCCTGTGGTCGAGATCGAGTTGGCGGAGAACGATCGGCTGGACTGGGCGCTGAAGCAGTTCCGGCGCCGCATGATTCGTTCAGGCCTCTTCAAGGACATGCGCCGCAAGCGCTTCTACGAGAAGCCGAGCGAGGCGCGCAAGGCGAAGGCGAAGGCGGCGGAGCGCCGTCGCCACAAGGACCGTAAGCGCGCCGCCCGTCAGCACGACTTCTAGTCCGCCGCTCCTCGACAGGGGGCCGGGCGCCCCCGGGGACTCGATCCGCGAGTTCCCGGGGGCGCTTCATTTCACGGCCTCCGGCGCCTCCCAGCGCCCGGTCTCCGCGGAGCGGAAGAGGGCGGTTAGGACGGCGGTGTTGCGGATGGAGTCCTCCAGGGGCACGGGCACGCTGCCGCGCCCCAGCACGGCGAGCGAGAAGAGGTCGCCCTGCAGCGTGTACTGGTCCACGGCGGGGATCTCGATCACCTTGGGCGGCGGGCCGAGCGGGCCGTGCTCGTCGAGGAGGAGGCGGCAGGGGCGATCCGGGGGCGCGTTGTAGGGGATCTCGACCTCGACGCGCGCGCGGGTGCCCATCACCTGCATGCGCTGGAAGGGGACGAGCTGCATGCTGCAGGTGAAGCTCGCCTGGCCGGAGGGGAAGTCGAGCAGGCCGGCGGTGAGCCGGTCGACGCCCATCTCGGGGTCGCGCTCGACGAGGGCGAGCACGCGGCGCGGCTCCTCGTCGAAGAGGAAGCGTGAGAGGGTGACGGGATAGCAGCCGATGTCCCACAGCGCGCCGCCGCCGTACTCGGGCTTGCTGCGGATGTTCTCGGGGTCGCGCTTGAAGTAGCTGAAGTGCCCCGTAACCAGCCGCAGCTCGCCGAGCTGGCCGGCGCGCACGAGCCGCCGCGTCTCCAGCCACTGCGGGTGGACGCGCGCCATGAACGCCTCGCCGATCTGCACGCCCGTGCGGTCGCGCACCGCGATCAGCTCGCGGACCTCCGCGACGCTCAGCCCCACCGGCTTCTCGCAGAGCACGTGCTTTCCCGCCTCCGCGGCGCGGATGGACCAGGGCACGTGCAGGTGGTTGGGGAGCGGGTTGTAGACGGCGTCGACCTCCGGATCCGCGAGGAGCTCCTCGTAGGAGCCGTACGCGCGGGGGATGCCGAGCGCGTCCGCGGCCTCTCTCGCGCGCCGCTCGTCGCGCGAGGCGATCGCCACCACCTCCGTGCACTCGCCGCGCTGCATCGCGGGGATTACCTTCTCCCGCGCGATCGCCGCCGCGCCGAGCACGCCCCAGCGCACCCTGCGCCGGTCCGCGAGCGTGGCGGGCCCGGTGTCGGTCTCCGGTCTGTCGGTCGTCATCGTAGCTCTCGTGGGCAGGAGGGTGGGGCGGCGACACGCAGCGGTCGAACGCGCCCAAGGTCGGCCCCGCCCGCCCGACTGTCAACGCCGGCGCACGGAGGAGTGGAGTGCCGACCCGGGAATCCGGAGGGAAGTCGATGCCTCGACGCGACGCGGGAGAGGACCGCTGGCGGAAGCACGTCGTCACGGAGGAGGAGGCCGGGCGGACGGTGCGGGAGATCCTCACCGGGCCGCTCGCGCTCTCCGGCCGCATGATCCAGCGGCTGACGCGCACTCGCGGGGTCCGGCTCAACCGCCGCCCGGCGTACCTGGAGCGCGCGGTGAGGAAGGGCGACGTGGTGGCCGCGCGCGTGGCGACCGCCGAGGAGCCGGGCCTCGAGCCGGTGGCGATGGAGCTCGACGTCGTCCACGAGGACGCGGAGGTGCTGGTGGTGAACAAGCCGCCCTTTCTGCTCGTGCACCCCGTCGCCCCGCACCATACCCGCACCCTCGCGCACGGCCTCGCGCACCACCTGCTCTCGGAGGGCGTGCACGCGAAGGTCCGCCCGGTGCACCGGCTGGACCGCGACACCTCGGGGCTGGTGCTGGTCGCGAAGAGCGCCTTCGCGCACCAGTTCCTGGACCGGGCCCTGCGCGAGCGGGAGATGCGGCGCGAGTACCTCGCCTTCGTGGGTGGGGTGGTCGAGGAGGACGCGGGCGAGATCGACGCGCCCATCGGCCGCCACCCGCGCGCGCCGCAGCTGCGCGCGGTGACCGAGCGCGGCGAGCCGGCGCGGACCCGCTGGCGGGTGGTGGAGCGGTTCCGCGACGCCACCCTGCTCGATGTCGAGCTGGAGACCGGCCGCACCCACCAGATCCGCGTGCACCTGGCGCACCTCGGCCACCCGGTCCTCGGCGACTCGCAGTACGGGGGGCGCATGGTGCCCGGCCTGGCGCGCCAGGCGCTCCACGCGTGGCGCCTCTCCTTTCCCCACCCCGCCAGCCGCGAGCGGCTCACCTTCGAGGCGCCGCTCCCGCCCGACCTGGCCGCGCTCCGGGAGCGGCTCATCGCGGAGTGAACCACGTCTTCCCGCCCCGCAACCCGATCGACATGCGACTCTCCGCCCGCATCACCCGCCTCGCCCTCGCCTGCGCCGCGCTCGCCCCGGCGGCCGCGCACGCGCAGACCACC
This sequence comes from Longimicrobiaceae bacterium, assembly GCA_035707865.1. GTDB lineage: Bacteria > Gemmatimonadota > Gemmatimonadetes > Longimicrobiales > Longimicrobiaceae > DASSTO01. Next base: position 27,400 of record DASSTO010000106.1, on the reverse strand, counting down.
GAAGTGCGGTATCTCTCCGGCACCGGAAACGACAGCAGCGTGATGTGGGAGTTCCGGGTCTCCGGCGGCCGGCGCGCCGGGCAGTGGGCGTCGATACCCGTCCCCTCGAACTGGGAGATGCAGGGCTTCGGGACGTACCATTACCACCAGGACTGGGGCCGGGACGCGGCGCCCGACAGCGTCGGCGAGTACCGCCTCCGCTTCCGGGTGCCGGAGAGCTGGCGCGACCGCAAGGTCGAGATCGTCTTCGGCGGCTCCATGACCGACACGGAGGTGAGGATCAACGGCCGCTCCGCGGGGCCCGTGCACCAGGGCGGCTTCTACCGGTTCCGCTACGACGTCACCCCGCTCCTGACCTACGGCGCCGACAACCTGCTGGAGGTGACGGTCCACAAGTTCTCCGCCGACGCCTCCGTCAACCGGGCCGAGCGCAGGGCGGACTTCTGGCTCTTCGGGGGGATCTACCGCCCGGTGTGGCTGGAGGCCTATCCCCGGCAGCACATCGAACGCATCGCGCTGGACGCCCGCGAGGAGGGCGCGCTCTCCGTGGAGACGCACCTCGAAGGCATCACCGCTCCGGGCCGCGTCGTCGGGCGGGTGGAGCAGCTCGACGGCACCCCCGTGGGCGCGGCGTTCTCGGCGCCGGTGTCGGCGGGCCAGGAGGAGGTGACGCTCCGGACGAGGATCGCGGGGGTGGAGCCGTGGTCGCCCGAGTGGCCGAACCGCTACCGGCTGAGGCTGCGGCTCGTGGCGGGCGGGCATACGCTGCACGAGGTCACGCAGGCGTTCGGCTTCCGCACCGTCGAGGTCCGCCCCCACGACGGCGTCTACGTGAACGGGGTGAAGGTGCACATGAAGGGCGTGGACCGGCACACCTTCTGGCCCACCACCGGCCGCACCACGAGCCGGGCGATCAGCGAGATGGACGTGAAGCTGATCAAGGAGATGAACATGAACGCCGTGCGGATGTCGCACTACCCGCCGGACGCGCACTTCCTGGACGTGGCCGACTCGCTCGGCCTCTTCGTCCTCGACGAGCTGACCGGCTGGCAGGTGCACTACGACACGGACGTGGGGCGCAAGCTGGTGCGCGAGATGGTCGTCCGCGACGTGAATCATCCATCCGTCGTCTTCTGGGACAACGGCAACGAGGGCGGCTTCAACTTCGACCTCGACCCGGACTTCGCGGAGTGGGACCCGCAGCACCGCACCGTGCTGCACCCCTGGCTCGATTCCAACGGGATCGACACCGGCCACTACGAGGTCTACGACTGCTGCACCGGCCGCTTCCTCCACGGCGAGGACCTGGTGATGCCGACGGAGTTCCTGCACGCCCTCTACGACGGCGGCGGGGGCGCGGGGCTGGACGACTGGTGGACGCTGCTGCGGCGCGACCCGCTGGGCGTGGGCGGCTTCATCTGGGCACTGCTCGACGAGGGCGTGGTGCGCGCCGACGAGAACGGCCGCATCGACACCGCCGGCAACGCCGCCCCCGACGGCGTGCTCGGGCCCTTCCGCCAGAAGGAGGGCAGCTTCTACACGATCCGGGATGTGTGGGCGCCGATCTACTTCGACCGGGAGGAGGAGGACCGCCTGCCGCCGACCTTCACCGGCGCGCTGCGGGTCGAGAACCGCTACGACTTCACCGACCTGAAGCAGGTCCGCTTCCGCTGGCGGCTGGTGGACTTCCGCGCGCCCGGCGCGGCGCAGGGAGGGCACACGGTGGCGGCGGAGGGCACCGCGCCGTCGCCCGAGGTGGCGCCGCACGGCGCGGGAACGCTCCACATCCCTCTCCCCGCCGACTGGAGCCGCCACGACGCGCTCTTCCTCACCGCCACCGATCCGCACGGGAACGACGTCTACACCTGGACGTGGATGATCTCGCGCCCCGAGAGCGTGGCGGCCCGCATCGCGCGGCCGGGCACGGGCCGCGCGACGGGTGAGGAGAGCGGCGGCGTGATCACGCTGAGGGCGGGCGGCACCGTGGTGACGATCGACGGCGCCACCGGCCGGCTCCGCGGCGTCGAGCGCGACGGCCACACCGTCTCCCTGCGCGACGGGCCGCGCGTGGTCACCGGCCCCGAGCCGTCCACCGATACGTTGAAGGAGATCCGCCACCACGCGGACGGCGACGGCTACGTGGTGGAGGCCACCTACGGCGGCGGGAACCTCCGCAGCGTGCGCTGGACGATGCTCCCCGGCGGGTGGCTGAAGCTCGACTACGCCTACCGCCTGCGGCCCGAGGGCCGGTACCCCTACATGGGCGTGACCTTCGACTACCCGGACGCCCGGGTGACCGGCGTGCGCTGGCTGGGGCGGGGGCCCTACCGCGTGTGGAAGAACCGGCTCAAGGGAGCGGAGTTCGACGTCTGGAGCAAGGCGTACAACGACGGCGTCACCGGCGCCGTCTGGCAGTACCCCGAGTTCAAGGGCTTCCACGCCGACGTCTACTGGGCGACGCTGCAGACGAGGGAGCTGCCGATCACCATGGTCTTCACCGCGCCAGACCAGTTCCTTCGCCTCTTCACCCCCGGCGAGGGCAAGGACCCCCGCGACACGCACGTCGACTTCCCCGCGGGCGACCTCTCCTTCATGGACGGCATCCCGCCGATCGGCACCAAGTTCCACGCCGCGGCCGACCTGGGCCCCTCCGGGCAGCCCAACCTCGTCCCGCGCCTGGGGCAGACGTACGAGAGGACGGTCTACTTCCGCTTCGGGGCGGTGGAGTAGGTCGCCCCTACTGCTTCACGAGCCGGAACATCAGCACGTCGTACCCCGGCACCGTCGCCGAGAGGGCGCGGCGGGTGGTGCCGGCATCCTTCTTCGTCCAGAGGTCCCGCAGGCGGTAGTTGACGGAGTCGAAATGCGCGTCGCGGCTGGAGAGGCTGTCCGAGACCGCCTCGTTCCGCCAGTCGGAGGCGACCGTCCTCGGGGTCGGGTTGCGGTTGAGCACCGCCATCGCCCAGTCGCCGTTCGAGAGCGGCTTGAACCAGACCTCGAGCATGTCGGGGTCGTTCCAGTGCCCGGGACCGGCGTAGGAGCGCAGGCCGTGCTGCAGGTCCAGGATCGCCAGCACGCCCCACTGCTTCCAGGTGCCGTGGTCCACGATGCAGTCGAAGCAGGGATAGACGTCGCCGGTGGTGCGCCAGAGGTGAGATACGTCCTTCGCCCACAGCCGCGGCTTGGCCGTCCCCCACTCGCACATGATGAAGACGACCGGCCGGCCCGCGGGCGCCCGATGAAGCCTTGACGGGCCGGGCGCACCCTGTATGCTAAGGGCGTCCGCACCACACCCACGCGTGCCGGCAGGAGTCGGAGATGAATCGGATTCGTTCGGCGGTAGTGTTCTCCCTGGCGGCCGCGCTCGGTGCCTGCGCCCATCATCGCACCCCTCCCCCCACCGCCGCGCCCACCCCGCGGGAGCCGTCGGCCGCGGAGCGCTACGCCGCCCTGCCCGATACCAGCGTCTGCGTCGTCGACCGCTCCACCAGCCGCGGGCTGCGCACGCTCCCGGCGAAGCGCGATGCGGGCGGGCACGTCGTCGTGCTCGCGTCGGGCGCCATCCGCCCCCTCTCCGACGTCCACCCGGTCGACGCGACCGCCGGATATGCCGGCCGCGAGACGTGGCTCACCCGCGGCGCGCCGATCACCGTGGACGGCCGGGCCTACGTGAAGGTGGGCGGCGAGCGGCTCGTCCCCCTCGACCAGGTCCAGAGGGTCGGCGACTACGCCGCCGTTCCCGTCTTCGCCAGCCCGAGCGACACGCGGCCGCCCAAGGCCGTCTACGTGCCGGTGAGGCCCGGCTGCGTCTTCCAGGCCTACGTGCGCCAGGACCTCGTCTCCGGCTCCTGACCCCGCGCCACCCGCGCTCGATTTCGCCGCGCGCCGGTCTCCGTTCGAGCGCCAGGTCGTTGCCGGCATGTGCGTTGCGGCGAACACCGCCTCCGCTTTCTCGGGCGCCCAGGGCCCGCCGAGCGGCCGGGTACCCGCGCCCAACCCGCTGGAAAGGAGGCCGTGTGGAAGCGAAGCGTCCTCCGGAGCCCCGCCACTCGCTGGATCAGGAGATCCGCGAGATGGGCTTCGATCCCGGGCAGCTGACTCCGGACGAACAGCAGGAGTTGCTCGAACTCCACCACAGAGTCCCCGACGAGGCGCTGAGCGCTTCGGATTGACACCCGCACGGGGCACCTTCCCTCGTGCCCGAATCGCCCGGAGCAGCCGGACCGTGTGCTCCGGGCGATTCGCGCCCGGCCGTGCGGTCACCGCAGCCTTGACGAGCTGCTGAGGCAGCGCTAACTAACACGTAGGTGTGGCGAGGTCGCTCTTCCCCCGTCGTCCGAGGCCACCGTGCTCCGTTCTCTCCCCCTCCCCGTCCTCCTCTCGTGTCTTCTCGCCGGCACCGCCGCGGCCCAGCGCGTCGCCGGCGAGATCGTCGACGGCAACTCCGGCTACCCGATCGAGGCCACGACGGTCCAGGTGATGGACAGCAGCGGGATGGTGGCGGTCGGTACCACCGACCTGCGGGGGGCGTTCTCGATCGAGGTGCCCGTGGGCGACTCCCTGTACCTGGTCACCCAGCGGCTCGGCTACGCCCCGCTCCGGTCCACGCGCTTCGTGATCGAGGACGGAAAGACGCTGACCCTCGCCATCCGCCTGCGACCGGTGGCCGTGGCGCTCGACCCGCTCACCGTCAACGCGCGGCGGAGCTGGCAGAGCCGGAACCGGGACGGATTCGAGCGGCGCAGGGAGATGGCCATCTTCGGCCGCTTCCTGGGGCCGGCGGAGCTCGCGAGGCGCCGGGTGTCCGGCAGTCCGGCACTCCTCCTCAGCGGCCTCGTGCCGGGGCTGACCACGGAGGGGAACCAGCTCGTGAGCATCGCCCGCGGCAGGCACTGCACGCCGAGCATCGTTCTCGACGGGACGCAGATGCCGGACGGCACGCCGCTGGACGCCCTCACGACGGCGAGCGACGTCCGGGCGATCGAAGTCTATCAGGAGGCGGAGTGGGCGCCGATCGAGTACCTGTCGAGACCGAGTTCGTGCGCCGTGATCGTCGTCTGGACGAGCTACTCCTTCGGAATCGAGCTCCACGCCGGCGAGACGGCCACCCGCGGCGCGCAGCGCAAGGAGTAGCGCCCGCCCTCACATACCCGGCGGTCCGCTCCAGTGGCGGGCGAGCGACCAGTGCCAGTGCAGCCAGTGCTGCAGCAGCCCCGGGAAGAGCGCGATGACGGTGAAGCGGATGAAGCGGCCGACGAAGCCGAGGGCGATGAAGCGGGGGAGCGGGAACTCCACCATGCCGCTGGCGATGGCGATGAGGTAGTACGGCGGGAAGCCGGTGAGCGCGCTGATGAAGTAGACCGTCGTCTCCATCCCCTCGCGCTTCGTCAGCATCCCCTCGGCCTTCTTCGCGGCGCGGGCGAGCCACTCGCCCGGCAGGTGGAGCACGCCGCGGCCCGCGTAGTAGATCATCACCTTCCCGACCATCTGGCCGAGCGTCGCCGCGAGCGCGAGCGGCACCGCCCAGCGCCTCGGCGCCAGCGCCACCGCGCCGAGCAGGACGAGCTCCGCGTTGACGATCGGGATCAGCGCGCTCAGGATGCACACGCCGAAGGTGATCAGCCAGGTCGCGCACATGTGGCGGTCGAAGAGCGCGCCCGTCGCGACGAGTGCCTCGGGGACGAAGACCGCGCCCACCGTCATGCAGCCCCTCCGCACACCACGCGCGTCGCGCCGTGCGCGGGGATCCATAGCCGCTCCGCAGGCAGCCCCGCCGTGGCCCACGCCGCGCGCGCCCGCTCCGGCGGCTCGCACGGCGGCTCGTCGGTCAAGCGGAAGGTCCCCCAGTGCATCCCGCCGAAGACCCCGCGCCCGCCCAGCTCCAGATACGCCTGCACCGCCTCCTCCGGATTCATGTGGCTCGGCGCCATGAACCACCGCGGCTCGTACGCGCCGATCGGCATCAGCACCAGGTCGAACGGACCCGCCCGCTCCCCGATCTCGGCGTAGCCCGGAAACCAGCCGCTGTCCCCCCCGAAGTAGACGCGCGCACCCCCCGGCGCGGAGAGCGACCACGAGCACCACAGGCGCTCGAAGCGGTCCCACGGCGCACGCGACGTCCAGTGCTGCGCCGGCAGACAGCGCACCCGCACCGCCCCCTCCGGCCCGCTCACCGCCGCATCCTCCCACCAGTCCAGCTCCACCACCGCCCTCACCCCGCGCGCCGCGAACCACGCCCGGTAGCCCAGCGGCGCGAACCACGTGATCCGCTCGCCGAAGCGCGCGTGCAGCCGCCTCACCGTCGGCTCGTCCAGGTGGTCGTAGTGGTCGTGGGAGAGGAGAACCACGTCGATCGGCGGCAGCTCCGGGAACGGGAGCCCCGGCGGCTGGAAACGGCCCGGGCCCGCCCACCGCACCGGCGACGCCCGCTCGCTGAAGACCGGGTCGGTCAACACGTTCAGACCACCCACCTGCAGGAGGAAGGTCGAGTGCCCCACCCACGTCGCTCGCAGCTCTCCCGGCGCCGGGCCCGGCCGCGCCACCCTCCCCCGCACCACCGGCAGCTCACCCGGCCCGGGGTTCGGCGCCCGCGGGTGCGTCCTCCGCTCCCACCACCATCGCAGCACGCTCCCCCGCCCACTCCTCTCCCCCGTGGGCCACGGATTGCGAAAGCCGCCGGCCGAGCGGCGATGTGTCGGGATCTCCATGTGAGCCGCGCGGGCAAGAAGAACTCCACCCACCGGATCGGATGCACCAGCGGCAGGGGCGGGAAACGTGCGTAGAGCATACGCCCCTTCCCCACCCCGAGCAAGCCGCCCCGCGCCCGACTCACCTTGACACCGTATAATTTTCACGTAGTCTAAAAATAAGATTCGCGACACCAAAGCCGGGCGGGCATGCTTCCCGCACCCGGCCGCACGGCGGAGCACCGGGGAGAACGGATGAAGACCGGGGAGCGGATGCGGGACGAGCGGACGGACGATGAGCGAACGGCGGCCGCGGCGCGGAGCGTGCTGCGCGGCGACCGCTCGAAGCCGTTCTACCGGCGGGTCCTGCCCTTCCTGGGGCCGGCGTTCGTCGCGTCGGTGGCGTACGTGGATCCGGGCAACTTCGCGACGAACATCCAGGGGGGGGCGGAATACGGCTACCTGCTGCTGTGGGTGATCGTCGCGAGCAACCTGATGGCGATGCTGATCCAGACGCTCTCGGCGAAGCTGGGGATCGCGACGGGTCGGAACCTGGCGGAGCTGTGCCGGGACGAGTTCCCGAGGTGGCTGGTGTGGGTGATGTGGGTGGTCTCGGAGCTGGTGGCGATGGCGACGGACCTGGCGGAGTTCCTGGGCGCGGCGCTGGGCTTCAACCTCCTCCTGCACATTCCGCTGCTCCCGGCCGCGCTGCTGACGGCGGTGGTGACCTTCGCGATCCTGGCGCTCGAGCGTTACGGCTTCCGCCCGCTGGAGGCGGTGATCACCGCGCTGGTGGGTGTGATCGCCGCGAGCTACCTGATCGAGACGGTGCTGGAGACGCCGGACTGGGGGGCCGTCGCGCGCAGCGCGGTCACGCCCCGCTTCGCCGGAACGGAGAGCCTCCTGCTGGCGGTGGGGATCCTGGGTGCGACGGTGATGCCGCACGTCATCTTCCTGCATTCCTCCCTGACGCAGAACCGCGTCCGCGTGATGAGCGACCGGGAGAGGCGCCTGCTCTTCCGCTTCGAGATCGTGGACGTGGTGATCGCGATGGGGCTGGCGGGGCTGATCAACGGCGCGATGCTGGTGATGGCCGCGACGACCTTCCACATGCGGGGGATGACGCACGTCGCGTCGATCGAGGTGGCGTACCAGACGTTGACGCCGCTGCTGGGCCCGCTCGCGAGCGTCGTCTTCGCCGTCTCGCTGCTGGCGGCCGGCCTCTCGTCGACGACGGTCGGGACGATGGCGGGGCAGGTGATCATGCAGGGCTTTCTGCACTGGCACGTGCCGATCTGGGTGCGGCGACTCGCGACGATGCTCCCGGCGATCGCCGTGATCGCGTGGGGGCTGGACCCGACGCGCACGCTGGTCCTCAGCCAGGTGGTACTCTCCTTCGGCATCCCCTTCGCCCTCATCCCCCTGGTGATGTTCACCCAGCGGAGCGACCTTATGGGGGTGCTGGTGAACCGCCGCTGGACGAGCGTGGCGGCCTGGCTCGTCGCGGCGCTCATCGTGGGGCTCAACGTCTATCTGCTGATGAACGTCATCGCGGGGGGTGGACCGTGATCGGAAAGCACGGCCGGATCCTGGTACCGCTGGACGGCTCCCGGCTCGCGGAGGCGGTGCTCCCGACCGCCTTCGGGCTGGCGCGGCAGCTGGACGCCACGGTGATCCTGCTGCACGTCGTCGAGCGGCGCGCTCCCGCCCACGTGCACGGGGAGCCGCACCTGACGACGGCGGCCGACGCGGAGGCGTACCTCGATCGCGTGGCGAGCCGGGGTCGCGCGCAGGGGGTGGAGGTGGACGTGCACACGCACTCCGACTCCACCGTGAGCGACGTCGCGGGCGCGATCGCCGCGCACGCGGTGGAGTACGGAGCGGAGCTGATCGTCGTGGGCGCGCACGGCAGGGGCGGCGTGCGGGGGCTGCTCATCGGCCGGATCGCGCAGCAGACGCTGCAGCGCGGGACGGCGTCGGTCCTCCTCATCCGCCCGCGGGCGAACGGCGGCGCGCCGGAGTTCATCTGCGGGCGCATCGTCGTGGCGCTCGATCCGCGCCGCCACGGCGACGTGGCGCTGCAGGGCGCGCTCGAGCTGGCCCGCGCCTGCGACAGCCGCATCGAGCTGCTCACCGTCGTCCCCACCCCCGGCGCCCTTCCCCCCTCGCGGCGCGCCGCCGGCACCCTCCTGCCGCAGGCCACGCACGCCCTCCTCGACATCGAGAGCCGCGAGATCCGCGAGACGCTGGAGGAGAAGGCCGCGGGCCTGGAGGCGCGGGGCGTTCCCTGCCGCGTCGAGGTCCGGCGCGGCGACCCGGTCGCCGAGATCGCCCGCGCCCTCCACGACGACCCCGCGGACCTCCTCGTCGTCGCCACCCATGGCCGGGCCGGGCTCGGGGGGTGGATGGCCGGGAGCTTCGCCACTCGCATCGCCTCGCAGACGGACGTCCCCCTGCTCCTGGTCCGCATCGCCGAATGAGCGCGACGGCGCCGTCACTTGTCTTTCCCGCCGTGCGCGGGTAGTGTAGGAGCGTTCTCGCCGCCGCGGCCCCGCCGCGCCCCGACCCGCCGTCGCCGGTCGGCTCATCCGACAGCTTCCGCGCCATGTCCAACGCGATCCGCTCCATCGCGGCGGCCCTCGCCGTCGCCCTCTTCGCCGCGCCCGCCGTCGCCCAGCAGAGCGCCTTCCGCCTCAACGACCGGGAGTACTTCGAGCGCGGCGGGGTGAACGTGATGGCCTTCCAGGACATCTATCCGGACGGCCACCAGGGCGGCGTGAGCATCATCCAGCAGGGCGTGCGGGTGGCGAGCAACGGCGACCTGCGCCTGGAGCCGACGCCGGGGCAGTGGTCGCCGATGCCGCAGCAGGACCGGCGCGTGGTGGACCAGGCGAGGGGCGAGATCACCACCTGGCTCTCCTTCCCCGACACCAGCAAGGACCGCCACGGCTTCAACCCCATCGTCTACCCGGACCTGAAGCTCGCCTACCAGGTGCACGTCCGCGCCGACGGGGACGCCGTGCGCATCACCGTGGACCTGGACAAGCCGCTCCCCGCCGAGTGGGTCGGCAAGGTCGGCTTCAATCTCGAGCTCTACCCCACCATTCTCTTCGGCCGGAGCTGGTACCTGGGCGGCAGGTCGGGGATCTTCCCGCGCCAGGCGGACGGGCCCGTCGTCGTCGCGGCCGGCGGCGAGACCCAGCCCGTGCCGATGGCGACCGGACCGCGCTTGAGCATCGCCCCCGAGGTCGACGCCCAGCGGCTGATCGTCGAGAGCACCACCGGCGACCTGAGCCTCTACGACGGCCGCAACGAGTACAACAACGGCTGGTTCGTCGTTCGCTCGCTGGTCCCCGCCGGGGCGACGAAGGGCGCGATCGAGTGGGTGCTGCACCCCAACGCGGTGCCCGGCTGGCGCTACACGCCGGTCGTCCAGGTCTCGCAGGTCGGCTACCACCCGGCGCAGCGCAAGGTGGCCGTCATCGAGCTCGACGCGCGCGACGACAGCGTCGGCACCGCCACCCTGGAGCGCATCGGCGAGAACGGCGGCTTCGAGCCGGTGCTGAGCGCGAGGCCCTCCGTGTGGGGCGACTTCCTCCGCTACCGGTACCTGCGGTTCGACTTCACCAGCGTGAAGCGGCCGGGGATGTACGTCGTCGAGTACCGCGGCGTGCGAACCAACCCCTTCCGCATCGCGACGGACGTCTACGCGCACGGCGTCTGGCAGCCGACGCTCGAGTACTTCCTGCCGATCCAGATGTGCCACATGCGCGTCGAGGACAACTACCGCGTCTGGCACGGCGCCGACCACCTCGACGACGCCCGCATGGCCCCGGCCGACTCCAACCACTTCGACGGCTACGCGCAGGGCCCCTCGACGCTCACGCGCTTCAGGGGCGGCGACCGCGTGCCGGGCCTCGACCGCGGCGGCTGGCACGACGCGGGCGACAGCGACCTGCGCATCGAGTCACAGGCCGACGAGGTGTGGATCCTCGCCTCGACGTACGAGCTCTTCCACGAGACGTACGACCAGACGAGCGTCGACGAGAACGCGCTGGTCACGAAGATCCACCGGCCCGACGGCGAGCCCGACCTCCTGCAGCAGGTCCGCCACGGGCTGCTGACGATCCTGGGCGGCTACCGGAGCCTGGGCCGGCTCTACCGGGGCATCATCGTGCCGACGCTGCCGCAGTACACGCTCCTGGGCGACCAGCTCAACGCCACCGACGACCTCTTCTACAGCGCCAGTCTCGCCCCGGGCCAGCGCACCGCCACGGAGTCCGGCAAGCCGGACGACCGGATGGTCTTCACCGAGGAGAACCCGGCGCACGAGTACAAGGGGATCGCCGCGCTCGCCATCGCGGGGCGGGTGATGCGCGCCTCCGACCCCGCGCTCGCCAAGGAGAGCCAGGCCGCCGCGGAGGCGCTCTGGCACCGGCCGAGAGACCCGGGCCGCGGCTTCGCGGAGAGGATCGAGGCCGCCACCGAGCTGCTGCTGACGACGAGCAAGCCCGAGTACCGGCAGTTCCTGCTCGACCAGCGCGACTCGATCGTCGCGCACATCGGGCAGGTGGGGTGGGCGCTGGGGCGGGTGGTGCCGCTGATGCACGACGCCGTGTGGGAGAGAGCCGTGCACGACGCCGTGGCCGCGGACTTCGCGAGGGTGCGGAAGGTACAGGAGAAGACGCCCTACGGCGTGCCGTACGAGCCCTACATCTGGGGCGCGGGCTGGGGGATCCAGGAGTTCGGCGTGCACCAGTACTTCCTGCACCGCGGCTTCCCCGACGTCGTCACGCCCGAGTACATGCTCAACGCGCTGAATTTCGTTCTGGGCACGCACCCCGGCAGCAACACGGCCTCCTTCGCCTCGGGCGTGGGGGCGCGCTCCATGACCGTCGCCTACGGCTTCAACCGCGCCGACTGGAGCTACATCCCCGGCGGGGTCGTCTCCGGCACCGCGCTGATCCGGCCCGACTTCCCCGAGCTGAAGGACTTCCCCTACCTCTGGCAGCAGGCGGAGTACGTGATGGGCGGGGGGGCGACGAACTTCATGTTCCTGGCGATCGCCGCCGACCACGTGCTGAACGATCCGGGCGCCGCGGCGGGGCGGTAGGGCTCACTCGAACGGCAGGACGTGGTTGCGGAGGTGGAGCTGCTCGCGGAGGATCGCCCCGAAGGGCACGCCACACCCGAAGAGGCGGACCGACACCACCGGTCCCCAGCGGCGCAGCACCACGCCCTCGACGCGCACGTCCGCTCCGTGGCGGAGCCGCAGCCGGCCCTCGACGTCGTCGCCGGGGCGGAACTCGACGCCCTCGGGCAGGCGCAGCGCCAGCCCGCGCTCGGAGCAGTCCAGCACCTCGCAGATCGCCGTCCCGAGCACCAGGCGCGCGCGCTCGGTGAGGGGGTAGGGAATGCGGAAGTGCTCGCGTCGCTCGACGGATCGCATGGACGGGTTCCGGTGTGGTGCGGCGCGGACGCGGAGGGCGGCCGCACATCCAGGATCATAGTCTCGGCACCGGAGGCGAAAGGCTCTCGTCCCAAGGCGATGCACGGTTGAGCGGGGCGGCCGGATCCATTAGATTTCGCGGTCTGACGACCACCCGAAATCCCATGCGGGACGCGATGACCCAGCGATCCGACGAGGTCCGCCGGCGGCGGACCTTTGCCATTATCAGCCACCCCGACGCGGGCAAGACCACGCTGACGGAGAAGCTCCTCCTCTACGGCGGAGCGATCCACCTGGCGGGGAGCGTCAAGGCGCGCCGCGCGGAGCGCCACGCCACCAGCGACTGGATGCAGATGGAGCAGGAGCGCGGCATCTCCGTGACCAGCTCCGTCCTCCAGTTCGAGTACCTGGGAAAGCAGATCAACCTGCTCGACACCCCCGGCCACGCGGACTTCTCGGAGGACACCTACCGCACCCTCATGGCGGCCGACAGCGCCGTCATGCTCCTCGACAACCGGAAGGGCGTCGAGGAGCGCACCCGGCAGCTCTTCCAGGTCTGCCACCGCCGCCGCACGCCCATCTTCACCTTCGTGAACAAGTGCGACCGCGCGGGGATGGAGGCGCTCCAGCTCCTCGACGACGTCGAGCGCGACCTGGGCCTGAAGTGCTATCCGATCACCTGGCCGATCCTGAGCGGCGACCGCTTCCTGGGCGTTTACGACCGCATCGAGCGGCGCATCCACCTCTTCGAGAAGGGCGAGCACCACGGCCAGCAGCGCGCCGGCGAGCGCGTCGCCGAGCTCGACGACCCCGCGGTGCGGGAGATGGTCGGCGAGTCGGCGCACGAGAAGCTCCTGGAGGAGATCGAGCTGCTCGACCTCGCCGGCGTCGAGTTCTCGCCCGAGGCCTTCCTCGCCGGCGAGGTCTCGCCCGCGTACTTCGGCAGCGCCCTCACCAACTTCGGCGTCGAGCCGTTCCTGCGCTCCTTCCTGGGCCTGGCGCCGTCCCCCGTCCCGCGCGAGTCGGACCGCGGCACCGTCGACCCGGAGCAGGAGGCGTTCACCGGCTTCGTCTTCAAGATCCAGGCGAACATGGACCCGAAGCACCGGGACCGGATCGCCTTCGTGCGCGTCTGCTCCGGCCGCTTCGAGGCCGGCATGAGCGTGAAGCACGTGCGCACCGGCAAGCAGCTTCGCCTCGCCGCGCCGACGCAGTTCCTGGCGCGCGACCGCACGATCGTCGAGGAGGCCTGGCCCGGCGACGTCATCGGCATCCACGACCGCGGCGGCCTGCGCATCGGCGACACCCTCTCGGCCGACGGCGACCTGGAGTTCAGCGGCATCCCGCGCTTCAGCCCGGAGCACTTCGCGCGCATCCGCATCGCCGACCCGCTGCGCCGCAAGCAGCTCGACACCGGCCTGCAGCAGCTCTCCGAGGAGGGCGCCGCGCAGGTCTTCTACCAGGAGTCGATCGCCGGCCCCGCGCCCATCGTCGGCGCCGTGGGAATGCTGCAGTTCGACGTCCTCCTGCACCGCCTGGAGCACGAGTACGGCGTGGCGGCGAAGCTCGAGTTCCTCAGCTACAAGCACGCGCGCTGGGTGGAGGGCCCCCGGGCCGCGATCGACGAGCTCGCCAGCGGCATCGGCCGCACCCTCGTCTTCGACGCCAAGGAGCGCCCCCTCCTGCTCTTCGAGAGCGAATGGGCGCTGCGGACCGCGCAGGAGAAGTGGAAGGAGATCGCCTTCCACGACATCGCACCGTGAACAGCGGCTATCAGCTATCAGCCAAGCGGTAACCGATAGCTGATAGCTGATAGCTGATAGCTTTCTCCCCCCGGAACGCTCCTTGCTCGTCCATCGCGCCCCCACACGCCACCAGGGAAGGAGGCCACATGGCACGGCAGCGCAGAGGGAGCGACCCGATCGATCGGCGGCTGATCGACGAAGGGCAGGAGGGCCGGCAGAACGTGATCGACGCGGCGAGCGAGGGGTTCGTCGAGGACCAGGAGTCGCCCGACAGCCCGACGCACCGCAAGCGGCGGATGGTCGAGGAGCGCGGCATCGAGGACCCGGCGCACTCGAAGGGCTCGACGCGGCGCGGGCCGGGCGGGCGCAAACCGGGCGGCTTCTGAGGCGGCTCAGTCCTGCCTGGCGGCGATCAGGAGCAGCCCGTCGGGATCGGAGCGGCCGGAGACGAGGAGCCGGAAGTCCTGGTCCGAGAGGTCGGTGGCGAGCGCCTGCTCCGGCGTGACCGAGGGATCCGCCGGGAGGGCGGCGACGCCGGCCTGCTCCGGGCGGGCGCCGGGGTGCCCCCCGCCGCCCAGCCAGGCCACGCCCGCCACGCCCGCCGCGACGGCGAGCGGGAGGAGCGGAGCGATCCAGCGCCGGGCGCGGCGGCGCGAGCGGCGCCGCGCCAGTTCCAGCTCCGCGCGGGCGGAGATGGAACGTTGCAGCGCGCTCCAGTCCACCTCCGCCAGGGGCGGGTCGCCCTCGATGGCGCGCAGGGCGGCGGAGATCTCCGGGTCGGGCCCGGCGTCGGGGTAATGCGCGTCTGGACTCATGAATTCCTCCTCACGAACGGCGCGAGCGCCTGCCTCAGCGCCCCGCGCGCCTGGTGCAGGTGCCAGCGCACGGTTCCATCCGACAGGCCCAGGATCTCCGCGATCTCCGGGCTGCTCATCCCCTCCAGCTCCGAGAGCCGCACGATCGTCCGCTGGCGCTCGGGCAGGCGCGTCATCACCTCCGCGAGCCGCTCCCGCAGCTCGACGCGCTCCGTGTGATGCAGCGGCGAGACGCCGTCGGCGCGCACCTCCGCGGGCAGCGCCTCGGTGTGGCGGACCGATCGCGCCTTGCGCGCGTTCAGCGCGCGGTTCACCACGATGCGGTGGAACCACGCCGAGAAGCTGCGCTCCGGCTGGAAGCTGTCGATCTTGCGGAGCACCGCGAGGAACGCGTCCTGGACGAGGTCTTCCGCGTCCTCGCGCTGGCCGAGCAGGCGGTAGGCGATGGAGAACGCCCGCCGCATGTGCCGCTCCACCAGGACGTCGAAGGCCGCCCCGTCCCCGCCCCGGACGCGCTCCACCAGCTCCGCGTCGCCGACCTCCGCCGCCGCGACCGCGCTCGCGCTCCGCGAGCCGGCCTCAGCCACGATCGGGGTGATCAGCGTCGTGCTCATCGTGGTGCTCATGATGCTTCCGTCTCTCGTGCAGCATCTCGCGGAGCTGCGCTCTCTGCGCACCCGTCAACACCTGGCCCACGCGGGTCATCGCCGCACGGTTGTTCTCGCGGATCTTCTGCAGGAGCGGCCGGGCGCGCTCGAAGTGCTCGTGCGCGAAGGCTCTCTGCTCGGCCGTCATCTCCTCGGGCGGCCGCGGGAACCACGGCTGCACCTTCAGCTCGCGCCGCAGCTCCAGGAGCTGGGCGACGAACGGGCGGTTCTGCTCCTCCATCGCGCGATCGATCTCCTGCAGCCGCGCCACCTGGTCGTCGGTGAGGCCGAGGCGGTCGCGGTCGCGCAGCAGTCGCTGCACCGGCCCGTGCCGCGGCGCGTGCTGCGGCTCGACCGCGGGAGCGGAGCTCTGCGCCGCCGCCCGTGCGGGCGGAGCGGCCCCGAGCAGCAGGAGCGCGAGGGAGAGGTGACGAAGCTTCATGCTACGGGTTGGATTCCACTTCCGGTATGGCCGCGCGGCGTGGGCGCGGCGTTCGTGGAATACTACACCACGGCGGCGGAAATCGTTGGTGGGGCCGATCCCGCCGGCCGCGCCCCGGCGGCCGGCGGGCTCCGGTGCTCAGCGCCAGTCCCGGTCGTACCCGCGGTGGAAGAGGTCTCCCGCCTCGCGCCGCAGCATGCGCCAGCCCGCGCGGAGGCGGTCGGAGAAGTCGCGGTCGTACCCCCGGTCCATCCGGTCCATCCACGTGGGAGGCCGCATCTCGCCGCGCCAGTCGGGGCGCGCCGGCTCGGAGATGCGCTCCAGCACCTCCTCCACCTCGCCCTCGCGTTGCCGGTCGAGCCCCGCGTAGTGGACCGCCAGGTCGGCCTGGGCGATGATCCCCACCAGCCGCCCCTCCTCGTCGGTGACGGGAACGCGCCGCACGCGGTCGCCCTTCATCACCGAGAGCACCTCGCGCACGTGGTCGTTCTCGCTCACCGTCTCCACCTGTCGGGTCATGAAGTCGGCGACCGTGGCCGACTTCATGTCCGCTCCGTCCGCGGCGGCGCGGATCGCGATGTCCCGGTCGGTGATGACGCCCTGGAGCCGCATCGACTCCGTCGAGTCCACGACGGGAACGATGCCGACGTCCAGGTCGCGCATCTTCCTCGCCGCGTCGGCGAGCGAGCTGTCGGGCGTGACCGCCGCGGGGTTCTCCGTCATCAGGTCGGCGGCGCGGAGCTGATCCACGACCCCCGCGCCTCCCCACGGCTGGCCCGTCTCCCACGCGCCCGGCGGCAGGGTGAAGGCGTCGCGCTGCCGGTCGGAGGGCGAGTAGGCGTTGCCCTCGAACGCCGGCCCCCACTCGGGCCGGGGCCCGCTCACCCAGCCGACCCAGTCGCCTCGGTCGCGGTCGAGCGGAAGGTACCGCTCCCGCGAGCGGAAGCCGAAGTCGTCGCCGTAGAAGCGCCGACCGGGGCCGGGACGGCGGTTGAAGTCGCGGCCGTAATGTGACATTCGTCCCTCCTTCGCCTGGTGGATGCCGTTATCTTCCGGGTTCGAACGCACCGCGGAGGGGGGCAAATTCCGCACCGGGAGAGGGGATCCCGTCGCGCCGCCCGCGGTATCAGGAGCCGTACCAGAACCCGGGGCAGAAGGTGGGAGACAGATCGAAGGTCCGCGTGGTGATCCGGTGGGTGCAGTTCCTCCTCGGGCTCCTTGGAATCGGCGCGGCCGGCGCCCTGATGATCCGCAGCCAGCTCGGCCTCGGCCCCTGGGACTGCTTCCACATGGGCATCTTCCGGCTCACGGGGATCAGCGTGGGCCGCGCGAGCATCCTCACGGGGGCCGTGGTCGTCGCCGGCTCCTTCCTCGTCCTGGTGCGTCCCGAGGTGGGCACGCTCGTCAACATGGTGGTGCTCGGCCTCATGCTGGATTTCGTCCTCCACCATCTCCCCGTCGCTGCCAGCTGGGAGTGGGGTCTCGCCTACTACCTCCTCGGCCTCGCCATCGCGGGCGTCTCAACGGGGCTCTACATCGCGGCGGGGCTGGGGAAGGGCCCGCGCGACGGCCTCATGGTGGGGCTCGCCGAGCGCAGCGGCTGGCCGGTGCGGCGCGTCCGCACCTGCATCGAGGCCACCGTCCTCCTCCTCGGCTGGCTCTTGGGCGGCCCCATCGGCGTCGGCACCATCATCTACGCCGTCTGCATCGGGCCGTCGGTCCAGTGGGGGATGCAGCTCTTCGGCGTGATCCCGCCGGCCGGGCCGCGCGCCGCCATGCGCGTGGAGCCGGTGCTGGTGCCGCCGCGGCGCTGGAGGTGGCGGCGCGCGGCGTGACCGGCGGGAGACCCGCACTTCGACCACCTATCACGACAGTACCGTGACCGCACCCGACGCACTCCGCTTCATTCACTCCGCGCGCTCCGACCCGCGGCTCGCAGAGCAGATCCGCGCGCTCGGGGCGGAGGTCCGCGTCGCCGACCTCGTCCGCCTCGGTGCCGAGGCGGGCTTCCACTTCACCGAGGAAGAGCTCCGCGCGGCGCACGGGCGGGACTGGGTGATGCGCTGGCTCCGCTACGACGCTCCTCCCGCACCGGAGCGGGCGGAGCCGTAGCGCCGGAGCGCGCCAGCGATAGGGCCGCGAGCACCGTCGCGGTGGTGAAGACGGCGTCGCGGTCCAGGTACGTGCGCGTGCCCTCGGGGGAGGTGAGCGGGTCGAGGGTCGCAGGGGCGGGGACGCGCAGGCGCGCCGACGGCGCAAAGGAGCCGTCCTCGCGCTGCCGCGTCAGCAGGCACCCGAGCGCCCGGTCGGCCGCGCGCGTCTCCCCGATCTCCGACGCGAGCGGAAGGAGCGCCTGGAGCGCGAGGGCGGCAGCGAAGTCGGAGGCGCCGCCGTGCGCCTCCGACCGGACCATCCCGTCCTCCCCCACGCGCCCCGCGGCCCAGAGCGCGCCGCGCATCGCGGCGCGCCGGCCGTCCTCCCGCCCCTCCCCGAGCAGCGACTCCACCGCGCAGGCCGTCGCGTACTCGTCGTCGTCCCACCAGTAGCCCGCCCAGCGGCCGTCCTCCTTCTGCGCGCGCAGGAGGTAGTCGTGCGTCGCGTCGCCCAGGCCGAGGGGGAGCGCGGCGGCAGTAACGCAGGTGTGGACCGCCGCCCACCCGTCGTAGGCTCCGCCCATTCGAAGGAATCGAGCGATCTCGGGGCAATCCACCTCCCGGTAGCAGGCGACCCCACCACCGGGACGGAGCTGACCCATCAGAAATCGCCGCGCCGCCTGCACCCGCGGCGTGTCGCCGATCCCCAGCCGCTTCGCCAATCGCAGCCCCCAGATGGTGCTGTCGGCGTCGGCCGGGAGCTGCGCACTTTGGCCCCATCCCTCGTCCGGGCCGCGACGCGCCGCGAGCAGCTCCCACGCCTCCCGGGCGGCGCGCCGCTCCCGCTCTCCCGGCAGCGCCGCCAGCACCCCCGCGACGTACGCGGTCATCCATTCGTCACTCGCGTAGGCCGCCACGCGGCGCGCCGGGTCGGGCGGGCGGGCCAGGTCGTAGAAGTCGCGCCACCAGCCCGCCTGGTTGCGGGCGCCGAGGAGGAAGGAGACGGCGGCCTCCATCGCCCCATCGACGGCCCCGTCGCCGGCGCCCCGCTTCCGGCGGGCGACCGGTGGGGCGGCATCGTCGACGCGAGCAGCGACACTCCGCCGCGACTCGGGCTCGAGCCACAAGTGTCCGTAGCCGAAATAGGCTTTCGCCTCGACCGGCGAGCCCGCCAGGCAGGAGAGCTTGACGTGGCTGAAGCGCCGATCGAAGATCCCGAGCCGCTCGGGCGGCTGAACGAGGCTCTGCACCAGGAGCGCGTCCGGCCAGGGCGCGCGGCTCGCGGCGGGAGAGAGATAGCCCGGCCAGCGCACCATCGCCTCCCGCTTCTCGGGCGTGCACATCCCCTCGGCGACCAGCCAGTCGAGGAGAGGCTCCATGCGGGGGTGGATTCCGTGCTTCTGGTGGAAGAAGCACTCGATTCCGAGGCGCGGGTAGACCAGCTCGCCGACATCGAAACAGAGTGCGACGTAGTCGCCGAACTCCAGCATGCGTGTGGCCAGACGATGCACCTCGGATGTATCGCCCGGCCAGGCGACGCGCTCCAGGAAGGCTTCGAAGTGTCGGAGCGGGAGAGGGGTGACGTGGATGCGCAGCCCCTGCACCTCGCGACCGAGCATCACGCCGACGTGGCTGATCTTCGTACCCTCGGGGCAGGCATCGGTGAAGCGGCGGAGCTGCGCACACAGGGGTGACGGCACCGCCGCGCCCAGTAAGACCGCGAGCGCCCGTTCGGCGAGCGAGCGCGCCGCCTCGGCGGTGCGCTCGGGCGGACGGAGCAGTGCGAAGACGGACGGCACCAGCTCCACCCGCGCCCCCACCTCTCGCGGATCGTACTCCAGCCACAGCTCGGGGACGCCCCGTGCGAGATCGGACGACGGCTCCTCCCACGCGGAGCAGAAGTCGCGCACCCGCGCCCAGGCGGGGTGGAGCGCCGATCCGCTCTCCCCGGCGGACGAGACGAACTCCGAGAGTATCGCCGGCTCACCGCCAGTGGGGACCACCCCCTGCTGGAGGTCCACCCGCAGATCTCCCGCTCCCAGGCGGCACTCGAAGCCCGCGCGGTGTACGGGAGGCAGCGCCCGCGCGAGGTGGCCGAGATCGTCCAGCGCCCCGGGCGAGGCGAGGCGCGCGTCGATCCTGGGGAGGACGAGCCGCAGCGAATCGGCCAGGCTCGCCCGCCCGGTCGGCGGCTCAGCTTCGGTGACGAGCATCACGGGGAGGCGGCGGAGAGGAGGAGTGCGCGGGCGTCCTCGACGATGGCAAGGGCGACCGTGTCGATGCGCTCCAGCCCCTCCGGCCGGTGGATCTGCCGCACCGGGATGCGGCGCACCAGACGCGTCACGCTCTCGAAGTCGCGCGCCTGGCCGTCGCGGTCCAGGGCGAAGGTGACGTAACGCTGCGCCATGAGCCGCGGAAGGGCCGTGAGGATCGGCTCCTCCACGATCGTCGTCTCCCGGATGGGCTCCCCCCGCGGCCCGAGGAGATAGATGGCCGCGAGCGCGGCGGCGGCCGGGGTGGGGCGGGAGGGGAGATCCAGATACCGCTTGTACGGTCGGCCCTTCTCCTGCGACCACATCGGCCGCACCACGTCCGCGGGGCCGCAGAGGGCCGCCACCGGCTCCGGGCGCAACCGGAGCCGGGCGGGCCCCGCCAGGACGGACGGGCCCGAGGCGGTCTCCGACAGGACGGTGATGTCGTCCGCGAGCAGAGTGGCGCCCTGCCGCACCAGCGCCAGCGCGGTCGTCGACTTCCCGGCGCCCTTCACGCCCAGCAGCACGATGGCACGCCCGTCCACGGCCAGCGCCGCGCCGTGCAGGCAGGTCGCTCCGCGCCTGCGCAGGACGCAGCCCAGGACGGGCCCGAGCAATGGCGCGGCGACATCACCGAGGGTCACGTCGCGGCTCCAGGAAACCCAGACGTGCCCACCGCGCGGGCCGATGACGAACTCGGCGTCCGCGCCGGCAGCCTCGTAGCGCAGACGGAGGTAGTATCCCCCGGGCCCCTCCGCCGTCCAGACCGGAAGCGGGGGGGCCGCGGGCACCCAGGCCAGCCCGGCCATGGGTACCCGGGCCCGGTCCTCGCTGCGAGCGAGGTGGAGCTCGACATCGACGGCCGCCTGGCGCGGGAGGCGCTCCAGCCCGGGCAGCGGCTGGTTCGCGCGCAGGCGGAGACCGAAGATGCCGTACTGAAATTCGCTCACGAAAGCCCTGGCGTGCAGTCGCCGTAGGCCATTGCGCTGTCGGTGGGATCGAACACCGAGCCGCCCGCGAGCGTGAGATCCTCGACGCTCCCATGCTCGCGCAGCTCGGGCGCGTGGTACGGCAGCCGACTTACTTCCTTTTTCATCATGCTTCCTCCTCTGGAGATGGGGTTGAACTTCAGGAGTCCCGCATCCCGGCCGCCATCGCCTGCCGTTGCTCGGCATTGACGGCGAGTTCGGCCGGGTCCAGCCGCGCCGCCGTGGGGCGGCGCCAGTGATGGAGCCAGTACGCGAGCGCCAGGCTCGCGTTGAGTACCCTGGAGGGCGCCGTACCCGGATCGGCGCAGGCACGCAGCGTCTCCCGCATTCGGGCGCGGTCGACGTACGCATCGAGGCCGTCCGCCTCATCCACGAGACTGAGGAGTCTCGGGTCCAGCCCTCGCGCCCGGACGGTGGTGAGCCAGGGGTCGGCTCCGAGAAGCCGCTTCGGCCGGGTCCGCACCGCCTCGGGCAGCGCGTCGCGCATCGCCATCCGCAGGATCGTCTTCCTCACGCTCCAGGGGGCGGGCGGAAGAGCCGAGACGAACTCCAGCAACCGCACGTCCAGGAAGGGGTGTAGGAAGCGCAGCGGATGGCGGGTGAAGCCGGGGTCCGAGCGCCCGATGAGGGTGGCCCACGCGGGCGAGTCCGCCAGGGAGCGCCAGTCGATCTGCCGCGCCGCGTTCCGGATGAGCCGCCGGTTCCGGGCTGCGAGACCGTTCCGCGCCGCAAAGCCCGCGTCCAACCACCACGGCGGCGGAGGCGGCTCCATCGTGAGAGCGCGGGCGTGGCGGATCGAGGCGCGGAAGTGCAAGCGCGGCGGGCGGTGAAAGAGCCGCAGGTGGTGCCACGCGGCGGCGCCGAGCCGGCCGACGCGCCCTCGCGCGAGCCACTGCAGCCAGTACGACGGAACGTACATGAGGAGCGGATCCCCACCGAGGCCGGAGAGCGCCGCCCGCCCATGGCCCGACATCCGGCGCACGAGGTCGTACTGCAACCCGGCCTGCCCGAACGGCACCGGCTCCGCGGCGGGAAACAGCGGCGGCGCGAGCGGGTCGAGGTCGGGGTAGGCCGTCCCGTCGATCGTCTCCAGGGGCACGCCGAGCGACTCCGCGACCATCGCAGCGTAGCGCGCCTCCTCGTCGGGCATGAGGCCGGAGAGATCGATCGTGTAAGCCCGCAGCCCGGATGCCGCGCCTCCCTGCCCCCTCAAGCCGCGGGCGACCGCCGCGATGCTCGTGGAGTCCATGCCGCCGCTGAGGGGCACCGACACGCGGCTCGCGCGCAACCGGTCGCCGACCGCCGCCGTGAGCAGCTCGCGGAAGCGCTCGACGTACTCCTCCGGGCGGCGATAGTACAGGAAGCGCGACGGCTCCGGGCGCGTCCAGTAGCGGCGGACGCGCAGCCGGCCGGCCTCCCAGCTCAGCGCGTGCCCGGGGGGGAGGCGCCGAACGGAGGAGAAGATCGTCGCCTCGGGCTCCGCGATCATGCCGATGAGGAGGAAGTCGCCGACCGCCGCGTCGTCGAGTGCATCCCCCACCCCCGCGTGGAGGAGGAGCGATTCCAGGGTGTTGCAGACGAGGAGGCGCTCGCCCATCCGGGCGTAGAAGAGCGGAGCGACGCCGAGCTGGTCACGCGCGCAGAAGAGCCGCGCCCGGCGGCCATCCCAGAGGGCGAAGGCGAAGTCCCCGCGCAGGTGATCGAGGCACCCCTCGTCCCAGGCGTGGTACGCGTGCAGGAGCAGGAGCGCGTCCGGCGCGTCGGCTCCCACGCCGGCTCCCCATGCGGCGAGCTCGCTCAGCAGGTCGGCGCGTCCATCGAGACGAACATCCGCCACCAGCCACACCTCGCCGTCGAGCGAGAGCGGCCGGCCGTCGCCGTGGGCCGCCGCGGGCTCGCCGGTCCGCAGCAGGGCGTGGCCGAGCGAGGCGCGCTCGCCGTGCCATGCGTCGCATCCGTCGGGCCCGCGGAAGGTCATGTGCCGGGCGGCCCGGCCCACCCAGAGCCGGTCCTCCGGCGTGGCGATCGGTCCGACCGCCGCGGCGATGCCGCTCATGCCTGCCCCCGGAGAGGCGCGTAGCGCCGCTCGACGTCGTCGCGGTCGTTGAGCACGACGCTTCCGAGCTGCACCCACGCGTGCGCCTCCAGCACGCTGCCAGGCACGCGCACCCCGATGCGCAGATCGCCCGCGAGGCCCTCGCGCTCCATCAGGTCGAGGAGGACCAGGGAGCGGGAGAGGCAGGTACCGCGACACACCCCGTATCGAGCGGCGAGCGCCACGGCGCGCTCCAATCGCTTCGCCCGCGCGAGGCCGACCGGCGCACCCGAGGCCGCGGGCCGCGTCCCCCTCCGGACGCGGTGGCCGTCGGGCGCCCCCCGGAGGCCGCGAAGGCGCAGATCCAGCGTACGGACGGGGAGGAGCCAGGCCGCACGCAGCAGCAGGCCGATCCCGTCCCGCCGACGCGCAATGCGCGCACGGACGTCCGCGACGCGGCGAGAAACGCGCAGCGGCAGGGGCACGCGCAGGCGCGGGATCATCGACGCGGGCCGGCGGCCCCTCACGCGTCCGTATGCACCAGCCCGGCGCTGGCGAGGCGCGCCAGGAAGAGAGCCAGATCGAGGCGAAGCGCCGCCTCGTCCACGTCGTAGAGCTCGCACATCCGCTCGACCACGGTGCTCACCTCGGCCTGCTCGACGAGCAGCGACCAGATGCGCGTGCCCACATCGTCCAGGCTGAAGTAGTATTCGCGTCCAAGGTCCAGGAGCACGGCCTGGCCCTCCACTTCCTGGAAGAGGACGTCGTTCGATATGGTAGCGCGGCGGGGAAGCGCCGGGCGCACGGTACGCGAGTCTGTCGTCATGCCGTTTCCTGAAGAGCGAGAACCGTCGAGGTTGAGCGGCCGTCGGGCCGCGCGGGCCAGAGTGCCACCGGGTTCGAGCCAGCGCTCCGCGGGTCGCGGTCCGCGCCGGCGTAGAGGGCGCCCTGGAAGGCGAGCGTCTTCACCAGCGAGAGGATGCGCCGGTGCACGGGCAGCGGGCCCTCCGGGGCCGGCGCCCATTCCGTCGGCTCGACCGCCCCCCGGGCCAGTATCCGCCCCAGGGCGGCGGCGCGCGGGGCGGCGCCCGGGAGGAGCCAGAGGTGCACCAGCTGGTCCGACGCGCTCCGGCGGCACCGGTCCGGCACGAGCAGGCGTCGCCCCGGGCGGAGCAGTCTCAGGTTCGCCCGCACCAGCGCCGAGGGGCGCACGGCTCCGGCCACCGACTCCGGGACCTCCGTGCCGAGCAGCGAGCGCGCCAGCTCGAGCGAGAGCGCGAGAGCGGTCGTCAACCCCGCGCTCCGCGCCGCGTCGCACAGGAACGCCCAGTCGAGCCCACCCGCGTCGACCATACGGTCCACGTCGACGATCCGGTCGAAGCGGATGAACCGCTCCTCGGCGCTCTGCGCGACGAGGTGGAGCAGCATGTGCTCGGAACGGGGCACCCGCAGCGCCGGCCCGAGCGCACGCTCCACGGATACCGAATCGGCAAGGAAGCGCGCGGGCTCCAGGCGGAAGGTCGCCGTCGGCGTGGTCAGTGCCCAGTGCAACTCGACGACGTGCCCGCGCGGGTGCGTGAGGCGGAAGTGGAAGTGCGCCCGCCGGTAGGCGGCGGCTTCCGCGGCGGCCGGTCGCCGGTACCCCGCCCGCACGAGCGCCGACAGCGCCGTCTCGAGCGCCGCCTCCTCCACCAGCACGTCGATGTCGGAGACCGCGCGCTGCAGCGGGTCCGCGTACAGGGTGCCGCGGAGGGCCGCTCCCTTCAGCAGGAGCGGCTCGATACCCTCGCGGCGCAGCCGGGCGACGACGTGGTCGCGCTCCAGCTGGTAGCCCGCGGAGCCGAGCCGCGCCCGGCGCGTGCATTCGCGGAGATCCCGGGCGGCCGCCTCCGGCAGCGCATCGAGCACCTCCGCGCGATCGAGGCGCTGGAGCACGAGCCCGAGCACCCGCATCTGCGTCGCAATCGCCACGAGCTCCGCGCGCAGCCGGTCGTCGGCGAGCGTCCGGACCAGCCCCGGCATCTCCCGAACGCACGACCCGCGGCGACAGAGATCCAGCACGTGCGCGCGCACGTCGGCGAGCGGATGCTCCGAGGTCTCGGTTTCGGTGCTGGATGATGGCATGATCGGGCTGACGGGCGGAGCCGGCGGCTGAAGCGGATCGATCACTCGGGTTCAGGCGCTGTACCGGCAGGGGATGGACCAGCGAGGCCGACGGGCGCGGCGCCGGACGCCGATGTCGCACCCGTGCAAGGAATTGTGCGCCCATCCGCGCCCGCGACCAGTGTGGCGCGGATGGGCCCCACCTGCTGGAAGTATCCCGCAGGTGGCGCTTCGACGCAACACCCGCCCGCCCCGCGCGGCGCGACACTTGCCGCCGGTTCCGGCGTCGGGTGCCGGTCACTGGACAGGGCCGACCGCGCTCGTAACATTGCGACGGCGGCCCCGGCGATGGCGGTCGGGGCCAGGACCCGAACCGAGGAGGCGCCATGCACGAAGTGACCGCGACCGTGACCCCCGTAGCGGCGGACGAGGCGGTACGGCGCACCGCGGCTTTTCTCGACGTCGTCTTTCCCCCGCCCCGCGACTTCTCCATCCGCCTCTGGAGCGGAGATCTCCTCCCCGCCCGCGGAGCCTCCCGGTTCACTCTCGTCCTGCGAACGCCCGGGAGCCTGCGGCGGATGTTCCGCGTCCCGGTCGAGCTCTCGCTCGGTGAAGCCTACCTGCGCGGCGATTTCGACGTGGAGGGCGACCTGGTCGCCGCGTTCTCGCTGGCGAGGACGGCCCACCGCATCGCGCAGTCGCCGGGCGCCGCGATGGCGCTCGTACGAGGGTGGTTCGGCCTGCCGCGCGGGGAAGCGGGCGAGTCGATCGCCGCGCGCGGGCCCGCCCTGCTGCACGGGCACGAGCACAGCCGTGAGCGGGATCGTGCCGCCATCCAGTACCACTACGACGTGGGGAACGACTTCTATCAGCTCTTCCTCGACGGTCGCATGATCTACTCGTGCGCCTACTTCCCCACCGGCGCGGAGGACATCGACGCGGCGCAGGAGGCGAAGCTCGAGCACATCTGCCGCAAGCTGCGCCTCCGGGAGGGCGAGCGCCTGCTGGACATCGGCTGCGGGTGGGGCGGCCTGCTGATCTACGCCGCCCAGCGCTTCGGCATCGAGGGCGTGGGGGTGACGCTCAGCAACGAGCAGCACCGGCTCGCCAACGAGCGGATCCGCGAGGCGGGGCTGGAGAGCCGGCTCCGGGTGGAGAAGCGGGACTACCGGGACCTCGGCGACGAGAGCTTCGACAAGATCGTCAGCGTGGGGATGTTCGAGCACGTCGGCCGGTCGCGCTTCAGCGAGTATTTCACCCACGTCTTCCGGCTCCTCCGGCCCGGCGGGATCTTCCTGAACCACGCGATCGCCAGCCGGCCCGAGCCCGTGCGTCGCGGCCTCGGTGGAATCATCGCTCGCACCCTCGACCAGGCGCTCGTCGGCAACGAGACCTTCCGCAAGCGCTACATCTTCCCCGACGGCGAGCTCGCGCCGGTCAGCATCGCCAACACGGTGGCGGAGATGGCGGGCTTCGAGGTGCGCGACCTGGAGAACCTGCGCGAGCACTACGCGCTGACCCTCCGCCGCTGGCTCGCGCGCCTGCGAGAGCGCCGCGCCGACGCGGTCGCCAGCGCCGGCCTCCCCCTCTTCCGCCTCTGGGAGATGTACCTCGCCGGCTCCATCTACCACTTCGAGACGGCGATGATCAACATCAACCAGACGCTCTTCGCCAAACCGATCGAGAGCGGCCGCGTGGACCTGCCGCGCACCCGGGCGGACCTGTATGTGAGTGCGTAGTAACGGAAGTGCCGAGTGCGGAGGGGGCGAGAATTCCCGGAGCTTCGCGGTAGCCCCTCACCGGGCGGCTGAAGCCGCTGCAAGAACAGCCGGAAGTCCGCCTTCGCGGACTGCACACCCGAGCCTCGCGCCACACCCGTCCCCTCGCCCGCTTGCGGGAGAGGGTGGCGCGTCTCGGCGCGCCGGGTGAGGGCGGGCACAGGGGCCCGGGCATCCCACCGAGGCCCGGGCCCCCGGGCCCCCGCGCACCTGGCACCTGGCACCTGGCACCTGGCACCTGGCACCTGGCACCTGGCACCTGGCACCTGGCACCTGGCATTCCGCCGTTCACCGCCCCACCTCCCACGCCAGGTGCTCCAGCTCGGGGGCGATCAGCTTCTCCCACGCCAGGCGCACCGCCGCGGG
>DASSTO010000105.1:0-26917 GCA_035707865.1 Longimicrobiaceae bacterium | reverse complement strand
CCGCGCGAGCTCGTCAGGGACGGCGCGGAGCATTTCGCCCCGCTCGCGGCCGAGCGCGAGATCGAGCTCGTGGGCGACGCGGCGGAGGGCCTGCCGCCGGTGGCCGCCGACCGGGAGCGCTTCCTCCAGCTGCTGGGCAACCTCGTGGGGAACGCCATCAAGTTCACGGCCGAGCGAGGGCGGATCGTCATCGGCGCCGAGCCGGATCCGGGGGGCGTGCGCTTCTACGTCTCCGACACGGGCTGCGGCATCCCCGCGGAGGATCTGCCGCACCTCTTCGACCGCTTCTGGCAGGCGGAGCACGCGCGGCGCGCCGGAGCCGGGCTGGGGCTCGCGATCGCCCGCGGGATCGTCGAGGCGCACGGCGGCAGCCTCGGCGTGGAGAGCACGCCCGGCGAGGGGAGCACCTTCTCGTTCGTCCTCCCGGCGGGGTGAAGGCTCACCCCGCCTTCAGCACCCCCGTCTGCAGCGCGAAGCGCACCAGCTCCGAGCGGTGGCTGAGGCCGAGCTTCTGCATGAGGCGCGCGCGGTAGGTGTCCACGGTCTTGGGCGAGAGGAAGAGCTTCTTGCCGATCTCGCTCGAGCTGTAGCCCTCCGCGGTGAGGGTGAAGACCTCGCGCTCGCGCTCGCTCAGCTCCTCCAGCGGGCTCGCCTCCCCCTTCTCCTCCGCGTGCCGGTAGCCGCGCAGCAGCAGCTTGGTGGCGCTCGGATAGAGGAAGACCTCGTCGCGCGCCACCGTGCGGATGGCCGCGATCAGGTCCTCGTCCGCGTTCGTCTTGCGGACGTAGCCGCCCCCGCCGGCCTCGAGGACGGGCAGGAGGTACTCCTCCTCGGCGTGCGAGGTGAGCACCAGCACCCTCGTCCCCTGCCCCAGCGCCGTGATCTGCCGCGTCGCTTCGAGGCCGCCCATCCCGGGCATCGCCAGGTCCATGATGACGACGTCGGGGCGGACCGCCTTCACCCGCTCGACCGCCTCCTCGCCCGTCGACGCCTGCCCCACCACCTCGAGGTCCGGCTCGAGGCCCAGCAGCGCCTCCAGCCCCGCCCGCAGCACGGCGTGATCGTCGACCAGGAGAACGCGAATCGGATCCGCCATCGCAGTTACGAGTTACGAGTTACGGGTTACGAGTTACGAGTTACGGGTTGGGGTACGCGCCACTCCCTGCCGTCAACTCGTAACCCGTAACTCGTAATTCAAATCCCTCTCCCCCGCCACGGCTCGTTGGCCTCCAGGCAGTCGGCGAGCTCGATGTAGACGCGGCGGGCGGCCTCGGTGAAGACCTCCTCGTCGTCGACGTAGAGGAGGAGCACGTCGCGGATGCGCTCGGAGAGCGAGCCGCTCTCGATGACGCGCTCGACGAGGTCGAGGTAGCCGGCCTCGTCCTTCCGCACCGTCTTGCGCGCGGCGGCGAGCAGGTGGCGCAGAACGGCGCGGACGTCGGCGCGGCCCTCCGCGTCGCGCTCCAGGCGGGAGAGGTGCGGCGCGAAGACTCTCGCGCGGCTGCCCTGCCAGACCACCGCGCGGAAGTCCTCGACCAGCACGGCGTGCTCGGGGAGCGGGAGCCGGCCCGCGCGCAGGCGGGCGGCGAGGTGGCGCAGCGCGGCGCGGACGAAGACGGCGATCGCCACGTCCATCTTCACGCACTCCTGTGTATCGAGGACGCGGATCTCCATCGCCTGGCGCGAGAACTTGATCACCGCGCCGCGGGCGTTGAAGAAGTCGTGCCTCAGCACGCCCGCGTCCGGCAGCCGGTCGAGCGCCTGGTACATCGGCCCGAGGACGTTCTTCCGGTAGTCGCCGAGGCTCTCGACGTACTCCGGCACGATCCGCCCGCACGACTCGGGAATGCGCGCCTGGTGCTGGAGGATCCACGCCAGGCGGTTGTCGACGGCCTCCTGCAGCTCGCCCTCGTACATCGGGGAGCTGGCGGCGAGCGCGGGCAGGTAGGGGACGAGGAGGGCGGCGGCGTTGAGCATCGCCACCGCCTCCTCCTCGCGCCCGAGCGGCAGGTTGAGGTGACTCGCCTGCACGTTCATCCAGCCGTGGGTCTTCACGTCGAAGAGCCGGGCGTACGCCTGGTAGATGCGGGCGTTCGAGCGCTTCCACAGCCTCGCGCGCCGCGGGCGGAGCCACGGGTGCATGCCGGTGGGCAGCAGTCGCGCGCCGAAGCGCTCGCGCAGCAGCAGCGAGAAGCGCTGCACCCCGTCCACCAGCGCGGCCTCGGCGGCGGCGAGGGAGCGGACGGGGGCGGGGATCTTGAGCTCGAAGACGTGGTCCGCGATCTCGTTCGAGAAGGCCACGTGGCCGAGGTCGACGTCGGAGGTCGGCCGGCCGGCGAGGGCCCGCAGGCCCGGCTCGACGAGGGAGGCGGCGTTGAGGTCGCGGTCCACGACGGCGTACTCGAGCTCCATCCCCGCCACCTCGAAGGGCCGGAAGTGCCGCTTCGCGGTGGGGTGCACGCCCGGACGCTCGGCGCGCTCGCCACGCTCCACCGCGGCCGGCGCCTCCGACTCCGGGCGCGCGGTGGGCGGCGTCTCCTCGATGCGCCGCAGGAAGAAGGTGATGATGTCCTCGTAGATGCGGTTGCCGTCGGCGGCGTCGTCGTAGCCGATGTCGAGGTTGGGGTTGTCGTTGATCTCGATGACCACCGGTCCGGCGGGCGTCTCCTTGATGTCGACGCCGTAGAGGCCGCTGCCGATGAGGGCGGCGGCGCGCAGCGCGAGGTCGACCACGTCGCGCGGGGCCTCGGCGCGCGGCACGGCCTCGACGCGGCCGTAGCGGTCGTGCCCCGAGGGGTCCTCCGAGCGGATCTGCCAGTGGCCCTGCGCCATGAAGTAACGCGCCGCGAAGAGCACCCGCCCGTCGAGGACGGTGATGCGCCAGTCGTAGCCGGTGGGCAGGAACTCCTGCGCGATGATCAGCGGGGAGCGGCGGAACATCTCGGCCGCCACCCGCTCGTACTCCTCGCGGCTCTCGCACTTGTGGACCGCGGCGGAGAAGGAGCCGTCGGGGAGCTTCACCACCGTCGGCGCGCCCAGCTCCGCGATCTGCTCGTAGGGCGTGCGCGGCGTGACGACGAGCGTCCGCGGCGTCGGGATGCCCTCGCGGCGCAGCAGCTCCTCCAGGAAGACCTTGTTGCTGCAGCGGATGATCGACTGCGTGTCGTCGACGACCGGCATGTCCAGCATCTCGGCGCGCAGCACGAACTGGAACGACGGCTCGCGCACCCCGGTGAGCGCGCGGACGAAGAGCGCGTCGTACTCGCCGAGGCGCTCCACGTCGTCCAGGCCGATGCGGTGCACGTAGACGTTCATGCGCGAGCCCACGCGCTCCAGCCGGTCGATCGTCTCGGGGCTCGACGGCGAGAAGGCGTCGCGCTCGTCGACGAGCACCGCGATGGAGGCTCGCTTCAGCTCGCGCGGCACGGGCGAGCCGCGCCGCAGCACCCGCCGCTCGTCGAGGAGCGCCTCGACCAGCGGGGCGCGCCGCTCGGGGCCGAGCTGGTGGACCGGCACCGCGGCGGCGTGCGCGACCCGCCACTCGCCCTCCTCCTCCACCATCTGCAGCCGCAGCACGGGCGCGGGCCACTCGCGGTAGACGGCCTGCGCCGCGGGGCGGAAGCGGGCGTCCTCGCAGTGGCCGAAGTAGGCGAGCGCCTCCGCCACGGAGCCCTCGCCCGCCGGGCTCGTCCGCATCCTCTCGACGTCCACGGTCGGCACGCCGGCCTCCTGCAGGATGCGGAAGAGGCCGAAGGGCTCGGAGAGGCCCTCGATCGCCTCGACACCCGGCAGCACCCGCTGGCCGCGCGCGTCGGCGATGAGCGAGACGTAGTAACCCTTCGTCCGGTAGCGGTACGACCGGCAGAGGTTGACCACGGTGGCGCCCTGGGCCGCCGCCTCGCCGCCGCTCAGGTATGCGTCGGCGATGGTGAGGCGGTCCGGGGAGAGCTCGGGGATGTCCGTGGGGTTGGAGACGACCACGACCAGGCGTCGGCTCATGCAGTCCCCTCCGTCGGTCGGTCCGGCCAGAGTTCCAGCAGCACCGCGTCGTAGGTGAGGTCGCCGAGCAGGATGGCGTTGACGAGCCGCTGCGCGTCGACGACCTGCCGGCCGTCCGCGGTGCGCGGCACGTGCGCCGAGGGGTCGCGCACCACGAAGCGCCGGCCCCAGCGCTCGTAGCCCGAGACGACGATGAAGTGCCCCGTCGCCTCGCCCGCGATGTCGTCGTCCACCAGCGCGTTCGTATCCGGGTCCTGCCGCTCGCGCGGCATCTGGTAGAGGTACGTGGCCGAGAGGCCGGCGAGGACCGGGTGGTCGCGGTTGATGATGCTCTTCAGCAGCGCCGGCGTCAGCTCCGCGAAGGAGATCTCGCCGCCGCGGTCCAGGAACTCCAGGTAGGCCTGCGCCGCCCGCTTCGCCTTGGGAAACCTGAGATGCGGCAGCCGCAGCCGGATCTTCTCCGCGACCTCCGGCCGGGTGAGCGTCTTCCAGCTCGGGTCGAAGATCCGGAGATCGTAGACGAAGATGCGCGCGCAGAAGCCGCGGTGCAGCGCGGCGATCCCCAGGTAGACCGCCAGCGTCCCGCCATCCTCGTTGCGGTCGATCTCGCCCAGCACCTGCTCCAGCGGGACCTCCAGGCCGTAGAAGTCGTAGACCTTGCGCAGGCACGTCGGCCCGCAGGTCACGTCGTCCGGCTGGATGAAGTGCGGCACGGTGAGCTCGTACCCGATCCGCGCGTTCGCCCGCCTGCGGTCTTCAGCGAGTGCAGCCATGGAAGCTATCAGCTATCGGCTATCAGCTATCGGCTACGGCTTTGACTGATAGCCGATAGCTGATAGCCGACAGCCTCCGTTCACATGAACCTCGACAGCTCGATGCGGCCCTGCGCGAGCAGCGCGCCCTCGACCCGAACGCTATCACCCGTACGCAGCCGGCGGAAGTAGTCGAGCGTGGCGGTGCTCGGGTTGTAGGGGAGCGTGACGGTGTAGGTGCCGTTGTTGGTCTGGAGCTGGAACCAGCCGTTCTGCTGGTCGATCTGCCCCACCCGGCCGGTGAACTGCTGCAGCTGGCCGGTGCCCCCCACCGTGCCGCTCCCGGTGCGCTCCTGCACCGTCTGCTGCACGTCGATCTCGCTCGCGTAGAGGGCGCCGTTGGATTCCTGCTGCGTGACGACGCTGACCACGTCGCCCCTGTCCAGCGAGGTGACGGGGTACTGCTGTTGCTGGTAGACGACGGTCGTACGCGAGTCGTAGTCCACGGCGGTGCTCTGTCCGCTCTGCGTGGCGAGCCAGATCTGCTGCCGCCCCGTGTCGACCTGCTGGACCTCGCCGGTGAGCCCCGTGCCGCCCGCGCCGCCGAGGCCGCCGAGAACGTTGCCGAGGTTGCCCAGCCCGCCCGCGCAGCCCGCGGCGGTGAGCAGGAGCAGGATGGGCGCGCCGCGCGCCGCTCGGATCCACTGTCGCATGATGATTCTCCATGCTCGAGCCGGTGCCACACCCGGGCACGCGACCCGGGACCGAACCGGTACCGGAGTTTGCAATCGCGGTGCCAAGCACCGACGGCGCAACGGGTTGGCGCCGGGGAACGACGCCAGAAAAGCGCGGCGCGCCCCGGGCCGGGGGCGCGCCGCGCTCTCGCGACGGTTGCGACGGCGTCAGCCGTCTTCCGGAATCACCAGCACCTGCCCCACCACGATGCGCGAGGAGCGCAGGTGGTTGGCGCTGCGCAGCCGCGCCTCGCTCACCTTCTCCTTCCGCGCGATGCTCCAGATGGAGTCGCCGGCCCGGACGGTATAGCGCCGGCCCGGGGTGCCCGTCGTGGTCTCGCGGGCGACGGCCTTCGCCGACGTGGCCACGGTCCGGCTCCCGGGCGCGGAACCGTGCACGTAGCGCGTATAGCGGCCCGGGAAGACGGCGACGTGGAAGTGCGGCGGACGGTGCTCCTCCGTCGCCTCGATGATTCCGCGCCCCTCCATCTCCGTCAGGCTCTCTCGCACCCAGGCGAGGCAGCGGCCACCGCGCGGCTTGCGCAGGTCCACCGCCATGCCCGTGGGGTGGACCGACCTGGCGACGCTGTTGAGGAGGCGGATCGAGCGCGGACGGATGCCGCTCGTCACCACCAGCCGCTCGCCGCACGCCTGACGGTACTGCGCGGCGAAGCGCTGGACGAAGAGCCGGGTGGAGGGCAGGACGTAGGCGTAGCTGACGTCCGCCAGGCGGTAGTCGCGGTTTCCGGAGAGCCGCACGAGATCGCCGTCGTCCGCGGCGCGGCGCACGCCGGCGGAGGTGTCGAAGAAGTGGAGGTCGTTCGCGAGGGCCTGGTGGTACATGCGGTCGACGCTCGCGGGCGACCCGCGGAGCGACTGCGCGTGCGCCGGGGCGACCGCGCAGAGCGCCATCGTGAGCAGCAGCGGCGAGAAGGACTTCGGCATTTCCAGCGTCGAGTGACCACCAGTGATGGACCGGCCCCCCGCCCGGCGAGGCCCCGGGCGGAGCGAAGCGGGGGTACAAAGGTAACCGCAAGGGGGGCAGCGATCAAGCGAGATGCGGCGAGTCAGGCACCGTCGCCGTAGAGGGCGCGGTAGAGCGCCGCGTTGCGGAGCACGATCATCACGTACTGGCGTGTCTCGTCGAAGGGGATGGCCTCGCGGAAGCGGTCGGGATCGCCACCGTGGCCGAGGGTGCGGCGCCAGCGGTCGGCGCGCGAGGGACCCGCGTTGTAGGCGGCGAGGGCCAGGTCGGCGGCGCCGTCGTAGCGGTGGAGCAGGTCGCTCAGGTACTTCGCCCCCATCCTCAGGCTGATCTCGGGCACGTCGAGGAGGCTGCCGTCGAAGTTCTCGATGCCCGCGTCGTCGGCGAGCCAGCGGGCGGTGGCGGGCATGAACTGCGCGAGGCCGCGCGCGCCGACCCACGAGCGCGCGTACGGGTCGAAGCTCGATTCCTGGCGCACGAGCCCCGCGAGGAGCATGGGGTCGACGCCCTCGCGCTTCGCGTCGTCCTTCACGATGTCCTGATAGGGGAAGGGGAAGACGAGGCGGAGCAGGCGCACGTCCCACCGTCCGCCGCGCCGGGCGAGCAGCGTCCGGCCGATGCGGATGCCCTCGACGGGGTGCCCGGCGTCGCGGACGCCCTCGCCGAGGGCGAGCAGCGCGGCGGGCCGATCGGAGAAGCGGCGCGTGGCGCCGTCGAGCTCGGCGCTCCACGCGTCCCCGAGCCCCAGACTGTCGAGGGCGGCGAGGCGCTGCAGCGCCGAAGCCGCGTCGGCCGCGTCACCCGCGAGCCCGATCCACGGCTCGGCCACCGCGCCCGCGAGGGGGCTCTCGTCCAGGTGCTCGGCCGCGCGAACGCCGTAGTACGAGGCCGGCTCCGCCGCCAGCGCGGCGCGGTAGAGGTCGCGGGCCGCGTCGTCCCGGCCGAGCCTGGCTTCGAGCTTCGCCGCCTCGTAGGCCACCTGCGCGGTCCGGTCGCCGACGGGATAGCGCGCGGCGTATTCGGCCCAGGCGCGCGCCGCCGCCGCGGGGTTGCCCAGCTTGAGGTAGCGGTCGCCGACGCGGTAGAGCGCGTCGGCGGCGTCCGGCGAGCTGCGCACCTCGGCCGCGCGGCGGTAGTAGCCGAGCCCGCGCTCCGTGGTGGACGAGACGTCGCCCAGCAGGAAGAGGGCGCTGCCGGCCGCCGCGGTGCCCGGGTGCCCGGCGACCACCTCCTTGTACTCCCTGATCGCCGCGTCGTGGTGCCGGTCGCCCGAGCGGTAGAGCGAGCGCGCCGCGCCCAGCTCGGCCTCCGCGACGAGGTTCTCGTCGTTCAGCTGAGAGGCGGCGGCCTGGAAGGCGTCGCGCGCCGGCCCGAAGTCGCGCGCGTCGTAGAGGAGCCGCGCGAGCTTCAGCTGCAGCCCGGCGTCCGCGGGTGCGCCGAGCGAGATCGCGCCGCGCAGCGCCCGCGCGGCCAGACCGGGCCGGCGCGCGGCCTCGTAGGCCGCCGAGCAGGCGAGCTCCTCCGCCACGGTGCGGGGGTCGAGCGACTCGAGCATCTCCGCCGCGCGCCGGCGGAGGCTCGGGTCGGCCGAGCTCTCCCAGGCCGCCTGGCGCAGCGCCTCGCGCGCATCGCCGTTCCGGTCCGCGGCGTGGAGGACCCGGGCGCGGTCGTAGTCCAGCTGCGCCGCCTCCGCGCGCGCGCCGTCGCCACGAAGGATGCGCGCCTCCCACTCCAGCCTGCGCAGCGCACCGTCCGTATCGCCCGCCGCGCGCCGGGCCTCGGCTTCCGCCTCCACCCGGCGCACCCGCGCCGGCGCGGAGCCGGTGGGCGCACGCACCGACACGGCGACGGCGGTGGGATCGTGCGCCGCCGCCAGCTGCTCGGTACGGAGCGCCGCCAGCCAGTCCGCCACCGCGGGCACCGCGCTCCCGGCCGTCTCGAACGCCGCCGCCGCGCCCGCGTGGTCCCCCGCGCGCGCCAGCAGCTCGCCCAGGTGCGCCGCCGCGACGCCGCGCTCCTCCGCGGCCGGGACCGCCAGGTAGCGCCGGTAGGTCGCGACCGCGTCCTCCCGCTCGTCGCGCTCCTCCTGCGCCCGGGCGAGCAGCAGCAGCCCCTCGCCCGCGTTCTCCTCCGCCAGCCACGGGCGCCCCTTCAGCAGGTGCTCGACGTTGTACCAGCCTTCCCACTGCGAAGCCGATCGCGCCGCGAGCAGGATCTCCCCGGGCGCGGCCGTCGGCTCGTCCACCAGGTCGCGCAGAAGCCGCCACGCCTTCCAGGGGCGCCCCGCGTCGAGAACGCGCTGCGCGTTCAGCGCCGTCAGCGCCAGCTGGGCGCGCGGCAGCACGCGAACGCCGCCCACGTCCGTGAGCCGGTGCATCGCGTCGATCAGATCGCCGTTGCGCCTCCGACTCGCGTAGAGCACGGCACTCATGTAGAGCACCAGCAACAACAGCGTCGTGGCGATCAGCGGGACGTTGGAGCGGAACTTCGGTCGCATCGCGGGTTCTGCCAGGGACAACTCGGGGCGGGCGCCCATCCGGGCCACCCGGCTCTACTCCCCGGGGGCAGGAAGTGTTCCCGTGCCGCGGCGGGGTTGACACCCCCCCGGGGCCCGGATACATTCGTCCGCCGCAGCCCACCTATTCCCGCGTAGCTCAGTTGGTTAGAGCATCTGACTGTTAATCAGAGGGTCGTAGGTTCGAGTCCTACCGCGGGAGCTCGACGCAGCAGAATGCCCCGCAGCCGTGCAGGCTGCGGGGCATTCTGCTGTATGGATGCAACACCCCCGGGCGGGGCGGCACACCGTTCATCCGTCTACCGATGTTCAGCCCGTCAACCGTGGATCGTCCTGTACTTCGGGAACGTGTTCTCCCCCGGGTTCATCCCGAGCTCGAAGGTGTGCAGACCGATCTGCGGGTATCGCTTCCGGAACTCGTCGATCGCGTATTTGCGACAGGTCTTACAGCAATTGATCTCGGAGATGAGCGTGATCTCCCGGACGCGCTCGATCCAGCCGGGGCGGGAGAGAACGTAGTTGAGTAGTCGCGGCTCGGTGTGAAACCGCCCCATTCCGTTACAACCGACGAACGGGATGCTGTCGGGTACGAACTCGACCCCACCCACGTCGTAGAGCTTCTTCAGGTTGGCGTTGCTCAGGCCACTCAGGTGCGAGTACGCCATCAGTTCTTCCCGATGCCAGCTCCCGCCGTCGTACAGAGACACGACCGCGAGGCAGACGTTGTGCGCCCACTCGTCGTAGGCATGACGGTGCGCCAGCGTCTCGATGAGGGCGGCACGCACCCAGACGATGGCCGCCTCGGCTCCATTCCGCGTGATGTTCGGCATGGCACCACAGCTCGAAAGGCTCCCCGCGAAGGGAATGAGTATCACGGACGACGGGTGAGGACCGACAGCGGAAGATGGTACCGTGCTGGGTCCCACGCAATCACGCGTCAGGCGCCGACTCGCATCACCTCACTCCGGCCGCCAGCGGTATCTCTCCAGCGAGATGCGCCCGTTGGCGTCGAACTCCACCCCCTCGTCCTCCAGCCGCTGCCGCTGGATCAGCTCGCCCCCGGGGAACGCCCGCCCCATGCTGATCCCGCCGCGCGCGTTGACGACGCGCTGCCAGGGCACGGTGGTGTGCGCGGGCAGCGCGTGGAGGGCGTAGCCGACGAGGCGCGCGTGGCCGGGCATCCCTGCGAGAACGGCGACGTCGCCGTAGGTCGACACCCACCCCTCCGGGATGCGGCGGACTACGTCGTAGATGCGGTTGTGGCTGCTCGATTCCTCGGGCATGGCTCGGACGCCGGCGGGCTCAGCCCCGCTCCCGCACCCAGACGATGTAGTCGGTATTCACCGGCTCCGCCCCGGCTCCGCGGACGAGCTGCGCGATCTGACCGCGGTGGTAGCTGCCGTGCAGTGCGACCTGTGTGAGGATGTCCAGCCGGGCGGTGTGGAACTCCGCGCCCGTGGAGTTCCGGTACGTCACCGGCTCCGGGAGGTCGCGCTCGCTCAGGCCGTCCAGGTAGGCAGCGTAGCCGGCGCGACTCTCGGCCGCGAGTGCCTCGCACTCCGCGAGCGACAGCGAGGGCCAGATCTCCAGGCCCGAGCTGTCCTCCCCCCGCAGGCGCGTGAGCCATACCCGCTCCGCGCCCAGGAGGTGAGCCAGGAGGCGGACGCCGCGCTCGTTCTCCACGGTACGCAGGAGCGCGAGAACGCGGGCGTCGGCCCAAGCGACGTGGGCGAAGAGGCGGCGGAGGTAGGCGATCATCGGCGCCCTACGGCAGTACGACGGCGGGATCGTCGCCGACCACCGTCGTCCACTCCCGGACGCGCCAGCCGGTGACGAGGCCGTTCAGGACGTACGGGTCGGCCTCGGCGAAGCGCTCCGCGACGGCCGGTCCGTCGCCCCGGAAGAGGAGGACGGCGCCGTCCGGCGGGTCGGCGAGGGCGCCACCGAGGATGAGGTCGCCGCGCTCGTGCGCCTGCCTCGCGTGCCGCAGGTGTACCTCGCGCAGCGGCACGCGCGCCTCGAGATAGTCGTCGACGAGGTCGTAGAAGAGGAGGTAGTGCATCTCGTCCGCGAGGGATGGAGAACGGGGCTCCCGCCGGGGCCGCCCGGGCGGGTGCAGTCCCCTCCGAACGCAATCTGATCCGCGCCGCGGCGGGTCGCAAGGCGGCCGAAGCGCTCCACTCCGTCTGCACCGAAACGCTACAGGCTGCCCCGAAACGGCGTTCGGCACCGGATGCCCGGTGCCCGCGCCGCGATCGCCCAACGCGCTACCGCATCGTCACTTCCGAGACCCACCCTCTCAGCGGGCCGCGGGGAACGTCCGTTGCCCTTTCCGGCGCCGTCCGCGTCAGCGTGGCCGGCGGCGTCCCGTTCGACGGCCTCCCCGACTCCTCCCACACCGCGGTGGAAAGATGAAGATCACAATGAATCCCGTCGCCCGAGCAGTGAGCCTGTCGCTGGTGCTCGCATTCTTCGCGGCCGCGTGCACCGACGCTCCCACCGACCCGTCCGCTCCGACGCCGCGGGCGATGTCTCTGTCCAAGGGCAGCGGCGGGGGCGGAGGAGGTGGTGGCGGAGGCGGTGGGGGTGGTGGCGGCGGAGGCGGAGGCGGGGGTGGGGGTGGCGCCCTGCCGGCGCCGGAGCCGCCGACGGTGCTCACGGGACCCCTCTACCTGCGCGACTCATTCGGCTTCGACCCCCTGGGCGACCTCTCGCCGATCCGCTACGACGCGAAGGGCGACGCGGTCCGGGTGGACCTGGGCATGAGCATCGACGGAATCCGCGCGGAATGGCCGAACACGGCCTCGGAGGTGTGGCTCTCGCCGGACGTGCGCAAGTCGCCCACCTGGGCGTTCGCGGCGTCCACGATCGACCCCTTCGAGCCGCCATCGCCGTTCGAGCTGTCGGGCACGCAGAACGGCGTGATCGTCAGCAACGTCACGCCGTCGGACGTCTCGAACAACGCCGTTCTACTGCCCTTCCTGCAGCCGGAGGGAGCGGTCACGGCATCCGTGACGGCGTACGGCGGCCCCTCCTATACCCTGGCCATCGGCTTCACGCCGTCGGGTGCGCTCGCCGACAACTTCGAGGCCTCCGGAGCTGCGTGGCTGATCGTGCGGATGCCATCCAGCAACTGGTTCAACAGCCCATCGACGTGGGAGCTGCACACGGACGGATCGAAGGGCCCGAGCGCCTCCGGGACGATGGTCCTGTCGACCATCAACCGCATCTCGGTGAGCTACGATCCCGACGCGGGCACGGTGGTGGGCTCGGTACAGGGCGTCCGGACGCCGGTTCTGCCGTACCGCGTGTCGGGCGTGAAGTACGTCGGCATGCAGGGCCACGGGACGCTCAACGACTTCCGGGTGGAGGCGGGCTTCCCCGCGACGCCCTGAGTCGGGCGTCGACCGGGGTGGGGAGGAGGGCCGGCGCGCGCGCGCCGGCCCTCCTTTTCGTTCCCGCGGCCCGTTCCATGCGGGGTGCCCGAGCCCCGGACAAGCGTAGCTCCGGGGCCGGTTTAGCCGTGCTCCAACTCGCTTGACCCCGCCCGGCGGGGCGCGTAGCTTGGCCGTGAGACGTCTCCCGCCTGCCTGCCTTCCACTCTCCAGCCCCGGAGGTGCCGATGGGTTCCGCGCCCTCATTCACTACCGACCGTATCCGCAACGTGGTTGTAGTCGGCCATGGCGGTGCGGGGAAGACCTCCCTGGTGGACGCCTGCTGCTTCGCATCGGGCACCTCCCGCCGCCATGGCGACCCCGCGGCAGGCACCGCGCTCACGATGTACACCCCGGAGGAGGTCGACCACGGCATCTCGATGAACGTCTCCGTGGCGCACGCGGTGTGGAAGGAGCACAAGATCAATTTCCTCGACACCCCCGGCTACCTGGACTTCGTCGGCGAGACTCAGGCGGGCATACGGGTGGCGGACGGCGCGGTGGTGGTGCTCTCCGGCCCGGGTGGGGTCGAGGTGGGCACCGAGCGCGTCTGGGATCTGATCCAGGAGCGCCATCTCCCCACCCTCCTCTTCGTCTCCATGATGGACCGGCAGAACGCGGACTTCGCGCAGGTCTTCGCGGACGTGAAGGAGCACCTCACGGCGAAGGTGATCCCGGTGGAGGTGCCCATCGGCTCGGGCGAGGACTTCCACGGCATCATCAATCTCTTCTCCGAGCGCGCGATCCTCTACGCGGACGACGAGAGCGAGCCGGAGGAGGTGGAGATCCCGGAGGCGTACCGGGAGATCGAGCACCGCTACTACCAGGAGCTGATCGA
Organism: Longimicrobiaceae bacterium; assembly: GCA_035707865.1. Taxonomy (GTDB): domain Bacteria; phylum Gemmatimonadota; class Gemmatimonadetes; order Longimicrobiales; family Longimicrobiaceae; genus DASSTO01. The sequence goes on along the minus strand of DASSTO010000105.1, from coordinate 13,660 downwards.
GACGATCGCCGCGACCGACGACGAGCTGCTGGAGCACTACCTGGAGGGCGACACGATCACGCGCGACGAGGCGATCCACGCGATGAAGCAGGCGATGCTGCGCGGCGATCTCGTCCCGCTCTTCTGCGGCGCGCCGAACCACACCTGGGGCGCCCGCGCGCTGATGACGAAGATCGTCGAGCTGATGCCCTCGCCGCAGGAGCGGCCGGCGGAGGTGGCGGAGGGGCGGGGCGGGCCGGTGGAGCTGCACGACCTGAACAGCGACCCGCTCGCCGCGCTCGTCTTCAAGACGACCAGCGAGCCGCACGTCGGCGAGCTCTCCTTCTTCCGTATCTTCGGCGGCTCCGTGGCGAACGGCCAGGAGGTGCTGAACGCCGGGAGGGAGCAGACGGAGAAGCTCTCCCACCTCTCCATTCCCCAGGGGAAGGACCGCGTGGAGGTGGAGGCGCTGCGCGCGGGTGACATCGGAGTCGTGGCGAAGCTGAGGGACACGCACACCAACGACACTCTCTCCTCGCCCGGCCACCCGCTCACCCTGACGGGCGTGGACTTCCCCGCACCGGACATCGCCATCGCCGTCGAGGCGGCGACGCGCGGCGAGGAGGACAAGCTCTCCAGCGCTCTGCACCTGCTCCACGAGGAGGACCCCTGCTTCGCCGCCGAGTACGTGCCCGAGCTGGGCCAGACGATCGCGCGCGGCTGCGGCGAGCTGCACCTCGACGTCCAGCTGGAGCGGATGCAGCGCAAGTACAACGTCCGCGTCACGACGGCCGAGCCGAGGATCCCGTACCGCGAGACGATCCGCGCGACGGCGGAGGGGCACGGGCGCCACAAGAAGCAGACGGGGGGCCGCGGGCAGTACGGAGACTGCCACGTGCGGCTGAAGCCGCGCCCGCGCGGCGAGGGCTATCTCTTCACCGACGCCATCGTGGGCGGGGTGATCCCGGGCAAGTACGTCCCGGCCGTCGACAAGGGCATCCAGGAGGCCGCCGCGCGCGGGATCCTCGCCGGCTTCCCGGTGGTGGACTTCGAGGCCGAGTGCTTCTTCGGCAGCTATCACAGCGTGGATAGTTCCGAGATCGCGTTCAAGCTCGCGGGCTCCCTCGCCTTCCAGGAGGCGGCGCAGAGCGCGAGCCCCGTGATCCTGGAGCCGGTGATGGAGGTGGAGGTCGCCACGCCCGACGAGTACATGGGCGACGTCATCGGCGACCTGAACCAGCGGCGCGGGCGCATCCTGGGCATCGACAGCGTGGGCCGCGCGCAGCGAATCCGCGCGCTGGTGCCACAGGCGGAGCTCTACAAGTACGCCACCACCCTGCGCTCGCTCACGCAGGGCCGGGCGATGCACACGCGCCGGTTCTCCGCCTACGAGGAGCTGCCTCAGAGCGAGACCGAGAAGGTGGTCGAGCAGGCGCAGCGCGAGCGTGAGGTCGTGGCCGCGGCGCGGTGAAACGGCTCCTGGTCCTGACCCTGCTGCTCGCCGGCTGCGGCGGGGGCGCAGCGCGGGGACCGGAGGTGGTGGTCTCCGCGGCGGCGAGCCTGCGCGACGCGCTCACGACGCTCGCGACCGACTACGAGAGCGCGCACCCGGGCGTGACCATCCGCAACAACTTCGGTGGCTCGGGAACCCTGGAGCAGCAGATCCGCCACGGGGCGGGGGTAGGCGTGTTCATCTCCGCCGCGGAGCCGCAGATGGACGCGCTGGAGGGCGACGGCCTGATCGTCCCGGGCACGCGGCGCGACCTCCTCGGCAACGAGCTGGTGCTCGTGGCGCCCGCGGGGGACACCGCGCGGGTGCGCGGCTTCGGAGACCTGGCCTCAGCGGCGGTGGAACGAGTGGCGATCGGCGCGCCCGAATCGGTGCCCGCGGGCTGGTACGCGCGCGCCACCCTGCAGAACATGCACCTCTGGAGCCGCGTTCGGCCGAAGGCCGTCCTCACCCCGGACGTCCGGCAGGCACTCGCCTACGCTGAGCGCGGCGAGGTGGACGCGGCGCTCGTCTACCGCACGGACGCGCTGCTCTCGCGCCACGTGCGCATCGTCGCGGCCGCCCCCGCGGGCTCTCATCCGCCGATCGCCTATCCCGCCGCCGTGGTCGCGGGCACGCGCGACACGGCGGCCGCCCGCGCGTACCTCGATTATCTCTCCAGCCGCGACGCGGCCGGCGTCTTCCGGCGCTACGGCTTCCGCGCCGGCGCGCCCGTCGGCGGCTGAGACACGCGGGCCCGCGCGCCGTTTCTTCCCCCGCCCCGCGCTGTTAAATTGGGTCGTTTCACCGATCTCGATCGAACCATTCGGGCCATGGCAGTCATTCAGCGCAGGAAGACCGTCACCGTGGACGTCGGCGGCGTCCCGGTGGGGAGCGATCATCCGGTGGTGGTCCAGTCGATGACCAACACCGACACCGCGGACGTGGAGGGCACCGTCCGCCAGGCGGCGGCGCTCTGGCGCGCGGGCAGCCAGCTGGTGCGCGTCACGGTGAACAACGACGCGGCGGCGCAGGCGGTGGCCCCCATCGTGGAGGGACTGCGCTCGCGCGGCGTCCCGGTGCCGATCGTGGGCGACTTCCACTACAACGGCCACCTGCTGCTGACCAAGTACCCCGACTGCGCCCGCGCGCTGGCGAAGTACCGCATCAACCCGGGCAACGTGGGGACGAAGCACCGCGACGCGAACTTCGCCACCATCGTCGAGCAGGCGATCGAGTTCGGCAAGCCGGTCCGCATCGGGGTGAACTGGGGCTCGCTCGACCAGAGCCTGCTCACCGAGATGATGGACGCCAACGCCGCCCTCCCCGAGCCCGAGCGCGTCGACGCGCAGGAGGTGCTGCGCGAGGCGATGGTCGAGAGCGCGCTGCGCTCCGCCGCGCTCGCCGAGCAGATCGGGCTCCCGCACGACCGGATCCTGCTCTCGGCCAAGGTGAGCGGCGTGCAGGACCTCGTCGCCGTCTACCGCCGCCTCGCCGCGCGCTGCGACTACCCGCTGCACCTGGGCCTCACGGAGGCGGGCATGGGCACGAAGGGGGTGGTGGCCTCGAGTGCCGCGCTCGCCATCCTGCTGCAGGAGGGCATCGGCGACACCATCCGGGTGAGCCTGACGCCCAGGCCGGGCGGCGACCGCACGGAAGAGGTGCACGTGGCGCAGCAGATCCTGCAGTCGATGGAGATCCGCTCCTTCAGCCCGCAGGTCACCAGCTGCCCCGGCTGCGGCCGCACCACGAGCACGTACTTCCAGAAGCTCGCCGAGGAGATCCAGGGCTACCTGAGAGAGCAGATGCCCGTCTGGCGCGAGCGTCACCCGGGCGTGGAGGAGATGAAGGTCGCCGTCATGGGCTGCGTCGTGAACGGCCCCGGCGAGAGCAAGCACGCCAACCTCGGCATCTCGCTGCCGGGCACCTTCGAGGAGCCCAAGGCGCCGGTGTACGTGGACGGCGAGCACCGCATCACGCTCAGGGGCGACCACATCGCCGAGGAGTTCCAGCGCATCCTGGACGACTACGTGCGCGCCCATTACCCCGCGACGGAGAGGGTCGAGGTGCTTCACCCCTGAGGCTCTGGAGGTGACCATGGCGACGGACGAGGCGGTTGCCGGCGGGTGGACGTACCAGAGATATCTGGAGCTGGACGACGACACCCGCTACGAGATCATCGATGGGGAGCTGCTGGTGACACCGGCGCCGAGCGCGCGGCACCAAGAAGTCTCCATCCGGCTCGAGCTCCGACTCGGCACCTTCGTGATGGAGCGGAATGTCGGGAAGATGTACCACGCCCCGATCGACGTCGTGCTCGGCGAGGGTGAAGAGCACATCGTGCAACCGGACATCCTCTACATCAGCAACGAGCATCTGGGCATCGTCGGCCATCAGGCGATCCGGGGCGCACCCGATCTCGTGATGGAGATCGTCTCGCCCACGTCGCTCAGGCGCGACCGCTGGCAGAAGCGCGCGCTGTATGCCCGCTTCGGCATCCCCGAGTACTGGATCGTGGATCCGCCGAACCGGGCGATCGAGGTGCTCTCCCTGGAGGAGGGCGGCTATGAGCTGAGCTCCTTCGCCGCGGAGTCGGGCACGGTGGCCTCGCGCGTGCTGGACGGCTTCGAGGTACCGGTCGAGGAAGTGATGCAGGACTGACGGCGAGAGCATCGCAAGGAAACGCTCCGGGGGTGACCATGGCGACGACCGAGGTCGTAGCGGGCGGGTGGACGTACCAGCGATATCTGGAGCTGGACGATGACGAACGCTACGAGATCATCGACAGCGAACTCCTCGTGACTCCTTCCCCCGGAACACGGCACCAGATCGTCGCTGCGGAGCTCGGCCACCACTTCCTCGACCATGTGCGGACGTGCGGCCTGGGGCTGGTACTCTTCGCGCCCACCGACGTGGTGCTCAGCGAGGAGAACGTGGTCCAGCCAGACGTCCTCTTCATCCGCAGCGAGCGCGTCGCCGAGCTCGTCCGGGAACGCGCGATCCACGGCGCGCCCGACCTGGTGGTGGAGATCCTCTCGCCGTCCTCGCTCGTGCGCGACCGACACCGCAAGCGGGCGCTGTACGAGCGTGCCGGCGTGCCGGAGTACTGGATCGTGGACCCGGGCAACCGCGCCATCGAGGTCTTCTCGCGCGGCGACGGCGGCTATGAGCTGCACTCCAGCGCCCAGGCCAGCGGCAGCGTGACCTCGAGGGTGCTGGAGGGCTTCTCGGTGGCCGTCGAGGACGTCATGCCGGCGGCCGCCTAGCGCGCCACGCGGAACCAGTCGAAGTCCGCGTAGCCGCGGCTCGGCGCGAGGCTCGGGCTCAGGTCGAAGATCCCGACCTTCGCCCCGATCCACGTCCCCTCCACCGCCTGGAAGGGCTCGCCGATGGGGCGGTAGTCCCGTCCGTCGAGGCTGTAGGAGAAGTGGCTCATCCCCCCCTCGTCCACCCGCACCCGCAGGAAGCAGCTGTCGCCGGGGACGGGGACCTGCTCCACGAGCCGCGTCCCGTCGCGGGCCCGGTCGTAGGTGCCGACGTACATGCCGAGCCGCACGCCGTCGGTGGTCTTCGTCATCGCCAGATAGGCCCACTCCTTCCCCATCACCACCAGCCCGCCCCGCTCCCCCTCCAGCTCCGGGTGGAAGGAGATCCTGGTCGTGGCGGTGAAGGCTGGCGCGGGGAACTTCTGCAGCAGCAGGTTGGGCACCCACCAGAGGTTTCCGTGCTGGGACGGGTTGCGCACGGCGTAGAGCCGCATGCTCCCCGGCTTCGCCGTCAGCGAGTACCAGGCCTGCCGCGGGTTCGCCTCCCACTGCCACTGCAGCCCCAGGCGCGTCGAGTCGAACCCGTCCGTCGTCTGCGGCACCCGGACCGGGTAGGTGCGCCCCACGTCGGGCTTCTTCCACTCCGGCACCGGCTCGCCGATGCCGTCGCCGTCGACGTCGTGCCCGATGATGGGCCACCCGTCCTTCCACGTGACCGGCTGCAGGTGGACGATGCGCCCGTAGACGCCACGATCCTGGAAGTGCATGAACCACCACTCGCCCGACTTCAGCTGCACCATCCCTCCCTGGTGCGGCCCGTTGATCGGGGTGCCGCCCTGGTGCATGACCGTCCTCGCCTCGTACGGGCCGTAGACGTTCTTCGACCGGAGCGCCGCCTGCCACCCGCCGCTCACTCCGCCCGCGGGCGCGAGGATGTAGTACCAGCCGTCCTTCTTCAGGAACTTCGGGCCCTCGATCGTCGGCTGGTGGAGGGTGTCCTCGTAGATGACGCGGCCGTCGTCGAGCAGGTGCTTCCCGTCGGGGCTCATCCGGTGGAGGTAGAGGACGTTCGCGTGCAGCTTGCTGTGGACGAGATAGGCGTTCCCGTCGTCGTCCCAGAGGGGCGAGGGGTCCTCCCAGGCCGCGACGTCGACCATGTGCTCCAGCTCCCACGGCCCCGCGGGGTTCCGGGCGGTAGCCACCCAGAGGCCGTCGTAGGGCGTGCAGAAGTAGACGTAGAAGAGCCCGTTGTGGTAGCGGATGGTCGGGGCCCAGGAGCCGTCGCCGTGCTGGGGCTTGTCGTACTTCTGCAGCGGCAGCCGGTCGTAGACGTGGCCGATGATCTCCCAGTTCACCAGGTCCTTCGAGTGGAGCACCGGGATGCCCGGCATCGCCGTGAAGCTGGAGGCCACCAGGTAGAAGTCGTCGCCGACGCGGATCACGTCCGGGTCGGAGTAGTCGGCGAAGAGGACGGGGTTCCTGTAACCGCCGTTGCCGAGGTCGGGCACCCAGACCTGGGCGTGGACCGGCGCGGCGCGCAGGAGCAGGAGGAGGACGAGACAGGCGAAGGGACGGTTGTGCATGACATGGATTCCGCGTGCGTGGTTCACGGGTCGGCGTCGGTCCGCGATACTCTCACCCCGGCTCACGGCGCGGGGTCCCACCCGGCGAGCACGCGATCGATGGTGTAGTAGGGCAGCGCGTCCTCCGGCAGGACGGGGCGGGAGGGGCTCGCGACGGCGCCCGGGCCGCGGCTGCCGTGCTCGAAGAAGCGAGAGTCTCCGGGCAGGTAGGTGCGGCGCGCGCCGGAGGCGTCCCGCCCCGACATGCTCGCCCACCCGCGCGCGCCGATGTGGTCGTCCATGGTGCAGTCGATGAAGACCGCGCTCGGCAGGACGCCCGGGTGCGAGGAGGGGTGCCAGGGCCGCCCCAGGGCCACCGAGCCCGCGGCCATCGCCGGGCTCGCCTTCCGCAGCCGGCTGCGGATGAAGACGAAGCCGTAGGGCTGCGAGCGCGGAGTGCTCGGCGCGGTGACGTAACCGTTGTTCGTGGCGCTGCCGCGGTCGAGCGAGACGATGTCGCAGTCGTCGAAGACCGCGCGGCCCGCGCCGAAGATGAAGTCCACGCTCCCGCTCACCATACAGTGCTCGAAGTACTGCCGCCCGGCGTCGGGATAGAGCGTGTCCTGGTTGCCGGAGATGCGCACGTCGCGGAAGACGGCGCGGTCGCTGGCGCTGTCGGTCATCAGCGCGACGGCCTGCGCGCCGGCCAACTTCGTCGGGTCGCCGTCGGGCTTCGCGGCGTTGGCGGCGTAGTCGAAGGCGTTCTCGACGGTGAGGTGCTCCGCCGTGAAGTCGGGCGCGAGGACGCGCAGTGTGAAGCTGCCGCTCGTGCCGTAAGTGCCGCCGGCGGGGCTCGGCATCCCGGCGGCCGCGTCGTAGGTGATCACCGTCCCGTCCCGGCTCTCGCCGATCAGGTGAACCTTCGCGCGGCGGACGGTGAGCTTCTCGTGGTAGCGCCCGTCGCGCAGGAAGACGGTGTACCCGGTGGTGTCACCCGGCGCCGCGGCGAGCGCCGCACCCAGCGTCCGGAAGACCGGAGTGCCGCCCACGAGCGTGCCGGCGCGGCCGCGGTAGGAGGCGTCGACCAGGGCATCGTAGCGCGGCGTCTGCGCAGTGGCGGCGTGCGTAGCGGGCGTGCCCGGGCCGGCAGCGGCGAGAACGAGGGAGAGAAGCGCGAACGGCAGGAAGCGAAGAGCGAGACGCATGGGATTGGGCGGACGTGGATCAGGATCAGCGGGCCGCCGCGGCGCAGCGACGCATCCGGGCCGCGAAGTCGGAGAGGAACTGCTCGCGCCACTCGCTGACCGTCCGTGCGCCCTGGTCGGGGCCCTCGGCCGCGTACGGTGACGGATCGTCCGTCCACCAGTTCGGCCAGCGGGACGACGGCCGGAGCGCCGCGGAGGGCTCGGGCGGAACGGCGGTGAGCCCTCCGGTCAGTCCGTTCAGCGCCGGCACGTTGCTACGGAGCGTGTAATGGTATGTCTTCGCCTCCTTCGGCGAGAAGCGGAAGCGCACCGTCGCATCCGGAGAGAAATATCCGACCAGCTCCTGGTTCTCGATCACCATCCTCGCCTCCGGCCGCCCCGGGGCGTGTGCACCCGCGGGAAGCGCCAGCTCGAAGACGCCGAACTGCTCGATGCGGTCGTCCTCGCTCGTCGGCCGGTGGAACACCGCGTGGGGGCGGTCCCAGGCCCGGACGAATCGCCCGCCCCACCCCGGCAGGCACGGCTCTTCGGGCGACCCACGCAGCAGCCACGCGACGGACGGCGTATCGCCCATCTTGATCGTCCCGTCGATGGTCGCGAAGTAGGCGCCCAGCGCGCCCATCCCGGCGACGTGCTCGGTGACGAACGCCTGGTTGCCCCACTCCCCCTCCTGGTGGCCGCCCACGAACCAGCCGCGGTAGGTCGAGTTCGCCTCGATCATCCAGAGGCCGGGGTGGTGCGTGGCGACGTAGTGGTACGCGTCCACGCTCCACTTCTTGTTCGGCCCGCCGATGTAGTAGACCCGCAGCTTCGGCAGGATGTCCGGCGCGTCGTGGAGGGCCTGGGCGAGGTCCCCGATCCCGCCCCAGACGAGCACGTGGAGCGGGCGAGGATCGTCCCGCCGGGCGCATCGGACGAGCCACTCGGATCCCTCGGTGGGGGACCCGACCCCGGAATATCCGGCGGCATCGACGGCGCCCTGCCTCGTGATCGCCCGCAGTGCATGGGGGGCCGGGTATCGATCGGAATACGTTCGAAGGCTCGGGTAATCGCGCTCGTAGCGGTCGATCACCTCGATGATGTACCGCTTCCTGCTCAGGCCGGCCATGGGCGACGAGATGAGGCCTTCCACCTGCAAGGAATCCGCGTAGACGAGGAGGTGGACCATCGACTGGAAGTCGTCGAAATCGGTCCCACCGATGTCCGTGCACACGACCACGCGCGGACGGTCCGCTCCGGGTGCGGGACCGCCCGTCGGCGCGGCCGCCGGGCGCAGGGTCGATCGGAAGTGGGGGAGGAGCGCCGCCCCGAGCGAGGCGGCGACGAACTCCCGGCGCGAGACGGGGTCGACCACCATCACCCCTGCACCGCCACCGCGCCCGCGGCCACGCCCGGGCCCGTGCTCACCAGCTCGGCGGCGCCCCGAAGCGTGACGTCCCGCAGGCGGACCTTCGCCGTCTCCGCGCCCTCGACGCGCACGGCCGCGCCGGTGGTCGCGCCGACGGCGAGCGCCACGCCGCCGAGCTCGACATCCCGCGCGTCGTGGAGGAAGAGCGCGGGCGCCTCCCCGGTCGCGATCTCCGTATCGCGGATCGTCAGACCGTCGATCTGCGAGACGGTCGCGCCCTTCGTGGAGGAGATCCGGACGCCTTCGATGTGGAGGTCGCGCACCGGCATCTCGGGCAACCCCTGGATCCACATCGCTCCGCCCGCCCCGCGGCAGGTGACGTCGCGGATGTGGATGTCCCGGAACTGCGGCGTCCCCTCGGAGACGGGCTCGGCGGGCGCCTCCTCGCTCGCGCCGGGCTTCGGGGCGGCGCCGCCGTAGAAGAGGTTGAAGCGGAGCGGCTCGGTGGCGATGTCGATCATGTCGATGTCGCGGATGTAGATGCGCTCGACGACGCCGCCCCGTCCGCGCGTGCTCTTGAAGCGCATCCCCACGTCGGTCCCGATGAAGGTGAGCTCCGCGACATCGACGTTGCGCACGCCGCCGGACATCTCGCTCCCCACGACGAAGCCGCCGTGCGCGTGGTAGACCGTGTTGCGCCTCACCAGGAGGTTCTCCGTCGGCATGCCGCGGCGGCGGCCCGCCTCGTCCTTGCCCGACTTGAGGCAGATCGCGTCGTCGCCCACGTCGAAGGCGCAGTCGTAGACGACGGCGTTGCGCACCGAATCGAGGTCGATCCCGTCGCCGTTCTGCGCGTACCAGGGGTTGCGGACGGTGAGATTGCGCACGACGAGGCCCTCGCTCATCAGCGGGTGGATGCACCACGCCGGGGAGTTCTGGAAGGTGGGCCCGTCCAGGAGCACGCCGCGGCACTCGCGGATGCTGAGCATCACCGGCCGGAGAGAATCCTTGATCGCCTCGTAATCCGCGCGGGTCCGCAGCGAATCCGGGCGCGTCCGGTTGCCGCGGAGCGACTGCGCGGAGGGGTACCAGATGCGGCCCTGCTCGTCGACGACGCCGCCGGAGGCGACGAGCGCCTTCCACTGGCTCTCCGTCAGCTTGTCCCGCTTCACCGGGCGCCACGAATCGCCCGAGCCGTCGAAGACGCCCCGGCCGGTGATCGCCACGTTCTGCGCGCGGACCGCCTGGATCGGCGACTGGCTCCGCATCGTCGGCCGGCCCTCGTAGCTGGTCTCCACCAGCGGGTAGAGGCCGGTGTCGCCGCTGAAGCGGACGAGCGCGCCGGCCTCGGCGTGGAGGTCGACGTTGCTCCGCAGCGTGATGGGGCCCGTCAGCCAGAGCCCCCGCGGGACGACGACCCGGCCCCCGCCCCGGCGCGCGACGGCGTCGATCGCCGCGGCGAAGGCGTCGGTGGCGAGCTCGCTGCCGTCGCCGACCGCACCGAAGTCGGTGATCGACACGGAGTGGTCGGGGAAGACGGGGACCGGCACGCGAGGCATGTCGAACTGCAGCCCCCGGTAGAAGGCCTCCGGCACCGGCGCGGCGTAGTCCCGCGCGTCGGCCGGACCAGCCACCGGCGTGGGGCCTGCCGCGCCCGCCGCCGGAGCGTGGCACCCCAGCGCGGAGAGCGAGCCGAGGCCGAGCGCGCCGACGCCGGCCGCGCGGACGAAGGAGCGGCGGTCGAGGTTCCTGTCGGTCATGGGATATCCGTGCGATGCGTGACGAGGGTGGCGCTTCTCAGCGCGCCGGGTGAGGGCCGGCTCCGGGATCCTCCTCAGTTCGACCGCGTCGTGGACTCCTCGGCCCACCACGGCTTCGCTCCGCAGTCGCCGTCGCAGAGCACGTTCTCCTTCGTGTAGCGCGCGGCCTCGGCGGCGGTGAGCTCCTTCGACCACGCCACGCGCCCGGCGCGCCCGGCGCCGGGGCCGGTGTCGCCGTACTCGGCGTAGAAGGCGGTTCGCTCCGTCTCCGGGCGCGACCAGTTGCTCCAGCCCTCGGGGCGGATGTGCGGCCCCATCCAGCTGTTCAGGAAGACGGTGCGCGCGTGGTCCCGCCACGGCCGCCCCAGGTAGACCTGCGTCACCCCCGGGTCGGCGGTCAGCCGGCTCCCGACGAAGACGAAGCCGTAGGGCACGCCGGTGGGCGTGGAGGCGGCGGTGACGTAGGAGTTCGCCCTGGAGTGGATCTCGCAGTTCTCGAAGTACGCCGTGGCCGGGCCGAAGATGAAGTCGGTCGTGCCCTCGATGTACGAGTCCACGAAGTACTGCCGCGCGCCCTCGCCGGCGGCGAAGATCGTGTCCTGGTTGCCGAGGAAGCGGCAGTTGTGGAAGACCACGCGGTCGCCCTCGACGAAGAGCGCCAGCGCCTGGCCGACGGGCCCGGCGCTGTTGCGGAAGGTGACGTTGTAGACGTGGATGTCGTCGCCCGAGATCCGCGCCGTGTACGACGTGAAGGTGTTGACGTCACCCTTCCCCGAGTAGTCGTCGTAGTCGATGATCGTGCTGTCGACGCTCTCGCCCACGAGGGTGATGCCCGTCTTCCACGAGGGGATGAGCAGCTTCTCGTGGTAGACGCCGTTCTTGATGAAGATCGTGCGCGGGATGGGCGTGTAGTCGCGCACCGCGTCGACGGCGGCCTGGATGGTGGTGAAGTCGCCGGTGCCGTCCTTCGCCACGACGTAGTCGTAGGCACGCGCGGGCGCTTCGACGCGGAAGCCGTCGAAGTCCGCGTGGCCGCCCGGGCGCGAGCCCGCCGGCCGCTCGGCGAAGAGGCCGACGCGCGCGCCGATCCACTTCCCCTCGCGCGCCTGGAAGGGCTCGCCGATCGGCCTGAATTCCTTCCCGTCCAGGCTGTAGGAGAACTGAACGAGCGCGCCCGCGCCCACGGTGGCGCGCAGCTGGACGGGCGCGTCGCCGATGCGCACCGGCGGCGCCGCCGTCTCGGGCGAGCCCCTGTCGGCGTCCCTGCTGCGCGCCTGGAGGAGCTCCAGCCCGTCGGCGGTCCTGCGCACGGCGAGGTAGGCGTAGTCCATCCCCATCACCAGCAGCCCCGCGTGCTCTCCGCGCGCCAGGCCCCGCGGGTCCACCTCGGTGGTGGCCAGGAAGGCGGGCGTGGGGAACTTCTGCAGCAGCAGGTTGGGCACGAGCCAGAGGTTCCTCGCGGAGTCCGGCATCGGCTGCGCGAAGAGGCGCATCCACCCCGGCCGCGCGCTCAGCGCGTACCAGGCGGCGCGCGGGTTGGCGTTCCACTGCCACTGCAGCCCCAGGCGGGTCGAGGCGAAGTCGTCGCTCGTCTGCGGCACGCCGGACGACGGCGGAGCGCCGACGTTCGGCACGCGGTGGGTGAGCACCGGCTGGCCGGTGCCGTCGCCGTCGGGATCACTCCCGATCACCGGCCAGTCGTCCTTCCACGTGAGGGGCTGCAGGTGGATGATCCGCCCGTAGGGGCCGCGGTCCTGGAAGTGGACGAACCACCCCTGCCCGTTCGCCAGCTCCACCCAGCCGCCCTGGTGCGGGCCGTTGATCGGCGTCTTCCCCTGCGCCATCACCACGCGGCGCTCGTAGGGGCCGTACACGTTCTTCGAGCGCAGCACCACCTGCCAGCCGGTGGGCACGCCGCCCGCCGGCGCGAAGATGTAGTAGTAGCCGTTCCGCTTGTAGAACTTCGGGCCCTCGATCGTCGGGTCGATGCCGTGGCCGTCGTAGACGAGCTTCCCGTCGTCCAGCAGCTTCGTGCCGTCCGGGCTCATCCGGTTCACGTGCAGGATGCTCTTGACGCCCGCGCGGCTGTTGGCGAAGGCGTGGACCAGGTAGGCCTTCCCGTCGTCGTCCCAGAGCGGCGTGGGGTCGATCCACCCCTTGGCGGCGCGCACGAGGACCGGCGGGTTCCACTTCCCCAGCGGGTCCTTCGTCTTCACCATGTAGATCCCGCGGTCCGGATCGCCGTAGAAGATCCAGAACCAGCCGTCGTGGTAGCGGATCGAGGGCGCCCAGACGCCGTTGCCGTTCTGCGGCTGGTCGAAAGCCGGCTCGGGCAGGCGGTCGATGGCGTAGTTGACGATCCTCCAGTGGACGAGGTCCTTCGAGTGGAGGATGGGCAGCGCGGGGACGGAGCCGAAGCTCGACGCCGTCATGTAGAAGTCGCCGCCGACGCGAATGACGTCCGGGTCGGAGAAGTCGGAGAAGATGATGGGGTTGCGGTACTCGGCCGGCCCCACGTCCGGCGACCATGCCTGGGCCGCGGCCGGCGCGGCCGGGGAGAGGGCGCCGAGCACGGACGCGAGGAGGAACGCGAGGGTCGTGGCTGTCTTCTTCATGCGCTCGTCGGTCCGGGTGGTGAAGAGTCGAAGCGCTACGCTGGACGAAGCGCCCGGGACCGTTGCCGGCCCCGGGCGCTTCGTCCAGCGTGCAGCAGGGCTCAGTTGTAGCCCGGGTTCTGCGTGAACTCGTCCTTGTTGCTCACCGCGTCCAGCTCCCGCTGCGGGATCGGGCGCAGCGCGTCGAAGGGCTGGATGAACGGCGCGGCGTCCGGGTTGTGCGCCTTGACGCGCTCCACCAGCTTGCCGGTGCGCTTGAGGTCGAACCAGCGAATCTGCTCGCCCGCGAACTCCCTCGCCCGCTCGTCGAGCAGGAAGTCGATGTTGATGGAATCGGGCGGCACGTCCATCACGCTCTTGTTGCTCGGGTCGATCGCCGCGCGCTCACGAACGACGTTGACGTAGTCCGCCGCCGCCTGGTTGTCGCCCAGGTTCA
>DASSTO010000104.1:0-2111 GCA_035707865.1 Longimicrobiaceae bacterium | reverse complement strand
ATCTACGGGGCGAAGGCCGCGCCGCACGTGATCGCGGCGCTGAAGCTCTCCGAGCCCGTGGTGGACCGGATCTTCACGACGCTCGGCATGGGCTGGGACACCAACTCGGGCTTCCCCGGCACCATCTACCGTCGCGAGGTGCTGCTGACGTACACGAACCGCTTCTACCTGCCGGAATACCGCAAATTCCTGGAGCCCACCCTCGAGAACGTCCGGCGCGTCACCGCGGAGAAGGACAGCGTCCTCACCGACATCGGCCGGATGTTCTCCGAGCTCGAGGCGGCCCGGCCGGACCTGAAGCCGGCGCAGTACGACGAGCTGAACACGCGCTTCGAGTGGCTGCGCGGCGTGGCACGCGAGAACCGCGAGCTGGAGATCGCCTACTGGCGCTATCGCTACCTGCGCCACCTCTACGCGCTCCGCGACACCGACCCGGCGCAGCTCGCGCAGATCGCCGCCGCGTACGACAGCGTCCGGACGTACAGGGCCGACCTCTTCCAGTTCCGTGACGACCAGCGGTTCAGCGCCTGGGACCTGCCGCTGGGCGGCGTCGACCGGATCCGTCACATCGGCCTGGGCAATCCCGAGCCGCTGATGAAGGAGATCTACGACGAGTCGAAGAAGTACGTGGAGGAGATCGCGGGGCCGGCGGAGGCGGGCGATACGGCGCAGGCGCGGGTGGCGGGGCGGACCACGAGCGCCGCGCCCGGCGGTTGAAACCGCTGCAGGAGCAGCAGGAAGTCCGCCTTCGCGGACTGGGCACCCGAGCTTCGCACCGAACCCGCAGTACTGCGCCCAACCCGTCCCCTCGCCCGCTTGCGGGAGAGGGTGGCGCGTCTTGGCGCGCCGGGTGAGGGCCGCTTCGGCGGCACGCACAAATCCACTCGTGAGACGGAAACAATGGAGACGAGCATGCGGATGATGCGGTGTGCAGTGATCGCGCTGTGCGTGGTGGCGGGTGGCGCCGTGCCGGCGCGGGCGCAGGGCGGGAGCGGCGGGGCGCCGGAGTGGCCGGCGGTCACCGAGCAGACGCGCCCGTGGACGCGGTGGTGGTGGATGGGCAGCGCGGTGGACACCGCCGACCTCACCCGCTCGCTCGAGGCCTACCGGGCCGCCGGGCTCGGCGGGGTGGAGATCACGCCCATCTACGGCGTGGTGGGCCAGGAGAAGAACTTCATCGAATACCTCTCCCCCAGCTGGGTACGGATGCTGGAGTACACGCTGCGCCAGGGTAAGCGGCTGGGGATGGGCGTCGACATGAACAACGGCACGGGCTGGCCCTTCGGCGGCCCGCAGGTGGGCCCGGCGGACGAGGCCAAGTACGTGGCCTACAGGACCTACACCCTCGACGGCGGCGAGCGGCTGCGGGACACCATCGCGGACCGGCAGGCGCCCATCCTGAGCGTCGTCGGCTTCCACGCGCACCAGCCGGGCGACACGGCCTCGGAGCCCCGGGTGCGGATCGAGGACCTGGCGCGGCCCATCTCCCGCAACCCCGACCTCCAGAAGCTGGCGATCAACCAGGTCCGCTTCCCCGACGCTATGCCGCTCCGGGCGCTGATGGCGTACTCGGACTCGGGCCGGGTGATCGAGCTGACCGACCGCGTGGGGCCGGACGGCCGCCTCGACTGGACGGCGCCCCCGGGGCACTGGACGCTCTACGCCGTCTTCCAGGGGTGGCACGGGAAGATGGTGGAGCGCGCCGCGCCGGGCGGTGAGGGCTTCGCCCTCGACCACTTCTCCGGCGAGGCGCTCCAGCACTACCTGAGGCGCTTCGACCAGGCCTTCGCCGGCGCCGACCTGAGCGGACTGCGCGCCTTCTTCAACGACTCCTACGAGGTCGACGACGCCCGCGGCCAGGCCGACTGGACGCCGGCGTTCTTCGCCGAGTTCCGCGCGCGCCGCGGCTACGACCTGCGCGACCACCTCCCCGCCCTCTTCGGCAAGGACACCCCCGAGCGGAACGCGCGCGTGCGCAGCGACTACCGCGAGACGATCAGCGACCTCATCCTCGACCGCTTCACCACCGGCTGGCGGCACTGGGCGAGGACGAAGAACGCCATCATCCGCGACCAGGCGCACGGCTCCCCGGGCAACATCCTCGACCTCTA
>DASSTO010000103.1:0-8333 GCA_035707865.1 Longimicrobiaceae bacterium | reverse complement strand
CCGCATCGGCGAAGACCTCGTGTGCGCGTGCGTAGGTCCCTATCGCACGGACCACGCGATCGGATTGCTCCGGCGAGAGCCGGTCGTTCTTGCGCGCATGGGCGAGCGTCCGGCGTGCGATGATCTCGCCGAGATCGGCCTCGCTCAGATCGCCCAACCGGCGCAGCGCGTCGACCGCGCGCACCGGGATGCCCTGCTCGATGAGGGCGACGAGCTCGATCGCGGAGCGGACCTCGGTGCCGAAGATGTTCGTGCCGCCGACGTCGTCCAGGGTCCTGGTGAGGCTCAAGATACCCTCCTTCGTGTGGCAGATGGCGCAATCTACCGCGCAACCTGCGCACCCGCAAGGCGTGCACTTCCCGTTCCTTGCCGCCGTGGTCCGGCTGTGCTACACTGGTCCCGTGCTACACGGGAGACGGCTATGAGCAATGTGACGATCACTGTCGACGACGAGGCGCTACGGCGCGCGCGGATCCGCGCACTGGAGCAGGGTACGTCGGTCAACGCACTGGTGCGAGAGTTTATCGACGCGTACGCATCGGTGCAGACGGAACAGGAGCAGGCGGCTCGCCGGGTACTGGAGCTGGCCCGGCGCAGTAGCGCGGGAAGCGGAGGGGAGAGGTGGAGCCGCGACGCACTGCATGAGCGACGGTGATGCGCTCGTTCCTGGATACGAACGTTCTCGTCTATCTGTTCGACGCAGACGCACCGGAGAAGCAGTCGCGGGCACAACGGCTGTTCGAGTCCGAGTCCGCGCAGGGGAGGTGCGTCCTCAGCACGCAGGTGCTGCAGGAGTTCTACGTCGCCGCGACCCGAAAGTTGCGCCGCCCGCTCGATCCGAGGGACGCTGAGCAGGCGGTGCACGACCTTTCAAGACTCCCGGTCGTTCAGGTGGATCCCGGGATGATCCGGGCAGCGATCAGCCGTAGCCTGACCGCCGGATTCTCCTTCCGGAATTCGCTCATCGTCGAAGCGGCCGTGGCGAGCGGCGCGGACCGGCTCTACACCGAAGACCTACAGCACGGCCAGCGCATCGGGACGCTCGAGGTCGTGGATCCGTTCCATTGAATACCCGCGGATCGGTCTGCGACCCCTGTCCGTTTGCGCCTCCGGCCCGGGCCGTATAGTCTTCGGTCTCCAGTCGTCGGCTGTCGGTCTTGCGGTGCTACGGCCCCGGCGCGCTCCCTCCGACCGACGACCGACGACCGACGACCGACGACCGACGACCGACGACCGACGACCGACGACCGACGACCGACGACGGACGACGGACGACGGACGACGGACGACGGACCCCAGCTCTCGACCCGTACCCCCGTACATGCGCATCCTGATCACCGGCGCGGCCGGCTTCCTGGGCTCTCACCTCTGCGACCGCTTCCTGGCGGAGGGGCACGAGGTGGTGGGCATGGACAACTTCATCACGGGTAGTCCGGACAACATCGCGCACCTCATCGGCCGACCGGACTTTCGTTTCGTCGAGCACAACGTCACGGACTTCATCTACGTGGAGGGTGCGCTCGACGGGGTGCTGCACTTCGCCTCCCCGGCCTCGCCGGTGGACTACCTCGAGCTGCCGATCCAGACGCTGAAGGTGGGCTCGCTGGGGACGCACAAGACGCTCGGGCTGGCGAAGGCGAAGGGAGCGCGCTACCTGCTGGCGTCCACGAGCGAGGTCTACGGCGATCCGGCGGTGCACCCGCAGCCGGAGGAGTACTGGGGGACCGTGAACCCGGTGGGGCCGCGCGGGGTGTACGACGAGGCGAAGCGCTTCGCCGAGGCGATGACGATGGCCTACCACCGCTACCACGGCGTGGAGACGCGCATCGTGCGCATCTTCAACACCTACGGCCCGCGCATGCGTCCGGCGGACGGGCGCGTGGTGAGCAACTTCATCGTGCAGGCGCTCCGGGGCGATCCGATCACGCTCTATGGCGAGGGCCGGCAAACGAGGTCCTTCACCTACGTGAGCGACCTGGTCGACGGCATCTACCGCCTCTTCTTCTCCGACCGGGCCGAGCCGACGAACGTCGGGAACCCCGTCGAGTTCACGATCCACGAGCTGGCGGAGCTGGTTCTGGAGATGACGGGCAGCGCGTCGCCGCTCACGCACCTGCCGCTGCCGCAGGACGACCCGAAGACGCGCCGGCCGGAGATCGCGGTGGCGCGGTCGGTGCTCGGGTGGGAGCCGAGGGTCCCGCTCCGCGAGGGGCTGGAGCGGACGATTCCGTACTTCCGGGAGCAGGTAGAGAAGTACGGGGCGGGGGCGCGGACGCTGTAAACGGAAGTACCGGGTGCTCGGGGGCACATGACCGTCGACCTCCACAATCATCTCGTTCCCGGAGTGGACGACGGCGCCCGGGACCTGGACGACGCGCGGTCGGCCCTCGAACAGATGCGCGCGCAGGGCGTGCGGGCGATCGCCACCACGCCGCACCTGCGCGCGTCGCTCGTGGGCCGCCCGGAGGCGGACGCGTACCTGCGGCGGGTGGCCGAGGCGCGGGCCCGCCTGCAGACGCTCGCCGCGACCGACTTCCCGGATCTGCGCGTCGAGGGCGGCTTCGAGGTGATGCTGGACACCCCCTTCCCCGACCTCACGGATGCTCGCCTCCGCCTGGGTGGCGAGAGGCACGTGCTGGTGGAGTTCGCCTTCATGGCCGTCCCCCCGCGCAGCGTGGAGGCGCTCTACCACCTGGCGTGGAGCGGGGCCGCCCCGCTGATCGCGCACCCCGAGCGGTACCGGGGGATGGAGCACAGCATCGCCGTTGCGGAGGGGTGGCGGAGCGTGGGGGCGCTCCTGCAGGTCAACTGTGGCTCGCTGCTGGGGCGCTACGGCGCCGGCCCGCGCGCCGCCGCGTGGCGGCTGCTGCAGCGCGGCTGGGTGGACGTGCTCGCGAGCGACTACCACGCCCGGGGCACCACCTGCGCGATCGCCGCGGCGCGGGCGCTGCTGGAGCGCCGCGGCGCGGCGGAGCAGGCGCGTCTCCTGCTCGACGTGAACCCGGGCCGGATCCTGGACGGGGAGGCGCCGCTCGCCGTCCCGCCCGTGCCGCCCCCGCTGTGGCGCCGCATCCTGCCCGGGCTGTGAGCCGATCTCCCGGCCCCGCGGCCGCTTGAGGCCCCGGCGCGGAGCCGCTAGCTTTCGCGCGTCATCCCGGCGGCGCCCCCGGATGGGGCGCCGCATCCGCATCACCCGAGGAGTGCAGATGCCCAGCGAGTCGCAGTCGACGGTCGGCAGTCCCGCGGTGGCGCCCAAGATCGTGGAGAAGCCCTGGGGCCGGGAGATCTGGTACGCACACGAGGAGCGCTACGCGGGCAAGATCCTGGAGGTGAAGGCGGGCCACGCCCTCTCGCTGCAGAAGCACGAGCGCAAGCAGGAGACGATGTACCTGCAGTCCGGCCGGGTGCTCTACCACCTGAACGGGCGGGACTTCGAGATGCGTCCCGGCGACTGCCTGACGGTACGTCCCGGCGACGTCCACCGGATGACCGCCCTGGAAGACACGGCGATGCTCGAGGTCAGCACGCCCGAGCTCGACGACGTCATCCGCCTCGAAGACCGGTACGGGCGGAGCTAGGGGCGGGCGGCCCCGCCCGTTGCGAGCGACCCGGAGAGCGCCTATGTTCTCCGGGTTTGCCTGTATGCAGGAGCGCGCCGCCCGGCGTCGTTCGAGGAGGGGAGCCGCAGCCGTTCGCGCGACCCTCCTCCTCTTGAAACTCGCTCCGGCCCGCCGGGGTACGACACCGCTGATGATGAGAGGAAGACCGATCCGCTTCGGCGGTATGCTTGCGATGCTGCTGCTGGCGGCCGGCTGTGCGACGCACCGGGTGAACCCCGCGTCGCTCAGCCCCGACGCGCTTTTTGCCCGGGCGGACACGCTCTACCAGGCGAAGGAGTACGGCAAGGCGATCCCGCTGCTCGAGGCCTTCGTGCAGCAGCACGTGACCGACCCCCGCGCGCCGCAGGCGGAGTTCATGCTCGGCACGTCGTACATGGCGCGCAAGGAATACCTGACGGCGGCGACCAACTTCCAGCGCCTCGTCGAGGACTTCCCCGGCAGCCCCCACGACCTGGACGCGCGCTTCGCCATCTGCCAGGCGTACGTCCATCTCTCGCCGAAGCCGGCGCTCGACCAGGAGTACACGCGCGCCGCGCTCACGCACTGCCAGTCGGTCGCCGACAACTTCGGCGGCACGACGCAGGCGACGCAGGCGAAGAAGTACGTCGACCAGCTGCAGGACAAGCTCGCGGAGAAGCTCTTCGACACCGGTCGGTTCTACGCGAAGCGCAAGGCGTACGACTCGGCGGTGGTCTACTTCCGGATGGTCGTCTCGCAGTACCCGCAGACGAGCTCCGCTCCCGCGGCGCTGCAGGAGCTGGCGGAGTGCTACAAGATCATGGGTTACGTGGAGGACGCGGAGCAGGCGCGCCAGCAGCTCCTGAAGGATTACCCCCAGAGCAGCCAGGCGCAGGCTCTGCGGGCCCCGGCGTCGTGAGGCGAGGGTGCGGATCGGCGTCCTCGGGGGGACCTTCGATCCGCCCCACGTGGGTCACCTGATCGTCGCCTCCGAGACGTGCGCGGCGCTGGAGCTGGACCGGGTGGTCTTCGTCCCCTCCGCGCGGCCGCCGCACAAGCGCTCCACCGTCCAGGCCACGGCCGAGCAGAGGTTGCGGATGGTTCTCGCGGCGGTGGACGGCGACCCGCGCTTCGAGGTGGACGATCTGGAGTTGCGCCGCGGCGGCGCTTCGTACACCGTGGACACCCTCCGCGAGTTGCAGCGGCGCTGTCCCCGGTGCGAGCTCTTTTTCCTGATCGGCGCCGACGCCCTTCGGGATCTGCCGACCTGGCGGGAGCCGGACGAGGTGATGCGGCTCGCGCGGCTGGTGACCTTCGAGCGCGGTGGGGAGGCGACGGGCGAGGTCGAGGGCGTGCTGCGGATCCCCGTCACGCGCGTCGACATCTCCGCCTCCGAGATCCGCCGCCGCGTCCACGAGGGAGAGCCGATCCGCTACCTGGTACCCGATCCGGTGCGGGAGATCATCGAGGGCGAGGGATTGTACAAGTAGCTATCAGCTATCAGCTGTCGGCTATCCGTAGCCGGGCTGATGGCTGATAGCCGATAGCTGATAGCCGTTAACTGAGATCGATCATGTTCAAGGAACTCGTCCGCAACATCCTCGGCACGCGACACGCGCGCGAGGTGAAGAGAATGACCCCGGTGGTCGACCAGATCAACGCGGAATGGGAGCGACTGCAGCAGGTCTCGGATGAGGAGCTGAAGGCGCAGACGGACAAGTTCCGCGCGATCATCCGCGAGCACACGCACGAGCTCGACGCCGAGCTGGAGGGGCTGCGCGAGGCGAAGCGGGCGGCGGAGAGCGCGTCGGAGCGCGAGGACCTCGCGGTACGCATCGGCGTGGTGGAGAAGCAGCTGCACGAGGCGGTGCAGGCCGCGCTGGACGAGATCCTCCCGGAGGCGTACGCGACGGTGAAGGAGGCGTGTCGCCGGCTCGTGGGCAGCGAGGTGGCGGTCACCGGCCAGAAGCTCGTCTGGGACATGGTGCCGTACGACGTGCAGCTCATCGGCGGGATCGCGCTGCACGAGGGGAAGGTCGGCGAGATGGCGACCGGTGAGGGGAAGACGCTCGTCGCCACGATGCCGCTCTACCTGAACGCGCTCGCCGGCCGCGGCGTGCACCTGGTGACGGTGAACTCGTACCTGGCGCAGCGCGACTCGGAGTGGATGGGGCACCTCTACAACTACCTGGGGCTCACCGTCGACTGCATCGACCTCTACGAGCCCGGCACGCCCGAGCGACGCGGCGCCTACCTGGCCGACATCACCTACGGCACGAACAACGAGTTCGGCTTCGACTACCTGCGCGACAACATGGTGCACTCGCTCGATCAGCGGGTGCAGCGCAGGCACTACTACGCCATCATCGACGAGGTCGACTCCGTCCTGATCGACGAGGCGCGCACGCCGCTGATCATCTCGGGGCCGGTGGCGACGGAGACCAACAGCGCCTACGCCCGCTACAATCCGGCGGTGGCGGACCTCTTCCGCCGCCAGACGAAGATCGTCACCGAGCTGATCGGCGAGGCCGAGCGCGCGCTCGCGGAGGGGAACGACTACGAGGCGGGGGAGAAGCTCCTCCTCGCCAAGCGCGGAATGCCGAAGAACAAGCGCCTGGCGAAGATCTTCTCGGACGACCCGCGTCTGCAGAAGCTCATCCTCAAGGTCGAGGGCGACCACATGCGCGACAAGGACCTCCACGAGTTCGAGGAGGTGCTGCTCTTCGCGATGGACGAGAAAGGCCACAACGCGCACCTGACCGACCAGGGCCTCGACGTCCTCGCGCCCGACGACAAGAGGGGCTTCGTGGTGCCCGACCTCTCCGAGGCGGTGGGCCACATCGAGGACGACCCGACGCTCTCCGCCGACGAGAAGCGCGAGCGGCGCGAGGCGCTCGAGCGCGAGTACGCGGAGAAGAGCGAGAAGATCCACGTCATCCACCAGCTCCTGAAGGGCTACGCGCTCTTCAACAAGGACGAGCAGTACGTGGTGCAGGACGGCCAGATCGTCATCGTCGACGAGTTCACGGGCCGCATGATGGCCGGCCGCCGCTGGAGCGACGGGCTGCACCAGGCGGTGGAGGCGAAGGAGGGGGTGACGGTGAAGGGGGAGACGCAGACCCTCGCCACCATCACCATCCAGAACTACTTCCGGATGTACGACAAGATCGCCGGGATGACGGGCACGGCGGAGACGGAGGAGGCCGAGTTCCACCAGATCTACGGCCTGGACGTGATGGTGATCCCGACGAACCGCCCGGTGATCCGCGAGGACCGGCACGACCTGGTCTACAAGACGAAGCGCGAGAAGTACAACGCCATCATCGAAGAGGTGGAGCGGCTGCACGGGGCGCAGCTGCCGGTGCTGGTGGGCACGGTGAGCGTGGACACGTCGGAGACGCTCTCGCGCATGCTGAAGCGTCGCGGGATCCCGCACGAGGTGCTGAACGCCAAGTACCACGGGCGCGAGGCGCAGATCGTGGCCGAGGCCGGGCAGCCGGGCGCCGTGACGATCGCGACGAACATGGCCGGCCGCGGCACCGACATCAAGCTCGGGCCGGGCGTGACGGAGTCCCGCCTGGTAGAGGAGGACGGGGAGACGCTGGAGGAGATCGGCGGGCTGCACATCATCGGCTCCGAGCGCCACGAGTCGCGGCGCATCGACCGGCAGCTGCGCGGGCGCGCGGGGCGCCAGGGCGACCCGGGCGCTTCGCAGTTCTTCCTCTCACTCGAGGACGACCTGATGCGGCTCTTCGGGAGCGACCGCATCGCCTCGGTGATGGACCGGATGGGCGCGGAGGAGGGGGAGGTCATCACGCACGCGCTGATCACGCGCTCCATCGGGAACGCGCAGAAGCGCGTGGAGGCGCAGAACTTCGACGCGCGCAAGCGGCTGCTGGACTACGACGACGTGATGAACCAGCAGCGCGAGGTGATCTACGACCTGCGCACCTTCGCCCTCGAAGGCGGCGAGGACCTGAAGGGCGAGGCGTGGGACATGGTCGAGAAGACGATCGGCCGGCTCCTCGACGAGACCGCGCCCGAGGGCAGCCACGTCGAGGAGTGGAACCTCGCGGAGCTGCGCCGTCGGCTGGAGATCGACTTCTTCATCATCGCCGACCGGCTGCCGCGTGACGACGAAGGCGCCGCGGAGTTCGACTCGCGAGCGGAGCTGGACGAGTACCTGCTCGGCCTGGCGCGCGCGAAGTTCCAGGCGCAGCTCGCCCACTTCGGCGCGCACTCCGAGGAGCTGCTGCGCTACATCGTGCTCAGCACGATCGACGAGCGGTGGAAGGACCACCTCTACGACCTCGACCAGCTCAAGGCGTCGATCGGCTTCCGGGGCTGGGTCCAGAAGGACCCGCTCATCGAGTACAAGCAGGAGGCCTACGACATGTTCGTGGACCTCATGACCGACATCACCTCCTCCATCGCGCGCCTGCTCTTCCGCGCGCGCGTCGAGGCCGCGCCGCCGCCCCCGCCGATGTTCGCGCCCGGGCAGCGCGCCAGCCGCGGCCCGATGGAGCCCACCACGGACGGGACGGCTCCCCCGGCCCGCTCCCCCGAGGTCGACTCCGCCCTCGCGATGGGCGTCAACCCCATGCGCGCCGTGCGGCCGCAGCCGCAGGAGCTCGTCACCAACCGCGGCGGCGAGGAGCAGCCCAAGCCGAAGCCCGTGACCACCGCCGCGAAGGTCGGCCGCAACGACCCCTGCCCGTGCGGCAGCGGGAAGAAGTACAAGTCGTGCCACGGGGC
>DASSTO010000102.1:0-35454 GCA_035707865.1 Longimicrobiaceae bacterium | reverse complement strand
ATGCACGGCTCCGCGATCACGTACGGCATATCGATCTCCAGAAAAGGACGGATGATTCGCTTCTCCCACGACGGCCGGGCCGCGACGGGGCACGGCCATCCGGAGAGGATAACTAGGCTCCCGGCGAATCACAATAGCCGGGTCACTCCGCTCCCGCGAGCTGCCGATCGAGCCAGCGGAGCACGGCGTCCGCGGCCCCGTCCTCCTCACCGACGACGAGCCACGGAACGGTGACCCGCGCCGCGGCGCTCACGAGACCGCCCTGCGAACCGCTCGCGGCCACGGGCCAGGTGACGAGCGCGTCGACGCGCGGATCGGCGGCGGCATCGATCGCCTCCGGTGCACCCCCGGCGTGACCGAGCAGCGCGACGCGGCGCGGCGGATGAGGGAAGAGCCGCCCGCCCGTCGCCGCGTCGAGCACGCTGCGGATCTCATCGGCCACGTGTGGCTCATCCACGGAGAGTGCCGCGTGGCCGTGGTGCGCTATCGCCCGTGCGAGGGAGCGGAGGAGCTCCCGGCCGCCGGTGTCCGCTGCGCGGGTGTGGAGAACGACCACGGTCGATGGAGCCGGACCCCGCGGAGCGCGCAGCTCCCCACGGATCGTCGGGCTGCCGCCCGCCGGGCGGATCTCCCAGCGGGCGAGAACGAGGGGTGGCTTACGGGGTCCGGGCATGTCGCGTCGCGTCGATGGGGAACGGCGGGGCCGGCGCGACACCGGTCGCGTGCGGAGCACCTCGCCGGTTCTGCATCAACATCGGTGCCTCAGCCGAGCGAACGTCGGACGAGTAGCTCGTAGGCCGCTCGCTGTGCGGGGGAGAGCTGGGGGGGCAGGCCGACCACGACCGCCGTCTCGCGCGTGCTGGTGGGGAGATGCAGGACGAGGTGGTCGAGCGGCACGGGTGGGGCATAGGGGTGTGCGCGGCCCGTCGCGTCGATCTGTACCGCCGAGCCCGGCGTTCCGAGCTCGGCGAGCACGCGGCCGTATTCGAGCCACTCGGCGATCGGGTCGCTCTCTGGAGCGGCCACCGCGGGCACGAGCCGCGTCTCGAAGTAGGCGAGCGCGCGACGGAAGGCGCTCTCGTCGCGCTCCCGCAGCTCCCGCAGCTGAACGCGGTAGAAGTCGCGCGGGTCGCGCGCACCGCTCTCTGTCAGCGCGCGCTGGAAGCGCTCGTCCGCGCGGGCCCTCAGGTCCGACTCGCTCATACGTCCCCTCGGCGTGGGTTCCGGAGGCGTGAAGAGTAGTCGCGACGGCCCGCGCGTCAAGGAAGGCGCACGATCGGGCACGGAGCTTGAACGCCGGGCCTCGCGCTCTCCCTTCACCCACGCGGAGGCTCCCATGCTAGACGCCGCCGGCTCATTCTCTCCTGCCGGCGCCGAGACGGCGCCGCCGGAGGTCTTCGAACTCTCCTGGACGCTCTTCGGCGAGCTCTGCCGCGCCCTCGCCCTTCGGGTCTATGGCGGGTACGACCCGGACCTCGTCATCGGGATCGCCACCGCCGGCGTCCTTCCCGGCGCCGTCATCGCGGACATTCTGCAGGTGGACTTCTACAGCATGAAGATCACCCGTCGCTCCGCCGGAGAGACTCCGCAGCTGCTCGGCACCGCGCCCGTCCAGGCGCAGGGACGGCGCGTCCTGCTCGTGGACGAGATCACCACCAGCGGCGACACGCTGCGCCTCGCCCTCGCCACCCTGCGAGACGTGCTTCCCGCCGAGATCCGCACCGCCACCGTCTTCTGCCGCACCACCGGCTACGCGCCCGACTTCCACGCCCTCGCCACCGACGACCTCGTCGTCTTTCCCTGGGACCGGCAGGTGATCGAGGACGGCGAGCTGGTCGTCCACCCTCGCTACCGGGGAGCGATCGAGGAGTAAAGGCACGAGTGCCAAGTGCCAAGTGCCAAGTGCGCGGGGGCCCGGGCATCGGAGTGATGCCCGGGCCCGCTCAACTCGTAACTCGTAACTCGAAACTCGTAACTCGTAGCTCCCGTTCACCCGCCCTTGGCCATCGAGTCCAGGAAGTCCTTGTTGTTCTTGGTCTTCTTCATGCGGCCCAGGAGAAACTCGATCGCCTCGGCGGGGGGCATGTCCGAGAGGAAGTTGCGCAGCAGGTAGACCCGGCTGAGCTCGGTCTCGTCGAGGAGGAGATCCTCCTTGCGGGTCCCCGAGCGGTTGATGTCGATCGCCGGGAAGATCCGCTTGTCCGCGATGTGGCGGTCGAGCACCAGCTCCATGTTCCCGGTCCCCTTGAACTCCTCGAAGATCACCTCGTCCATGCGGCTGCCGGTCTCGACCAGGGCGGTGGCGACGATGGTGAGCGAGCCGCCCTCCTCGATGTTGCGGGCCGCGCCGAAGAAGCGCTTCGGTTTGTGGAGCGCATGGGCGTCCACGCCGCCGGAGAGGATCTTTCCGGAGTGCGGCACCGTCACGTTGTAAGCGCGGGCGAGACGGGTGATCGAGTCGAGCAGGATCACCACGTCGCGGCCGTGCTCGACGAGGCGCTTCGCCTTCTCCAGCACCATCTCGGCCACCTGCGTGTGGCGATCGGCGGGCTCGTCGAAGGTCGACGAGATCACCTCCGCCTTCACGTTCTCTTCCATGTCGGTGACCTCCTCCGGCCGCTCGTCGATGAGCAGCACGATGAGGTGCACCTCCGGGTGGTTCTCGGTGATCGCGTTGGCGATCTTCTGCATCAGGATCGTCTTACCGGCCTTCGGCGGCGCCACGATCAGGCCGCGCTGCCCCTTGCCCAGCGGCGCCATGAGGTCCATGACACGCATCGAGATGTCCGCGCTCTTGCTCTCCAGCGCGATGCGCTCGTCCGGGTAGCGCGGGCGCAGGTTGTCGAAGGCGATGCGGTGCTTGGCCTTGTCCGGGTCGTCGCCGTTGACCTTCTCCACCTTCAGCAGCGCCAGGTAGCGCTCGCCCTCCTTCGGCGGGCGCACCTGCCCGAGCACGGTGTCGCCCGTGCGCAGGTCGAAGCGCTTGATCTGGCTCGGTGAGACGTAGATGTCGTCGGGACCGTAGAGATAGTTCCAGTCCTGCGAGCGCAGGAAGCCGTAGCCCTCCGGGAGCACCTCGAGGACCCCCTCGCCGCGCAGGACGACCTCCGAATCGAGCAGGTTCTGCTCGATCCGGAAGATCAGGTCCTGCTTGCGGAGGCCGGAGTAATTGGAGATGTTCAGGCCTTCCGCCATCTCGTGCAGCTCGGCGACGGTCTTGGACTTGAGTGCGGATATATCCACGATCTGCTCCGAATAGTACTGGTTCACGGCACAGCACCCCCAGTGGGTGCCGCCGGTCGCATTCTCTACCGTTGTTTCGAGAGTGCCGACTTACAGGAGGGGCGCACGGCGCCGAGGTGAGGATCCGTATTGTCGGGAGACGATTCGCCCAACATAGTGCGCACGAAAATTGGGGTCAAGGCTTCCGTGACCGAATGGTTGAGCTTGTTTGCGGTCTACCGCATCGTCGTCATTCGCGAGGACGAAATCGTGCAGGGAGTGCTCCATCCGGGCCTGCGGCCGGAGGATCCAGAGGTGCGATCCGCGCTGGCCGAATGGGGGGGGACGCACTTTCTGCACCAGACGCCCGATGGTGTTCATCTCACCCTGGTGCGGCCCCTGCGGCCGCGGCGCCGCGAGCGCTGGTGGCTGCACGTCGCCCTGGCCCTGCTGAGCCTGCTGACGACCACCATCGCGGGAGCCTATTTCGCCGGTAGGGAGCCGCTGGCGTCGATTCCGCTGGCCGTGGGCGCCTGGCAGATCCTCGTGCCCGTCTGGCCTCGCATTGGGGAGCTTGTACCGGGTTTGCGGTTCTCGGTTCCACTCATGGTCATCCTCCTCGGCCACGAGCTCGGGCACTATCTGGTGGCACGGCGGCTGAAGATCGACGCATCGCCGCCGTACTTCATCCCGGCGCCCAACTTCCTCAACATCATCGGCACCTTCGGCGCCTTCATCCGGCTCCGCTCGGCGCTCGTCAACCGGGTGATGCTGCTCGACGTGGGCGCCGCCGGGCCGCTCGTCAGCTTCGTCCTCTCGATTCCCGCCGTGCTCCTCGGCCTCCACTGGAGCACTCCGCTGGGACCGGTGCCGTGGGCCGGCTCACGCTTCGTCGCCGTCTACGCGGGCGAGCCGCTCTGGCTCGGGAGCTCGCCCCTCTTTCAGTGGGCCAGCGAGCTGGTGGGGCGCGGTCATGGCGTCCTCCGGCTGGACCCGCTCGCGGTCGCCGGGTGGATCGGCCTCTTCGTGACCGCCCTCAACCTCTTCCCGCTCTCTCAGCTCGACGGCGGCCACGTCGTCTACGCACTCTTCGAGCGGCTGCAGCGCCCGGTCGCGTGGCTCTTCCTGCTGGTGCTGCTCGCGCTGGGCAACCCCCAGTGGGGCGGCTGGATGGGCTGGTGGTTCTGGCTGGGGCTCATCCTCCTCCTCGGCCGTGCCTCGGTCGCTCATCCTCCCGTCTTCGACCCGGGCACCCCCGTCTCCGGCTGGAGGCGCGGTGTGGGGTGGGCGTGCATTATCATCTTTTTCCTGACTTTCTCCATCGTGCCGTTCCGCCTTTAATTCGAGATTCTTGACAAGAACGCGGCGCCCGTCAGAGATTCAACGGAGACGGTACCCCATTCCCCTGCACGTTTGGCGGAGGCCCCGATGGCACGACATAATCGCGAAGGCAGAGGCGAGGATCAGCTCGGCCGGAGCTACGTCGTGAGCTATCAGCCCGACTGGTTCTATCAGGTGAAGGTCACGCGCGACCTGTCCTCCGGGCGCCAGTCCACAAAGACACTTTTCCGGAATCCGGAGCCGCCGCAGGCCGAGCCGGGTCCCCGAGTTCGCACGCGGATCCAGTCGGAGGAGCTCGGGGTGGACGTCGAAGTCACCGTGGACGACCCCGAGGGCGCCATACGCCGCTTCACGGTGGAGACGGTGGCGCAGGCCGGCGCCGACCGGGGCCAGGCGATCGGCTTCACCGTGAGTCGCCGCCGCAACCGCCGCCCCGCCCAGCCGGGCTGACGGGCGGCGCGCCGGTCGGCCGCCGCTCCGGACGGTTGCGAACCGCCTCTCGCCACCCGCCGCGCATGTCCGACTATCAGAACCTGAGGTACGACGTTCAGGCCGGGATCGCGACCCTCACGATCGACCGGCCTGAAAAGCTCAATGCGCTCGACCGCCGGACGATCGAGGAGCTGGGCGCCGCCGTCCGGCGCCTCGGCGACGAGGCGGACGTGCGCGGCGCGATCGTCACCGGGAGCGGGCCGAAGGCGTTCGTGGCGGGCGCGGACATCGCCGAACTGGTGGCGATGGGCCCCATCGAGGGGGTGGAGGTGAGTCGGCTCGGCCAGCGCGTCTTCCGCGAGATCGAGCTCTCGCGGAAGCCGATCGTCGCCGCGGTGAACGGCTTCGCCCTGGGCGGCGGCTGCGAGCTCGCTCTCGCGTGCCACCTTCGCGTGGCCGCGGAGAACGCGCGCTTCGGCCTTCCCGAGGTGAAACTGGGCATCATCCCCGGCTACGGGGGCACGCTTCGCCTCCCGCGGGTAGTAGGGAAGGGGCGCGCCCTCGAGATGATCCTCACCGGCGAGCCGGTCGACGCGTCCGGCGCGCTGGGGATGGGGCTCGTGAACCGGGTCGTGCCGCACGAGCAGCTCCTCGTGGAATCGCGCGCTCTCCTCGCGCGGATCCTCGCGAACGGGCCCGTGGCCGTGGCCCTCGCGATCGAGTCCGTGACTCGCGGCCTGGAGATGGACCTGGACGACGGCCTCGCCCACGAGTCGGACCTCTTCGGCCTCCTCGCCGCGACCGACGACGTGCGCGAGGGCATGCGCGCCTTCCTGGAGCGCCGCGCGGCGGAGTTCAAAGGCCGGTAGCAGGGTCGTAGGTCGTCGGCCTTGCACGGCGACGGCTGCGGTGCGCTCCCTCCGACCGACGACCGACGACCGACGACCGACGACCGACGACCGACGACCGACGACCGACGACCGACGACCGACGACCACCCATGCGTCTTCTGCTCTCCTCCCCCGTCGGCCCGCTCCTGGCCGAGTACGACGCCGAGGCGGTGACGGGGCTGCGCTTCTGGCGGCAGGGTGCGCACCCGCCGGCGGGTACGATCGATGCGCCGCCGCGCGGCGACGCGCTCGGTGCGCGGCTCGAACGGGAGCTCGACGAGTACTTCGCCGGCGCGCGGCGGGAGTTTTCGGTCCCGCTCCGTCCCGGGGGGACCGACTTTCAGCGTTCGGTCTGGGCGGCGCTGCGGCGGGTCGCGTACGGTGAGACGCGGTCGTACGGGGAGATCGCGCGGGAGCTGGGCCGGCCCGGCGCTTCGAGGGCGGTGGGGCAGGCGAACGGCCGCAATCCCATCCCGATCCTGATTCCCTGCCACCGCGTGCTCGCGGCCGACGGAGGGATCGGCGGCTACATGGGGGACTGGGGCGCCGGGGAGGGCGTGGCGCTGAAGCGCTGGCTCCTGACGCACGAGAGAAACGGAAGAGCGGAGCGATCGAATTGATGTCCGAGATCAAGTTCCACGCCACCACGATCCTGGCCGTGCGCAAGAACGGGAGGGTCGCGCTCGGAGGGGATGGGCAGGTGACGTTCGGGGAAACGGTGATGAAGGGGACGGCGCAGAAGGTCCGCAAGATCCGCGACGGCAAGGTGCTCGCCGGTTTCGCGGGCTCGGTCGCGGACGCGTTCACCCTCTTCGAGAAGTTCGAGGAGAAGCTGGAGCGCTACCCCGGGAATCTCTCCCGCGCCGCGGTGGAGCTGGCGAAGGACTGGCGCTCGGACCGGGTGCTGCGCAAGCTCGAAGCGCTGCTCGCGGTCGCCGACAAGCAGAATCTCTTCCTCGTCTCCGGCAACGGCGACGTGATCGAGCCGGACGACGAGATCGTGGCGATCGGCTCCGGTGGGCCCTACGCGCTGGCAGCGGCCCGCGCGCTGCGCGAGAACACGGATCTTTCGGCCGCCGAGATTGTAAGGCGGGGCCTGACCATCGCCGGTGAGATCTGCATCTACACGAACCAGAACATCACCGTTCTGGAGCTCGACTGAGGAAGGAACATGTCGACGATTGAAGTCGAGGCCGAGAAGACGGACGCGCTTGCGGCCGACGAGACGCTCCCCTGGCTCGACGAGCTCACGCCGCGCCAGATCGTGGCCGAGCTCGACAAGTACATCGTGGGCCAGGACGCCGCGAAGAAGGCGGTTGCCATCGCCCTGCGCAACCGCTGGCGGCGCCAGCGCGTGCAGGAGGACCTGCGCGAGGAGATCGTCCCGAACAACATCATCATGATCGGGCCGACGGGCGTGGGAAAGACGGAGATCGCGCGGCGGCTGGCGAAGCTCGCCGGAGCGCCCTTCGTCAAGGTGGAGGCGTCGAAGTTCACGGAGGTGGGCTACGTGGGCCGCGACGTGGAGTCGATGATCCGCGACCTGGTCGACTTCGCGGTCAACATGGTGCGCAACGAGCGCGAGGACGAGGTCCAGGAGGTCGCGGAGCAGCGCGTCGAGGAGCGGCTCCTGGAGCTGCTCCTGCCGCCGCTTCAGGACGGCGCGCCGGTCGAGAACGCGGACGGGAGCGCCTCCATACGGGCCTTCATCGTCTCCTCGGGCGGCGAGGTCCGCCCGACGGACGAGGAGGGGAAGGGCGAGAAGTCCGAGCTCCAGGAGCGGCACGAGCGCACGCGCGAGAAGCTGCGCACGCTGCTGCGCGAGGAGAAGATGGAGGAGCGGATGGTGGAGGTCGAGGTCCAGCAGTCGCTCCCGCTCGAGAACATGATGGTCCCGATGGGCGGCATGGAGGGGATGGACTTCAACTTCTCGGAGATGCTGCAGGATCTCCTTCCCAAGAAGACGAAGAAACGGGAGGTCACGGTCGCCGAAGCGAGGCGCATCCTCCTGCAGGAAGAGCTGGACAAACTGGTCAACCTCGACGAGGTGGTGGACGAGGCGCTGGAGCGGGTGGAGGAGAGCGGGATCGTCTTCCTCGACGAGATCGACAAGGTTGCGGGCGAGCGCGGGGGACAGGGGCCCGACGTCTCGCGCGAGGGCGTGCAGCGCGATCTGCTCCCGATCGTCGAGGGGTCGACCGTCCAGACGAAGTACGGGATGGTGAAGACCGACCACGTCCTCTTCATCGCGGCCGGAGCCTTCCACGTCGCGAAGCCCTCGGACCTCATTCCCGAGCTACAGGGCCGCTTCCCGATCCGGGTGGAGCTGAAGAACCTCACGCAGGAAGACTTCGTCCGCATCCTGAAGGAGCCGAAGAACGCGCTGCTCACGCAGTACAGCGCCCTGGTCGCCGCAGACGGTGCGACGCTCACCTTCACGGACGACGGCGTTCAGGCCGTTGCGCACATCGCGGCCTCGCTCAACGACCGGATGGAGAACATCGGCGCGCGCCGTCTGCACACGGTGCTGACGACGCTCCTGGAGCAGTTCCTCTTCGAGCTCCCCGACGAGAACGGCGGGCGCGAGATCCGCATCGATGCCGACGCGGTGCAGGCGCGGCTGAAGGACGTCGTCGAGGACGAGGACCTGCGGCGGTACATTCTCTGAACGGACGTGCCAGGTACCGAGTGCCATGTGCAAGGTGCCAGGTGCACCGGGGGCCCGGGCATCGGCGCGATGCCCGGGCCCCGGTCCGCGAAGGCGGACTTCGTGCGGCCCTTGCACCGATTTCAGGCGCCCGGCGAGAAGCCTGCTGCGAAGCCCCCGTTCACCCGCTCACCCGTTCACACCTCCCCCCGCATCCGCGCCTCCACCGCCGCGTCCGGCTCCACGAAGAGGGTGCGCACGCGCTGGGGCACCACCGCGCCCGGGGGGGCGCCACGCGGCTTCCGGACGTACTTCCGCCGCGTCCAGTCCACGGGGACGAGGCTGGACGACCGGGCCTTGCTGAAGAGCGCGGCGAGCGCCGCGGCCTCCCCGAGGTCGCGCGCCGGAGGGGCCCCTTCGTCCCGCCAGCGGAGGATGACGTGCGAGCCCGGAACCGAGCGCGCGTGCAGCCACACGTCGCCCGGAGCGGAGTGCGCGAAGGTGAGCCGGTCGTTGTCCCGGGCGTTCTTCCCCACCCGCACCTCCAGGCCGCCCGAGGTGCGGTACGTCCGGTAGGGGCGAGAGAGCTCCTCCCCCTCCGCCGGCGCCGATCCCTGTTCTCCCAGCACTTCCTCCAGCCACTCCGGCGTCTCCCCTGCACGGAGCGCCGCGAGGGCCGCCTCCCAGCGGCCGACTTCCCCGCGCGCCGCCGCGAGCAGCTCCGGCAGCCGCGCGTCCGCGCGCTCCCGCCTGCGGGCCTCGTCGTACCAGCGGGTCGCGTTCTCCGCCGCGGAGAGCGTCGGGTCGAGCGGTACCTCGACGAGGCGACCGCCCCAGTCCTGCAGCTTCACCTTCTCCGCGCCGTGGGGGACGAGCCGCTTGCGGGCGAGGAGGAGGTCGCCCCAGTGCCGCATCCGCGCGGCTTCGCCCGCCCCGGCGAGCTGGCTCTCCAGGCGCTCGACCCGCTTCTCCGCCGCCGCCAGGCGACGTTCCACGGCTGCGGTACCGGGATGCGTCCGGACCTCCGTGCCCGCTCCGCCCCCCGCCAGCGCTGCCGCGGTCATCGCGTCGAGCAGCGAGTCCGCCGGCTCCGCATCGTGGCCCGGCAAGGGGATAGGGTAGGGAAGGAGTCCCGCCTCCACGCGCAGGAGCACGGGCTCGGACTCGGGGAGCGAGCGCAGCCACCACCAGCGCGCGAAGGCGTCCCAGAGCGCGTCGCCTCCTTCGTCCTCCTCCGCCGTACCGAGCACCGCCCGCGCGTTCGCGCTGCCCGTGTACGCGAAGCCCGCCAGCAGCGCCCTGCGCCGCGCGGACGGGGCGGCGGCCCCGATCCGCAGCCGCCACTCCGCGCGCGCCTCGATCTCCAGCACCGCGCCGGCGCCGTAGCGCGGCGCCGCGGCCGGTGACCGGTAGACGGCTCCCGGCTGCAGCACGCGCTCGCCCGCCGTGCGCCCCCAGAGCACCGAGAGGATCCGGTCGTCCTCCTCGGAGACGAGCAGGGCGTTCCACTGGTTCGTGTGCAGCTCCACCACCAGCCGGCGCGAGAGCGCGCGGAAGCGCTCACCCGCGTGCAGGCGTACCGCGAATCGGCGCTCGTCGGGCGGCGCTTCCACCCCGAGGCAGAGCGCGTCGAGCTCCTCCGCGTCCGAGTCCCAGGGGACGAGCCGGATCCAGCCGTGGCGGGGGTGGAGATCGAGGGCGAGCGCCTCCCCACCGTCGAGCGGAAGCACGGCGCTGCGGCCCGAGGCAAAGACCGGGGCCGCTGCGCAGGCGCGGCCCCGGAGGCGCTGATCCAGCTCCCCGGCGAGGTAGCGGACGAGGAGCGGATCGTAGACGAGTGCGTTTGACACCCCCGGAAGATGGGATTAGCTTCTCAGCGCGTCAACAAGCAGGAAATGCAAGGATTTCCGGGCTTTTTCGAGCCGCGTCGGCGGCTCCCCGGACAGCACGGGAGCGGAGCTGCGGATGTCCACGCACAGCGGTGGTGCGGCGCCGAGGGTCACCACCCTCGGCCTGCGTGAGATGAAGGCGCGCGGCGAGAGGATCGCCGTGCTCACGGCCTACGACTACCTCTTCGCCCGCCTGGTGGATCGCGCGGGCGCGGACGTCGTGCTCGTCGGGGACTCGCTCGGCCAGGTGGTGCTGGGGCTCGATTCCACGCTCGCCGTCACCCTCGACGACATGATCCGCCACGGCGCGGCCGTGCGCCGCGGCGTGGAGCGCGCTCTCGTCGTCGTCGACCTGCCCTTCCTCACCTATCAGGTCTCGCGCGAGGAGGCGATCCGCAACGCGGGCCGCATCCTCCAGGAGACCGGTGCATCGGCGGTCAAGCTCGAGGGCGGCTCGCCCGAGATCGCGGAGACGGTGGCGGCGATCGTGGGCGCGGGCATTCCCGTGATGGGCCACCTCGGCTTCACCCCGCAATCCGTCCACGCGCTCGGCGGCTCGCGGGTGCAGGGCCGTGAGGCCGGGGCCCGCGAGCGGCTCGTCGCCGAGGCCGTGAGGATCGAGGCGGCGGGCGCCTTCTCCATCGTCCTCGAGCTCATGCCGGGCGAGCTCGCCGGCGAGGTGACGCGGAGTCTCTCCATTCCGACGATCGGCATCGGCGCCGGGCCCGACTGTGACGGCCAGGTCCTCGTGCTGCCGGACATGCTCGGTCTCAACCCCGACTTCCGGCCGCGCTTCCTGCGCCGCTTCGCGGAGCTCGCCGAAGTTGCGGACGCGGGCGTGCGCGACTACGTCGAGGCGGTGAAGGGCCGCGCCTATCCCGGCGCCGAGCACACCTTCTGAGCCCCATGCGACTCGTCCGGACGAAGGCCGAGGTGCGCGAGTGGGTGCGCGACGTGCGTGGCGCGGGGGAGCGTGTCGCGCTCGTTCCCACGATGGGGGCCCTCCACGCGGGCCATCTCTCGCTCGTCGAGCTGGCGAAGCGGCACGCCGGTCGCACGGCGCTCTCCATCTTCGTCAATCCCCTCCAGTTCGGCCCCACCGAGGACCTCGACCGCTATCCGCGCGATCTGGAGCGCGACGCCGCGCTCGCCCGGGAGGCGGGCGTCGACCTCGTCTTCGCTCCGTCCACCCGCGAGATGTACCCGGATGGGGAACCGGCTACCGTCGTCGTGCCCGAGCGCGGAGTGGACGGCCTCGACGGCGCCAGCCGGCCCGGCCACTTCCGGGGCGTCCTCACCGTCGTCGCCAAGCTCTTCGGCATCTTCGCCCCGGACGTCGCGGTCTTCGGCGAGAAGGACTACCAGCAGCTCACCCTCATCCGGCGCATGGTGCTGGACCTCGATTACCCGATCGCGGTCGTGGGCGGGCCCATCGTCCGCGAGCCGGACGGGCTGGCCATGAGCTCGCGCAACCGCTACCTGACGGACG
This sequence comes from Longimicrobiaceae bacterium, assembly GCA_035707865.1. Lineage (GTDB taxonomy): Bacteria > Gemmatimonadota > Gemmatimonadetes > Longimicrobiales > Longimicrobiaceae > DASSTO01. The sequence continues at coordinate 23,544 of DASSTO010000102.1, read as the reverse complement.
AGGAACGGGTCCGGGCGCGGTCCCTCTCGCGGGCGCTGGCACGGTGTCGCTCACTCTTCGCGTCCGGAGAGCGGGCGGCCGGGCCGTTCCGCGAGGCGCTGCGCGAGGCCGCGGGCCCGGGCGTGGAGGTCGAGTACGCCGAGGTGGTGGACCCCGACACCCTGGCGCCCCTGGAACGGATCGGCGATCGGGCGGTATGCGCTGTTGCCGCGCGAGTCGGTGCCACGCGGCTCATCGACAACACGATCCTGGAATCGTGACCCGACGGAGGATGGATCGCCATGATGCGAGTGATGTGTAAATCGAAGATCCACCGGGCGACGGTGACCGGTGCCGATCTGCACTACGTGGGGTCGATCACTATCGACCCGGACCTGATGGAGGCAGCCAACCTGCTGCCGTACGAGCAGGTGCACGTCGTCGACGTCGACAACGGGGCCCGGCTGGAGACGTACGTCATCGAGGGTGCCCGCGGCTCGGGTGAGATCTGCCTCAACGGCGCCGCCGCCAGGCTGGTGCAGCGGGGCGACAAGGTGATCATCATCAGCTACGGTCAGTACGGCGAGGAGGAGATCGCCGATTACCGGCCGGTCTTCATCTTCGTCGACGAGCAGAACCGGATTCGCAGGGACCACATCCGCGCCGAAAGCCTCTGACGAAATGGAGAGCTGGACCGGGATCGTGCTGGCAGCGGGCGTCTCGGCGGAGGAGATGCGATCGCGACTTCCGGTCTTCCTCCACCCGATCGCCGGGCGCCCGCTACTCTGGCATCCCGCCTCGGCGCTCTGCGAGCTCGCTCCGCGGCCGGAGCGCATCGTCGTTCTCTCCGATCTACCGACCCTGCACGAGGAGATCTTCGAGGAGCTCCCCGTGCCCGTCGAGCTCCTCACCCTCGACGATCCGGAGCAGCTCGCCCGCCTGGAAACGGTTCCGCACGACCCCGCCGCTTCGGGCGCCGTCGTCGTCGACGGAGCCGCCGTCGTCCCACCGGGCTCTCTGCAGCCCCTCCTCGAAACGCCGGTGGGGAGATGGGTCGCGGCCGGCGCCGGACTGGCGGCCGCGGCGCACCTCGACTGGGAGCGGCTGTCTCAACTCTTCCGCCTCCCCGAGCCGCTGAGAGCGCCCAGCGGCCTGCTCGCGGCCGATGCGAGACTGGAGGTCCCTGCAGGCGTGGTCGTGCGCGACCGACAGGCGCTGGCGCATGCCGTCGCCCTCGTGCGTGACCGCGTCGTGCGGAACTTGATGCTGAGCGGAGTGACCTTCCTGCTGCCGGAGACGGTGCTCGTCGACGTAGACGTCCGCATCGGCCGCGACTCCGTGATCTATCCGGGGGCGGTGATCGAGGGGCAGACCACCATCGGCGATGAGACCGTCGTGGGCCCGGAATGCCGCATCATCGACAGCTGGGTGGGTAGCGGGGTGGAGCTGAAGGGGTGGAACTACGTCTCGCACACCTCCGTTCGCAACCGTGCCATTCTCGAGCCGTATGCCCGCCGTGGATTCGACTGAGCTCCCGGACGTGGTCCGCGCCGCGGCCCGGGGCGAGCTTCCGGAGTGGGCGGATGCGCGTCCCGAGCGGCGCGCGCACATCGAGCGCGTGGCGCGGCTGCTCGGCGAGTGGGCCGACGCGCTCGGGCTCCCGCCCGCGGAGCGGGACGAGTGGGTTGCCGCGGGGTGGCTCCACGACTCCCTTCGCGACGCACCCGCCGATCGGCTGCGCCCCCTGGTCCCGCCGGAGCTCGGCGACCTGCACCCGCTCCTGCTGCACGGCCCCGCCGCCGCCGAGCGGCTGCGCGGCCAGGCCAGCGATCGACTCCTCGATGCGGTGCGCTTCCACACCCTCGGCCACCCGCGCCTGGACCGGCTAGGGCGCGCCCTCTACCTCGCCGACTTCCTCGAGCCGGGCCGCGACTTCTCGCCCGAGTGGCGTGCGGAGTTGCGCGGCCGGATGCCGCACGACCTCGACGCGGTGCTCCGCGAGGTCGTGGCCTCCCGGATCCGGCATCTCGTCGACGCCGGCAAACCGATCCGCCCCGAGACGGCCGCCTTCTGGTCCTCGCTGGTGGGGGAGGCGTGAAGCGCGCTCAACTCGTCGGGCTGGTGCTCACCGCCGTTCTCGTTCTCGTTCTCGTGGGGTCGCTGATCGCGGGGATGCGCTCGGGCGGTGGAGGGAAGGCGAGCGGGGGCGCGGCCGACAGCGCCGAGGTCGCCTCCGGGCGGCACGTGCAGGTGGAGGTGCTCAATGCCGCGGGGACCGCCGGCCTCGCGCGCGACGCGACCGAGCGCCTGCGCGACGCCGGGTTCGACGTCGTCTACTACGGCAACGCCGACTCGTTCGGGCAGGACTCCTCGATCGTGCTCGACCGCGTGGGTCGTGTGGACGTCGCGAAGGAGGTCGGGAGGGCGATCGGTATCGACCGCGTGCAGAGCCGCCCCGACTCCACGCTCTACCTCGACGCGACGGTGATCATCGGCCGCGACTGGAGCGGGATCCCCGCGCCACCGGCAGACTCCGCGGCGGCGGAACCCGATTCCTGACCCCTACCGCCCTGCGGCCCGCCTCACCCGCGGCGCGATCTGCACAGGCGCCCGCCCGTGCGTGGCCTCCGCCTTGAGCTGGCCGCACGCCGCGGCGATGTCCTGGCCGCGCGGCTGGCGCACGAAGGCGCTCACCCCGCGCGCCTCCAGCCGCGCCGCGAACTCGGCGAGCCGATCGTGTGGCGAGGGCCGCCAGTCCGTCGCCGGAATGGGGTTGAAGGGGATGAGGTTCACGAAGGCGGTGAACTCGCCCACCAGCCCCGCCAGCTCGTCGGCGAGATCGAGCGCGTCGGTCACTCCATCGATCATCACGTACTCGAAGGTGATCCGCTTCCCGCCGGCCTCGTCGAACTCGCGCAGCGCCTCCAGCAGGTCGGGGAGCGGGTACTTCTTCTCCACCGGGATGAGTGTCTGGCGGAGGTGGTGATTGGGCGCGTGGAGCGAGATCGCGAGCCGGTACTGTTCCGGCATCTGCGCCATCTCCCGGATGCCCGGCACGATCCCCACGGTGGAGACGGTGATGCGGCGCGCGCCGACGCCGTAGCCCCGGTTCAGGATGGTCAGCGTCGGGAAGACCGCCTGGCGGTTCATCAGCGGCTCGCCCATCCCCATGAAGACGATGTTGCTGATCTCGCCGTAGCCGTTCTCGGCGGCCCAGGCCCGCGCGCCGCGGTACTGGGCGACGATCTCGCCCGCCGTGAGCTGCCGCTGGTATCCCATCCACCCGGTCGCGCAGAAGGTGCACGCCATCGCGCACCCCGCCTGCGACGAGATGCAGAGCGTGAGGCGCGTCGACGTCGGGATCAGCACCGATTCGATCAGCTCGTGATCGCCGAGACGCCAGAGGTGCTTGGCGGTGCCGTCGCTGGAGCGCGAGATCTTCGCGGGCTCCAGCGCGGTCAGCGTGAACGCCTCCGCCAGAGCGGTCCGGGTGGCCTTCGAGAGGTTCGTCATCTCGTCGAAGGATGCGGCGAGCTTGGCGAAGAGCCAGTCGAGCACCTGGTCGACGCGGTAGGCCGGCTCACGCCGCGCGGCGAAGTGCGTCGCGAGCGCCTCGCGCGCGGCGGTGGGGGTCAGGCCGACCAGGTCGGGTCGGGCGGTCGTATCGGTCATGCGGCACAGCGGGCTCGGGTTGCACCTGCGCGATGGGCGCACGGCATAGTCCCCCGCACCGCACCTCCGGTTCCCCGCCGTAGTTACAGCGCTCTGGGCCGCGACCTCAGCTTGATACGGCTCCGGCGAAGCATTACCTTGCAGCTCGTCTGCCGGGGCGCGAGGCGTGCCCCGGCGCCTTCACCGTCGGCCCGAGGTGCTCGTGCTGCTCACGGAGCTGCTCGCCCCCGAGCGGATCAGGATTCCGCTCCGCGCATCGACGAAGGACGAGCTCCTCGGAGAGCTCGTCGGGCTGCTCGGCCCCGATGACGGAGTCACCGACCCGGCGGCCGTGCTCCGCGCCGTGCGAGACCGGGAGCAGGTGCTGAGCACGGGGATCGGCCACGGCGTCGCCATCCCGCACGGGAAGTCCGATGCCATCGGCGAGCTGCGGCTCGCCGCCGGCGTCGCGCGCCCGGGGGTGGACTTCGAGGCGCTCGACGGCCGGCCGGTGCAGCTCTTTTTCCTGCTCGTCGGCCCGGAGGCCGCCGCCGGCCAGCACGTGAAGGCCCTCAGCCGCATCTCGCGCCTGCTGCGCCGCGACGTCTTCCGCGAGCGCCTCGCGGCGGCGTCCACCCCCGAAGAGTTCTACTCGGTCGTCACCGAGGCCGAACTCACATGAGCCGTGGCCCCGCGGCCCCGGCGCCGGCCGGGCCGCACCCTCCCTCCCCGGCCACGTCATCGCCCCGAATTCGCGAACTTCCTTAGCCTGGCTACGTCCATGAACGAAGTATTCGCCACCCGCTATCGCACCGCCGCCGCGGGCACGCTCCGCCCGAGCGACATCGGCACCGAGGTGCGGCTCGTCGGGTGGGTCCACCGCCGCCGTGACCTCGGCGGCCTCGTCTTTCTGGACCTCCGCGACCGCTCCGGCCTCGTCCAGATCTCCTTCGATCCGGACTGGACCCCGGCGGAGGCGCTCCGCATCGCCCGCGGCCTCGGCCCGGAGGACGTCGTCCAGGTCGAGGGCCGGATCGTCGCGCGCGTGAAGGTCAACCCCGAGCTGCCCACCGGCGAGATCGAGGTCCAGGGTGCCGCGCTGACGGTACTCAACCGCGCGGCCCCGCTGCCCATTCCCGTGTACCGCTCTCCGGACGAGGAGCTGCCGGCCGAGGATCTGCGTCTGCGCTACCGCTACCTGGACCTGCGCCGCCCCGAGCTGCAGCGCAACTTCCTGCTGCGCCATCGCGCGGCGCGCACGGTGCGCGGCTTCCTCGACGCTCAGGGCTTCGTCGAGGTCGACACCCCGATGCTCACGCGCCGCACCCCCGAGGGCGCGCGCGACTACCTGGTGCCGAGCCGCATCCACACCGGCGAGTTCTACGCGCTCCCCCAGTCGCCGCAGCTCTACAAGCAGCTGCTGATGGTGAGCGGCTTCGACCGCTACTTCCAGATCGTGAAGTGCCTGCGCGACGAGGACCTGCGCGCCGACCGGCAGCCGGAGTTCACGCAGATCGACGCGGAGATGTCGTTCGTCACCGAGGAGGACGTCTTCCGCGTGGGCGAGGGCCTCATGGCCGCGCTCTGGCGCGAGACCCTCGGCGTCGAGCTCTCCGTGCCCTTCCCGCGCCTCACGTACGCCGAGGCGATGCTGCGCTACGGCACCGACAAGCCGGACCTGCGCTACGGCCTCGAGATCCTCGACGTGACCGGAGTGCTGCAGGCGACGGATTTCCGCGTCTTCCAGGGCACCGTCGGGACCGCGCAGCGCATCCGCGGCCTGCGCGTGCCCGGCGGTGCGCGGCTCTCGCGGAAGGAGCTCGACGAGCTGCAGGGCGTGGCGAAGCGCGGCGGGGCGCCGGGGGCGCTCTGGGTCAAGCGCGGCGACGACGGCTTCTCCGGTTCGTTCGCGAAGGCGCTCACCGGCGTCGCCGGGGAGCGGTTCGTCGAGGCGACCGGCATGGAGCCGGGCGACCTCTTCGTGGCGGTGGTGGGCGACTTCCGCATCCTGCGCGTCGAGACCGACGACGCGCCGGACCTCGCGGCCGGCACCGACGTCCCCGTCGGCCTGGAGCCCGCGCTCGACGAGCTCCGGCGCCACCTCGCCGCCCAGCTCGGCCTCGTGGACCCGGACCGGCACGCCTGGCTCTGGGTCACCGAGTTCCCGCTCTTCGACTGGGACGCGGACGAGGGTCGGCTCGTCTCGGCGCACCACCCCTTCACCGCGCCCGTTGCCGCGGACCTGCCGTCGCTCTACGCCGCGACGGAAGGGGACGGCCCGGTCTCGCAGGAGACCGCCCGTCGGCTCTACCGCGCCGGGCTGCGATCCCTTGCGTATGATGCGGTGTACAACGGCAACGAGTTGGCGAGCGGTTCGGTCCGGATTCACGAGCCGGAGCTGCAGCGGCGGATCTTCCGCGCGCTCGGCCTCGGTGCCGAGGAGGCGCGGGCGAAGTTCGGCTTCCTGCTGGAAGCCTTCCAGTTCGGCGCGCCGCCCCACGCGGGCTTCGCCTTCGGGTTCGACCGCCTCGTGATGCTTCTCGCGGGCGCACCGAGCCTGCGCGACGTCATCGCCTTCCCGAAGACGACCTCCGCGCGCGCCCTCATGGAGGGCGCCCCGGCGACGGTGTCGCCCCCGGAGCTTCGGGACCTTCACATCACGGTAGTGGACCAGGATAAGTGATCGATATTCGACTCCGGCATCGCAGTACGCCCGCCCGTCGCGCGGAGGCGCGTCGTGGCTGAGGCGACCAAGGACGTGGTACAGCACCGTCTCTCCGCCGAGGGCGCGGACCCGCTTCTCCTCGCGGGAGTCAACGACGGCAACCTCCTCGAGCTCTCGAGGCTCTGCGGCTGCCGCGTGGTGATGCGGGGAGACCAGCTCCTGCTTTCCGGCTCGCTCGGCGACGTGGAGCGCGTCGTCCCGGTGGCGCAGCACATGATCGAGCTGGCCCGGACCGGTGCGCCCTTCGGGGTGGACGACATCGGCCGCTTCGCCGACCGGGCCGCTGGTTTCAACGGCAACGGCGGCCTCGCGGGCCTGCACGACGGCGTGCGCATCGCGGTGCCCGGCGCGAAGAAGGTCATCGCCGCGAAGTCGGAAGGGCAGCGCGAGTACCTCGAGGCCATCGAGAACAACGACATCGTCGTGGGGATCGGCCCGGCGGGGACCGGAAAGACCTACCTCGCCGTCGCGATGGCGGTGGATGCGCTCATGAAGAAGCGCGTCAAGCGCATCATCCTCGCGCGCCCGGCCGTCGAGGCGGGCGAGAACCTGGGCTTTCTGCCCGGCGACCTGCAGGAGAAGGTCGACCCCTACCTGCGCCCGCTCTATGATGCCCTCGAGGACACGATGGGCCTCGAGCGCATGCGCCGCGCCCTCGAGACGCACGCCATCGAGATCGCGCCTCTCGCTTACATGCGCGGCCGCACGCTTCACGACGCGTTCGTGATCCTCGACGAGGCGCAGAACGCCACGACGCTCCAGATGAAGATGTTCCTCACGCGCCTGGGGTTGAACTCGCGTGCCGTCATCACCGGCGACAAGACGCAGATCGACCTGCCGCGGCGCGAGGACTCGGGCCTCATCGAGGTCGAGCAGGTGCTCAAGGGCATCGACGGGATCGCCTTCGTCTACATGCAGCCGGCCGACGTCATCCGGCACCGGCTGGTGAAGGAGATCATCCGCGCCTACGCCGCGGCGAGCGGCGAGGGTGAGGACTCCACCGAACGGAACGAAGCGGCCGCGCGATGAGCGACGAGCAGCATCGGCCGGGCCTGATGTGGCGGCGGACCGGCTTCGAGCCGGACGTCGAGCCGGGGCCGGAGTGGTACGCCCGGGCGTCGCACCACGGGATCCGGGTGCTGCTGCTCCTGGTGGCCGCGGCCGCGGTCTATCTGCTCTTCCCCGCGCCGCGTCCGCCCGACGCGGCGGTCCTGGAGCAGGGCGTCGTCGCGCCGCAGGACGTCATCGCGGAGTTCCCGTTCAACATCCCGAAGGCACCCGACCGGCTGCTGCGTGAGCAGGAAGAGGCGGCGGCCGGGGTGCCGCCGGTCTACGCGCAGGTCCCCGCCGCGGGCGACAGCGTCCTCCAGGGCGTGAACCGTTTCTTCGCGGGCGTCGACTCCATCGTCGGTCACGTGCCGCGGGACGACCGGCGCGCGGCGGTGCTCTCGTTCATGGCGGCGAACCGGATCTCGCCGACCGCTACCTCCGTCGAGCGCCTGCTCGACACGCGGGATCGTGAGGCGCTCCACCGCTCCATCACGGCGGCGGTGCACGACCTCTTCCCGCGCGGCGTCGCGCCGCTCACGCTCAATCCGGGCGTTGCGGCCGTCCGCGTCCGGCAGCCGGACGGCAAGGAGCGGCTCGTGCCGCGCGATTCCCTGCTCACGCCCGAGCGCTTCTTCGCCCAGGCGGCGGAGCGCCTGCCCGGGCGCGCCGGGGTGGACGAGGCCGAGCTCCAGCGCCTCATCCTCATCCGCTACTTCGAGCCCAGTCTCACCTCCGACGACGCGCGCACCGAGGCGGCTCGCGCGCGGGCCCGCTCCGCCGTGGACCCCGTGGCCGCCCGCGTGCTGCGCGGCGAGAAGATCGTCGGCGCGCACGAGCAGATCGGCCAGCGCGAGGCAGAACGACTGAAGGCGTACGAGGCGGAGCTCGCCCGGCGGGGGATCGACACCACCAGCGGCTCGCAGACGCCGGAGCGCGCGGTCGGCGCCGTGCTGTACAACACGCTCGTCCTCGCCCTCTTCGGCATCTTCCTCCTCCTCTTCCGCCGCCCGCTCTACCGCGATCTGCGGACGATGATCCTCTTCACCGTCCTCGTCGTGGTGGTGATGTCCGCGGGTGCCGTGCTCGCCCGGCTGAGCCTGCCGCCGGAGCTCATCCCCATCACCTTCGCCGCGCTGGTGGCCTCGGTGCTCTGGGACGGCAGGCTCGGGCTCGTCCTGGCGATGGTCCTCGGCCTGCTCATCGGCGGGCAGACGCCCTTCCTGGGCATCACCGCGCCGTTCACCGCGGCTCTCGGCGGCGCCGCGGCCGCGTTCAGCGTGCGCATCGTGCAGCGTCGCTCGCGGACCTGGCTCTACATCTCCATCATCTCGCTCGCTTACGTCGCCGCCGGGGTGACGATGGCCCTGCTGCGATCGCGCCCCTTCGGCGAGATGGCGCTCTCGTCCGGGTACGGCATCGGCAACGCGGTCGTGGCGTCGCTCCTCGCGATCGGCTTCCTGCCGCTCCTCGAGAGCTTCACCGGCGTCACCACCGACCAGACGCTCCTGGAGCTCTCGGACACCAACCGTCCCCTCCTGCGCCGGCTGCAGCAGGAGGCGAACGGCACCTTCCACCACACCATCAACGTGGCGAGCCTCGCGGAGGCAGCCAGCCACGCGATCGGCGCCAACGGCCTGCTCGCGCGCGTCGGGGCCTACTATCACGACATCGGCAAGCTCCCGAAGCCCCAGTACTTCGTCGAGAACCAGCACGGCCGCAACCCGCACGACAAGCTCAAGCCCTCGGTCAGCTGCGCCATCATCCGCAGTCACGTGCAGGAGGGGCTGAAGCTCGCCGAGGCCGATCGGCTGCCCGCCGCGGTGCGGCGATTCATCCCGGAGCACCACGGCACGCAGCAGATCGCTTTCTTCTACAACCGGGCCCGGGAGCAGGACCCCGACGGCAGCATCAACCCCGCGGATTACTGCTACGCGGGCCCGAAGCCGCAGACGAAGGAGACCGCCATTCTCATGCTGGCCGACTCCGTCGAATCGGCCTCGCACGTGCTCGCCGACCCCACGCCGGCGCGGCTGCGTGAGCTCGTCGACCGGATCGTCGGCCAGAAGATCGCGGAGGGCCAGCTGGACCGGAGCCCCCTCACTCTCGCCGAGGTCGACGTGGTGAAGGACACGCTCGCCACGGTGTTGACGGGCATGTACCACCACCGGATCGACTATCCGGCGGCTCCCGCCGAGCCGGCCGTTCCGGCGGCCGGCGCCACGGCCGGCGGGGAAGGATGATGCCGTACGACGTCGAGGTCTCGGCCGGCGACGGCATCACGCCGCCGGTCGCGCTCGCGGAGGTGGCGGCGGCGGTGCGCGCCGTCCTGGCGGGGGAGGCGGTGCCCGAGGCCGAGATCTCGGTCGCGCTCCTCGGGGACGAGGCCATCGCGAAGCTGAACGAGCGTTACCTGTCGCACGAGGGCCCGACGGACGTTCTCAGCTTCCCGCTCCACGCGGACGGCGCGCCGCCGCTGGGCGACATCTACGTCGGCGTCGACCAGGCCCGGCGGCAGGCGGACGAGATCGGCGTGCCGGTGCGCGAGGAGGTGCTCCGTCTCGCCGTCCACGGTACCCTCCACGTGCTCGGCTACGACCATCCGGAGGGCGCCGGCCGGGAGGATTGTGAGATGTACCGGCGTCAGGAAGAGCTTCTCGGCTCCGTCCTCTCCCGCTAGCCCTCTGGCCGTCGACCGTGTCCGATCTCGGGATGGGCCTTCCGCTCGAAGAACTCCGCGAGCTGATCGCCGCCCGTGCGCTCGGCGCCATCCATCAGCATCTCTCCGGCTACCACCCCAGCGACCTCGCCGATCTCCTGGAGGAGCTCGAAGAGGACGAGCGCCGCCAGGTGCTCGTGGCCCTCGCGCCCACTCCCGCGCTCGCCGCCGAGGCCCTGGCGGAGATGGAGTGGGAGGAGCACCCCGAGGAGTCGCTCGCCGCCCTCGCCCCCACCGAGATCGCGCACCTCGTAGCCCAGCTCTCGGACGACGACGCCGCCGACATCATCGGCGAGCTGGAGCCCGCGGATCAGGAGCGCGTCCTCGCGGCGCTGCCGCACCTCGACGCGGGCGACATCCGCGACCTCCTGAGCTACGACGAGGAGTCCGCCGGGGGCCTGATGACCACCGAGCTCGTCGCCGTAGACGAGCGGCTCACCGCGGCGGAGGCCATCGAGGAGGTGCGTCGCCAGGCGCAGGAGGTGGGCGAGTTCTACAGCGTCTTCGTCATCGACCCCGACCGCCGCCTCTGCGGCACGCTCCCCCTGCAATCGCTCGTCACCGCCGCCCCCGGCCAGCGCATCCGCGATCTCGTCGAGCCGATCGTCGTCTCCGTCGCCGCCGATACCGACCAGGAAGAGGTCGGTCGTCTCCTCTCGCGCTACAACCTCGTCGCCGTGCCGGTCGTCGACGCGGCCGGCCGCCTTCTCGGTCGCATCACCTTCGACGACGTCATCGACGTCATCGAGGCCGAGACCACCGAGGACATCCTCCGCTTCGCCGGCACCTCGGACGAGGAGGAGCTGCGCGGCGACTGGCAGGGCGCGGTGCGCTCGCGCTTCCCCTGGCTGGTGATCAACCTCGCCACCGCCTTCGCCGCCGCCGCCGTCTACAAGCCGTTCAGCGACGCCATCGGCGCCATCCCCATGCTCGCGGGCGCGGCGACCGTCGTGGCGGGGATGGGCGGCAACGGCGCCACCCAGACGCTCGCGGTGACCGTGCGGCGCCTCGCCCTGAACCATGGAGCCGTCCGCGACCGGCCCGGCATCGTCGCGAAGGAGATCCTGGTCGGGCTGGTGAACGGCGCCGGCAACGGCCTGATCGCGGGCGCCACCGTCGCGCTCTTCGGCGAGCTCCTGCATTACCCGCCCGCGCTCGGGGTCATCGTCACCCTCGCGATGCTGGGCAACCTCGTCATCGCCGGCTTCGCGGGCAGTCTCGTCCCCATCGCGATGGAGAAGTTCGGCGTCGACCCCGCCATCGCCTCGACGGTGATTGTCACCACGTTCACCGACATGGGCGGATTCTTCCTGACGCTCTATCTTGCGACGGCGCTGCTGTTGTAGGGTCGTCGGTCGTCGGTCGGGGACTCGGTGACCAGGGACTGACGACTGACGACTGACGACCGGTGACTGACGACCGACGACGGTCCCGTCCCGCGGCACGACCCCGACCTTACGGTGTATCTTCGCACGCATCCGCTTCCACCGTTCGGGCACCCCTACGCGCATGCTCAGCGAACTCAGGATCCGCAATTTCGCGCTCATCGACCAGCTCGCCGTCCGGCTCGGGCCGGGGCTGAACGTGCTCACCGGCGAGACCGGGGCGGGGAAGTCGATCATCGTCGGCGCTCTCTCGCTGCTCCTCGGTGAGCGAGCCTCGGCGGACGTCGTGCGCGCCGGAACCGAGCGCGCGAGCGTGGAGGGCGTCTTCGAGATCGGCGGCCGCGAGGACGTGCGCCGCTGGCTGGACGAGCACGGCCACGAGCCGGACGAGGACGTCGTGGTGCTCAAGCGCGAAGTGGCGGCCGAGGGGCGCAACCGCGCGTGGATCAACGGCTCCCCGACCACCGCGACGCTCCTGGGCGAGCTGGGCGGCACGCTGGTCAACCTCCACGGGCAGCACGAGCACCAGACGCTCCTGCGCCGCGACGAGCAGCGTGCCATCCTGGACGCCTATGCCGCGAGCGAGGCGCTGGTCGGACGCGTCGGCGCTGCCTACCGCGCCCATCGCGAGGTCCGGCAGAAGATCGACGAGCTGGAGCACCGCCGCCGGGAAGCGGCCCAGCGGGCGGACTTCCTCCGCTTCCAGGCGGAGGAGATCGAGACCGCGGATCTGCGGCCCGGCGAGGACGAGGCGCTGGAGGCGGAGGGCCGGCGACTCTCCCACTCCGAGGAGCTGATGGGGCTCGCGGGGGGGCTCGCGAGCGCGCTGACGACCGATGAGGAAGCGCTCGTCAGCCGCCTGGGCGGGCTGCGGCGCGCGATCGAGCAGCTCGTACGCATCGACCACGAGCAGGCGGAGGTGAGTGAGCTCTTCGACAACGCCTACTACACCCTCGAGGAGCTCGGAAACCGGATGGCCGACTACGCCGGGAGCGTGGAGCACGACCCCGGCCGGCTCGAGGAGATCCGCCGCCGCCAGGACCTGATCTACCGGCTGAAGACCAAGTACGGCGCCAGCATCGAGGATGTCCTGGAGACGGGCCGCGCCGCCCGCGCCGAGCTCGACCTCATCGACAATGCCGAGTGGGAGCTCGCGTCGCTGCAGAAGCAGGAGTCCGCGGCGTCGGATGCGCTCGTCGCGCTCGCGACGGAGCTGACCGCGCTGCGGTCCAGGGCGATGCGCGCGCTCTCGAAGGAGGTCGACGCGGTCCTCCCCGAGCTCGGGATGACCGGCGGCCGCTTCGAAGCCGTCGCGCTCCCCCTGCCGGCGCCGGGCCCCGCCGGGGCGGAGGAAGTGGAGTTCCGGGTCTCGCTGAACAAGGGCTTCGAGCCGCGGCCGCTCGCACAGGTGGCCTCGGGCGGCGAGCTCGCCCGCGTGATGCTGGCACTCAAGACGATCCTGGCGAGGCTCGACTCGGTCCCCACGCTCGTCTTCGACGAGGTGGACACCGGCGTCGGCGGGCGCGTCGCGCTGCAGGTGGGCGACAAGATGCGCGAGGTCGCGGGCACGCATCAGGTCTTCGCGATTACACACCTGCCGCAGATCGCGTCCCGCGCCCACGTCCACCTGCTCGTCAGGAAGGCGGAGAAGCGCGGGGTGACGACCACGGAGGTCGAGATGCTCGACCAGGAGACGCGCGTTCGGGAGGTGGCGCGGATGCTCGGGGGAGATCCCGAGAGCGACGTATCGCTCCAGCACGCGCGCGAGCTGCTCGACCGCGCGGGCGCACTGGCGGGGGAGGGAGCGTAGAGCCGGGCCCAGGGCCGCTCGCCCTACCGCTTCTTCCCTCCCCAGAAGCGGGGCAGCAGACTCACCTGCGCCGTCAGCCCGGAGGCGGCCGGCAGACCGGGTGGCCCCGACAGGACCCGATCATAGCTCAGCACGAACTCCGCCGGGAAGCTCGCCTCTCCACGCACGTAGCCCGGCAGTGAACTGTAGCTCAGGCGGAGGCCGAAACGCTGGATCGTGCCGGCCTCCGTCGCGCCCAGCCCCGTGACGATCCCGTCCGCCGTCCGCGCCCGAACCGTCGCGTCGCTCGTCCTCGTCACTCCGTAGCGGGCCCCGAGCGCGATCGCCTCCGCGACGCGCAGGCGTGGCGCGATCGTCAGGGAGAGCGCGCGGCCGGGCGTGAACTGGACGGTGTCGATCACCCCCGCGACCGCGAGTGGGAAGGAGCCGGGCACCACTCGCCGCCGTAGCGACTGCGTGCCCGGCAGGTCGTATCGGGCCGCCAGTGTGAGCCACGCGTGCCGCCCGACGAAGATGTCCGTGACCGAGGCGACGGAATAGCCGGAGCGGCCCTGCGGGACGGCGACGGGGACGAGCAGCAGGCTGTCCGGCTCCTTCCCCGTCGGCAGCAGGAGGGACGCTTCCACGCTGCTCCGGAGGCCGAAGAGCGCCGAGTCGCCGGGGAAGCCCCGCTGGCCCATCGTGCTCAGCAGCAGCACCCGCGCGTTCAGTTCAGTGTCGCCCAGCCTCCAGTCCTCCAGCCCGGACGCGAGGGGGTATACGCCGAAGTCCGGTTGCACCAGGGGGGTGAACCAGGCCTCACCGACCGGCGAGTCGGGGAGCGCGAGCGAGTCGGTGCCGTGGGCGACCGCGATCCGCTGGAGTGCCTGGCCGAGCGTGCTGCTGTCCGTCGGGAGTAGCGTGGACGCGCCGAGATCCGCCCACTGCGCGCCGAGCTTCTCGAGCTTGGCGGAGTTCCCCGCCGCGTCCGGGTTCGCACCCACCGTCGCCTCGGGGAAGCCGAGCCTCTCCACGAGGCGGCCGCCCTTCACGAACTCCGTCCTCGCCCCGATCTGGACGTGCGGGAGGATCCCGAGCGAGAAGCCCATCGGCACCCGCACGAAATGGTCGTAGATCCGAACGTCCGGCGTACCGAGCCGGAAGCTCTCCGAATCCACGGCGACCGACGGGTCGAAGCTGCCGAAGAAATCGCGGAGCCCGGTCTGCAGACCCGACAGCTGGTCGGAGTACGGAGCGAAGCTCTCCGCCGTCAGCGGCCCCGAGAGCACGTCGCTCGCCAGCGAGACCCGCTTTCCGTCCGCACCGAAGCGCGCGTCGTAGGCGGTGAAGACGCCCCCGAACTCCAGCCTCGCCATGCCCGGCGGCTGCACGTACGCGTCGAGCGCCTGTGCAGCCGCCCCGGTCGGGGCGAGCGCCATCGTTCCCAGCAGGAGGAGCGTACGAAGCCGTGCGCGCATGAGATCTTCCGGGGTACGGTCGCGGCCACGACGGTCGTCCTCCGTCGTGGCCGCGAGCAGGGTAGCAGTCGGCCGGCACGGTGTCAATCGGCCGTGCGCCGCCTTGACCTCGCGTGGGAACGCCCGTACATTCACAGTTCCCATACGCGGGCATCGCCCGGCGGCGCGGAATCGCCGGAATCGAAAACATTTGCGGGCATAGCTCAGTTGGTAGAGCGCAACCTTGCCAAGGTTGAGGTCGCCGGTTCGAGCCCGGTTGCCCGCTCTCTCGGTGCCGTAGCCAAGCGGTAAGGCAGAGGTCTGCAAAACCTCCACTCCCCGGTTCGATTCCGGGCGGCACCTCTTGAGTCCAGCACCGTGGACTGGTTGACGAGGAGGCGTGCGTACGGTATATTCCACGCTTCCGAAAGCCACGCCCCGTTCGTCTAGTGGCCTAGGACATCGCCCTCTCACGGCGAAAACAGGGGTTCGATTCCCCTACGGGGTATCCCGCGCGGGCCCGGTGCTCGGCGCGAGGTCATAGGAGACTGGGAGGAACTGGGTCAGGGCCCCGCAGGCAGCAGCCCACCTTCTGGCGCGGGCGCGGATGCTCTCCGGCCCGCGATACGGTCGATTAGCTCAGCTGGTTAGAGCGCTCGCCTCACATGCGAGAGGTCCGGGGTTCGAGTCCCTGATCGACCACTACCGGCGCCGGGTCCACGCGAGAGGACCCGGCGCTTTTGCGTCTGCACGGCATGCCGATTGCACTCCGCGGGCGGCATCTGCCACGTTCAGAACTACTTACCGCCAGGACTGAGCCCATGACGCTTCGTCGTCTTGCCGTCCTTCTCGCGGCGCTCGTCGCCACGCCCGCCGCGGCGCAGCAGCCGGCGCCGCTCCACCTGGACCTGAACATCCCTGCGCTGCGTCTCGTCGTCTACGAGGGCGACGCGGTGGTCCGCTCGTATCCCGTTGCGGTGGGGATGCCCGGCCACAACACGCCGACCGGCGACTTCTCCATCAAGGTGGCGGAGTGGAACCCGTCGTGGCAGCCGCCGGAGCGCGCCTGGGCGAAGGACGAGAAGCGGACTCCGCCGGGGCCGAACAACCCGATGGGCCGGGTGAAGCTCTTCTTCGCGCCCTACTACTTCGTTCACGGCAGCCCGGACGACGAGAGCATCGGCTCGCCGGAGTCCCACGGCTGCGTTCGGATGCACAACCGCGACGCGATCGCGCTCGCCCGGCTGCTGCACTCGCGCGCGGCGCCGCAGGTGAGTAGCGCAGACATCGACCGGATCCTGTCTCACTACCGGGACACGCGCCGTGTCGACTTCCGGACACCGATCCCGATCCACATCCATTACGATCCGGTCGTGGTGGCGGATGGGACGATCCACGTCTATCCGGACATCTACCACTACCACGCCATCCATTCGGAGGCGGTGTACCAGGCGCTGATCGCCGCCGGGTACGACGTGAGGCTGGTCAAGTCCGCGGACGTGAACCGGCTGGTCGACCGGGCGCGAGGGAGCAGGACGCCGATCGCGCTCAGCGTGCAGGACGCCTTCGGCTCCGCGGTGGCCGCGTCCGAGGGCTCCGACCGACCGCGGGCGTAGGGCGCTCGCGTGCGTAGCTGGGCGGTGACGCGGCCGCGGACGGTCCGGGAGGCGCTCACGCCGGTCCAGTACGCGGCCGCGATGGAGCTGATCTCGCGGGTGCGCGGCGCGGTCCGGGCCGAGCTGGTGCAGGCGTCCCTCTTCGGCTCCCGGTCTCGCGGAGAGGCCGGCCCGCATTCGGACGTGGACGTTCTCCTCGTCTTCCGGGCGCTGCCGCCGGACCGCGAGCCGCACGCGAGCCACGCCGAGGCCATCGCCGAAGAGGTCGCGCGCGAATCGGGCGTGCCGGTCACGGTGTGGTCCGTTTCGCTCATCGACCTGGCGCTCGGAAACCGGACGCCCATGCTCGTCGACGCGCTCGAAGACTCGATGCCGCTCTGGTGCTGCGGTGCGGCGCTCCCCGTTCTCCCCTTCACCCCACCGGATGCGCTTCGCTGTGTCCGGGCGTTGCTGGAGCGCATCGACGAGGGGGCGGAGGAGTTCGCGGGCCACCAGTGGCGAGGGGAGTGGGGCGCCGCCACGAAGCGACTCCGAGACGACGTCGTCCGGCTCTGCACCGCGGCGCTTCTCCTGCAGGGCATCACTCGCCCGCGCCGGGGCGACGCCGCCCGCGCATGTGCCTGCCTGGACGCCCGGACACTGGCTCGGTGGCCGGCGGCCCGGCGCGTGCTGGCGTGGGCGGCGGGATCATACGGGGAGTCCGGGAAGGAGGAGGACGCCGCGGTTCCGCCACCGCCCGGTGGGCTGGCGCAGGCGGCGAACGTCGTCGAGACGCTCCGGCGGCTGGTCGAGCACCGGATGGCGTGGCTTCAGACCCGACTCGCGGCGTGAGGGACCCCGCGCGCCGGACGTGCCCGTCCGCCGGGGGGCGCCGCGGCGGTTCCCGGGTCCAAGCGCACGAGGGAGAAGCATGAGACTCTTCAGGAACGACTCGCGCGAACGGCGCACGATGAGCGCGCTCTTCGGCATCAGCTTCTTCATCAGCATCCTGCTGACCGCCTTCTTCGACACGCAGGTCGTCAGCGGAGCGCAGTACAAGGCGCGCTCGGAGGCCAATCGCCTGCGCCCCGTGGTGATCCCGGCGCCGCGCGGCACCATCTACGACCGCTACGGCGAGGTCGTCGCCACGAGCATTCCGGGCTTCTCCGTGAGCCTGCTTCCGGGGAAGAAGGAGGTGATCGACGCGACGCTCAACGACCTCGAACCCTTCCTCGGGCTCTCGGACGCGCAGGTGGGGCAGCTGGTGAAGCAGCGGGACGCGCGCCCGCACGACCTGCTCACGATCTCCGAGGACGCGACGTTCTCTCAGGTCGCCGCTCTCGAGGAGCGTCGGGCCTCCTTCCCCAACCTTCTCATCGTAGACCGCCCCAAGCGGTACTACCCGGCCGGCCCGGCGCTCGGACACCTCGTCGGCTATGTCAGCGAGATCAGCCCCCAGGAGCTCGAGCTGCCGAAGTACAAGGAGGCCGGCTACAAACAGGGCCGCTGGGTCGGCAAGGCGGGGCTGGAGAAGGAGTACGAGCTGGCGCTCAGTGGCCAGGACGGCGCCCGGTTCGTCGAGGTAGACGCGATGGGGCGCGTCGTGAACCCGCGCTCCAACGTCGCATTGCTCCCGCCGGTGCCGGGGAAGAACCTGCACCTCACCCTCGATCTCGAGCTCCAGAAGTACCTGCGGGAGATCTTCCCCGACACGATGCAGGGCGCCATCGCCGTGATGGAGCCCGGGACCGGGGAGGTGCTGGCACTCTACAGCAATCCCTCCTACGACCCCAACGACTTCGTCGGCGGGATCCCGGGGCTGCTCTGGCGGACGCTACGCAGCGACTCGACCAACCCGCTCCTCGACCGTACCACGGACGCGCTCTACCCGCCCGGCTCCACCTGGAAGCTGGCGACCGCGGTCTCGGGGATGGAGCGAGGGCTGGTGAAGGCGGATACGAAGATGCCCATCCCGTGCACCGGCGGCATGACATACGGGGGGCGCTACGCGCGGTGCTGGGATCCCAAGGGCCACGGCTACCTGGATCTGGTCGGCGCGATCGCCAAGTCGTGCGACGTCTACTTCTATCAGCTGGGGATCCAGATCGGGTTGAAGAACCTGGCGGCGGACGGTACCCGGATGGGCTTCAGCAGCAAGACCGGGATCGACCTCCCGGGCGAGAAGCCGGGGATCTTCCCCGAGTTGCCGGTGGAGCCCTGGTGGAAGAAGCGCTTCGGTGTCCCGCCGCAGCCCTCGGACATCCTGAGCCTCGCCATCGGGCAGGGACCGAACTCCCAGGACGTGCTCCGGATGGCGTACTTCTACTCGGCGCTCGCCTCCGGCGACGGGACATCGGTGCGTCCGCACCTCGTCCGGGGCGACCTAGACAAGGCGGACCTCAAGGACAAGCTCGACCTCGACCTCTCGCCGGCGTCGATCGAGACCGTCTGGAAGGGGCTGGCCGCGGTGACGGAGAACGGACCGGGTGGCGACCAGGGGACGGCCTGGCTCTCGGCCCTGCAGCGCTGGAAGCTGTACGGGAAGACGGGCACCGCGCAGAACCCACAGGGCGCTGATCACGGGTGGTTCGCCGGCTTCGCGGGGCCGCCCGGGAGGCCGCCCGAGGTCGTCGCGGTGGCGATCGTGGAGCACGGACTCCACGGGAGCAACGTGGCCCCGCTGGTGGCGAAGGCGGCGGAGTTCTACCTCGACCGCAAGCACCACCTGCCGGTGGACTATCGTCCCACCACCTGCGAGAAGATGGGCATCTGCTGAGGGCGCGGAGGGCGGTTCGCCCACGCGGCGCGGGGGCTCCGGCCCGGGCCGCGGGGGCGCCCGCGCGCTTGACGATGTACGGCGCGCGTCGCAAGTTGTCCGCGTCTTCCCGTCCTCTCGCGGCGATCAAGGTGACCGATCCGTGCCCCGATTCCACGCCGACGTCGCTGCAGACGGCGGCGAAATCGTTTCCCGACTTTACTCACAACGGATGGCAGCATGGCGCGTGTTGAGATCCCGATGCCGCAGATGGGCGAGTCGATCGCCGAGGGGACGGTCTCCGTCTGGATGAAGCAGGTCGGCGACCGTGTCGAGCGCGACGAGCCGATCATGGAGATCTCCACCGACAAGGTCGACGCCGAGATCCCCTCGCCCGTGGCCGGGACGCTCGTCGAGGTCGTGGCGCAGGAGGGGCAGACGGTCGAGGTCGGGACCGTCGTCGCGTATATCGACACGGCGCCGTCCGCAGGGTCCGAAGGAGTCGTCACGGCGCCTCCTTCGCCAGAGGCCCCCGCCGCGCCGGAGGCGCCGGCGACGGCGACGCCCGGACCGGAGCCGAGCGCTGCCGCATCCATCCCTCTTCCGGCCGACCGGAGCGATTCCCTCGAGGTCCGTCTTCGCTCGCGGTCCTCGCCGCTCGTCCGCCGGATCGCCGAGGAGAACGGCGTGGATCTGACGCGCATCGCCGGCTCCGGCCGCCTCGGGCGCGTGACCAAGGACGACATCCTCGCCTACCTCGAAGCCCCGGAGCACGCTGCGGGTACGCGGCGGGACCATCCCGGCCACGAGATCCGCACGCCGAGCGTCGTCGCGGGCCCGGGCGACCGCGTCGAGCCCATGAGCCGCATGACGCGGATCATCGCGGAGAACATGGTCCTCTCGCGGCGCGTCTCCCCGCACGTCCACTCGTACTTCGAGATCGATTACTCGCGCGTCGACCAGCTGCGCGCGCGCCGGCGGACCGCGTGGGCGGAGCAGGGAATCAAGGTCACCTACACGCACTTCATCGCCTGGGCCGTCAGCCGCGCGCTCCGGGAGCACCCGAAGATCAACG
The DNA here is from genome assembly GCA_035707865.1 of Longimicrobiaceae bacterium. Taxonomy (GTDB): domain Bacteria; phylum Gemmatimonadota; class Gemmatimonadetes; order Longimicrobiales; family Longimicrobiaceae; genus DASSTO01. Next base: position 3,367 of record DASSTO010000102.1, on the reverse strand, counting down.
CGTCCATCTCCGGCACCGACGTGATCTACCGGGCGAACGTGAACATCGGGATCGCCGTGGCGCTGGAGGACGGCCTCATCGTGCCGGTGGTGCGGAACGCGGACGATCTCTCTCTCGTCGGGCTCGCCAAGCGGATCGACGACCTCGCCGCCCGCGCCCGCTCGAAGCGGCTCTCGCCCGAGGAGGCGCAGGGGGGAACCTTCACCATCACCAATCCGGGCGTCTTCGGCACGACGCTCGGCTTCCCCATCATCAACCAGCCCCAGGTCGCCATCCTGGCGGTGGGCGCGGTCGAGCTGCGCCCGGCCGTGATCGAGGACGACTTCGGCGCACCCGCCATCGTCGCGCGCCGCCGGGGCTTCCTGGCCCTCGGCTACGACCACCGCCTCGTCAACGGCGCCGACGGGGACCGCTTCCTCTCCCGCGTGCGCGAACTGCTCCAGGGCTTCCCGGAAGACGCGTAAGGCTATCGGCGATCGGCTATCGGCTATCAGCTATCGGTGACTGCTTGACTGATAGCTGATCACCGATAGCTGCATTCCCCGCTCAGTCCGGCGGCGGCCGGTCGGGCCGGAAGTCGTGCGCGCCGGGCACCGGGGGGAAGAAGCTCGCGAAGTGCCCCTTCTGCCGCTCCGCGTCCATCCAGGCATCGAAGCCGGAGGCGACGAGACCGCCGCTGCGTGTCTGCTCCGTCGCGGCGCGGATGGCGAGGTAGTTGGCGTATTCGTTCTGCGGGTGCCCCGCGTGCCCCTTCACCCACCGCCATTCCACCCGGTGCCTGCGCGCGGCCTCGATCGCGGCGCGCCACAGCGCCAGGTTCTCGATCTCCCCTCCCTTCCGTTTCCACCCCTGCCGGGCCCACCCGTGCACCCACTTCGTGACGCCGTCGATGAGATACCGGCTGTCCGAGGTGAAGACGACGTGCGCGGGCGTCCGGAGGGCGTCGAGGAGCTCGGTCGCGCTCACGAGCGCCATGCGGTTGTTGGTGGTGTCGGCCTCGGAGGTCCAGTAGTCTCGACGCACCCAGCCGCGCTCGGGGTGGTGGTACTCGAGCATCCCGGCCGCGCCGCCCGGACGGGCCTGGTCGCGGAACTGGTTGCCCAGGCACGACTCGTCCGCGTAGATGAAGACCAGGGTCTCTGCCACGAAGTCTCGGGGTTCGGGTTCGGCGCGACCAATGTAGCCGGGCCCCGCGGCGGGGTCCACCAGCGGTGCTTGACAGGGCGCCGAGGCCGCGTAGATTCCGCCGCGGGCGCAAGCCCCCGTCCAGTATGCACTTGACCTCATTGCCGTGGAGACGCCGTGTCGCAAGCCGCCATCCTGATGCTCGAAGACGGGCGCACCTTCGAAGGAGAGAGCTACGGAGCACCGGGTGGCGCCTTCGGAGAAGTCGTCTTCAACACGTCGATGACCGGGTACCAGGAGATTCTCACCGATCCCTCGTACACGGGGCAGATCGTGACGATGACCTACCCGCTCATCGGCAACTACGGCGCGAACACGACGGACCAGGAGTCGGCCGCGCCCACGGTGGCCGGCTTCGTCATCCACGAGGCGCCGCCGGCGTACAGCAACTGGCGCGCGAAGGAGTCGCTCGACGAGTACCTGCGCCGCCACGGCGTCGTCGCGATCCGGGGCGTCGATACCCGTGCCCTCACCCGTCACATCCGCTCCGCCGGGGCGATGCGCGGAGCGATCGCCCCGGCGACGGCCGACCGGGAGCGGCTCCTCGCGGAGATCCGCTCGCAGCCGGAGATGACGGGCCTCGACCTCGCCTGCGGCGTCTCCACCGACGAGCGCTACGTGGTGTCGGCGGTCGGAGAGACCCGCTACCGCGTGCTCGCCTTCGATTTCGGCGTCAAGTCGCACTCCCTGCAGCTGCTCGCGCAGCGCGGGTGTGAAGTTACGGTGCTCCCTGCCGAGACTCCTCCCGACGAGGTCGAGGCATTCGGCGCCGATGGTCTCTTCGTCTCCAACGGGCCGGGCGACCCGGAAGCGGTGCCGCACGCCCTGGAGTCGATTCGCCGGCTCGCGCAGGCGGGAACGCCGATCTTCGGGATCTGCCTCGGACACCAGCTCATCGCACGCGCCTTCGGCGCCTCCACCTTCAAGCTCCTCTACGGCCACCGCGGCGGCAACCACCCGGTTCGCCGGCTGGAGAACGGCACCGTCGAGATCACCGCGCAGAACCACGGCTTCGCCGTCAAGGGCGACGAGAGCGGCATCCCGGGTGCGCCCGACCTCCGTGTGACGCACATGAACCTCAACGACGGCACCATCGAGGGGCTCGAGCACCGGGAACTGCCCGTCTACTCGGTGCAGTACCACCCGGAGTCCGCGCCGGGGCCGCACGACTCGCGCTATCTCTTCGATCGTCTCATCCGCGAGATGGACCAGCGGGCGGTGGCGGTCGAGTAGATCGTTCTTGACGGCGGCGAGACCCGGGTTTATTCTAACCGGGGTAAGCATCCGTGTAGCAAGTCGTTAGATGGATTCGGGCCGAGGCCGTCGGCCGCTCCGCCCGTGAATCGCGTCCCCGAGCGATCCTGGTGATCGCCCCCGATGGTGCCCTGCGCCAGCACCGGGTCGAACGTCGCTCCACCCTCACACTCGACGGAGGCAGTCAATGACCAAGGCGGATCTCGTGCAGCAGGCATCCGAAGCCATCGGCCCCGGCATCACCAAGAAGGACTGTGCCGTGGTGGTGGACGCCTTCCTGAACGCCATCAAGGATGCCATGGCGGAACACAAGAACATCGAGATTCGTGGCTTTGGCACCTTCAAGGTGCGCGAGCGCAAGAGCCGGCTGGCCCGGAACCCCCGCACCGGCGACCCGGTCGAGGTTCCGCCCCGCGCGGTGCCGGTCTTCAAGCCGTCGAAGGAGCTTCGCGCCATGGTGGAGGAGCGGCCGCTCGTCTAACTCGTTCGGTGGTCGACTCCGCGGCGCCCGCCCCCTCGCGCGAGGGGGCGGGCGCCGTTCTTGCACCCGCGGGGGGTCCCCCTTCAACCGCGGAGCCGCCATGCTGACCCAGGAAGTCGTGACCGACCTGCCGCCGGCGGAGGTGATCGCCCGGGCGCGCGAGTTCTTCGCGCTGCGCTTCAATCAGTACGCGATCTTCGAGATCGAGGAGGGCGACGCGCACATCCGTTTCCGGACCGACCTGGCGGAGCTCGTCATCGGCACCGGAGAGCGCAACGGGCAGACGGTGGTGCGCGGCGCGACGTCGCGCTTGCACCACGAACTCTCGCAGTTCCTCCTCACGCTCGCGCCGAGCGGCGAGGTCCGCCAGAACGTGGTCGGGCCCGGCGTCACCGGCGCGGGCTGAGGCCGCCGGACCGGACCCGGGGCATCGGGGTACGCAGGAGC
>DASSTO010000101.1:0-9461 GCA_035707865.1 Longimicrobiaceae bacterium | reverse complement strand
CGCCGGCGGGGGCCACCCCCTCCTTCCAAAAACGCATCCCCCCAAGACCCGGTCGTGTCAATCCCTACTCCTCCCAGGGCCAGAAGCCTTCCGCTCCCTCGCCCCCATGCCCCACCCCGCAGTCTCACCCGCGCAGGAGGCGCCGAATCCAACCGCTCGCCGAAGGGCAATGCCATCCAGGCGAGCCAACAAGTGTAATACCGAGCCCGACCTCCGTCAAGGTCCCCGTAGCGCGTCGGGCACCGGCTACGGAAGAGCCCCCGGCGGAGGTCCGCGGGGGCCAAGGGTGAGCGACCGGAATCGAACCGGCGACCTCCAGAGCCACAATCTGGCGCTCTAACCGACTGAGCTACGCCCACCATGCGAGCCGGAGGTCCGGCTCGGGTCTCCGCAGCGGCTTCCTACCGTACGCGCCAGCCTGGACTCGAACCAGGGACCTACGGCTTAGAAGGCCGTTGCTCTATCCAGCTGAGCTACTGGCGCCCATCGTGCGAAGTCGGGACGGCCAGATTCGAACTGGCGACCCCTCGCTCCCAAAGCGAGTGCTCTACCGGGCTGAGCCACGTCCCGCTACAGAACACGAAGAATACCGGCGCGCGGGTACGGTGTCAACGGCCCGGGGCGCTCACTGCGTGGCGCGCAGTGAGCGCCTCTCGAGCAGCGCGAACGGCGACGGCCCGGTGGCTGATCTCGTTCTTGCGCTCCGGCGCGAGCTCACCGAAGGTGGCGTGCTCGGCGGGGAGATAGAAGAGGGGATCGTACCCGAAGCCGGCGTCGCCGCGGGGCTCGTCGAGGATCGACCCTTCGCACGAGCCTTCGAAGCAGAGCTCCGCGCCGTCGGGCGCGACGAGGGCGAGGGCGCAGACGTACCTCCCCGTGCGCGACTCCCGGGCAACGCTCCGCAGCCGGTCCAGGAGCAGGGCGTTGTTCGTGCGGTCGAGCTCGATTCCCGAGAGGTCGGTCCGTCCGGCGAAGCGCTTCGAGTATACGCCAGGCGCACCGCCGAGCGCATCGACGCAGAGGCCGGAGTCGTCGGCAAGGGTCAGCGTGCCCGTGCGCTCGACGAAGTAGCGCGCCTTCGCGAGGGCGTTCTCGCGGAAGGTGGGATAGGCTTCGATCCCCTCCTCCTCCGGCGACTCGGGAACGCCGGCGCCGGTCAGATCGACGATCTCCCAACCGCGAAGCGGTCCGAGGATCTCGCGGATCTCGCGAAGCTTATGCGCGCTCCGGGTCGCGACGACGAGGCGGCGCATCAGAGCAGCACCTGGCGCTGGGCCGCCGAGAGGGCGTGCGTTGCTTCTCGTGCGAGCGCTATCATCTCGGCGAGCTGTGCGGGCGTGAATGGCGCCCGCTCGGCAGTCCCCTGGACCTCGATGAGGCCGCCGTCCTCGAGGGCGACCACGTTCAGGTCGACCTCCGCCCGCGAGTCCTCAGAGTAGTCGAGGTCCAGACGGACCTCACCGTCGACGATGCCGACGCTCACGGCCGCGACGAGCTGTCGGAAACCGCTCTCGCGTCCCGTCCGCTCGGTGATCCACCGGCAGGCGTCGCAGAGGGCGACGGCTGCGCCGGTGACCGACGCGGTCCGCGTACCACCATCCGCTTGAAGGACGTCGCAGTCGATACGGATCGTCCACTCGCCGAGGGCGACGAGATCGACACAGGCGCGCAGACTCCGGCCGATCAGGCGCTGGATCTCCTGGGTGCGACCGCCCACTCGCTCCCTCTCCCGCGAGGTACGGGTATGAGTGGCGCGCGGCAGCATGGCATACTCGGCGGTGACCCACCCCGCCCCGCTCCCGCGTCGCCAGCCCGGCACGCCCTCTTCCACGGAAGCGGTACAGAGCACCCGCGTGCTGCCCGTACTGACGAGGCACGACCCCTCGGCGTGGAGCGCCGCCTGCCGCTCCAGCCGAAGTGGTCGCAGCTCGGCCGCCGCCCGCCCGCCGATGCGCTTCGAATCAGTCATCGCTTCCACCTCGCTGTGCGCGCTGAAGGATTCCCGTGGTGGAGCGGCCCGCCACGAGCGGCGCGATCACCACCCGCCCGCCCGCCTCGATCACCTCGTGCGCGCCGACCACCGTATCGGGCGTGTAGTCGCCACCCTTCACGAGCACGTCCGGTAGCAGGGCCGAGACGAGGGCCAGGGGAGTGTCGTCACCGAAGAGAACGACGGCGTCGACGGCGGCCAGGCCGGCGAGGACGAAGGCACGATCCTCCTGGGAGTTGATCGGCCGGCCCGGTCCCTTCAGCCGCCGCACCGACGGATCGGTGTTCAGGCCGACGACCAGGCGATCACCGAGCGAGCGGGCGGCGAAGAGATACTCCACGTGCCCGCGATGGAGGAGATCGAAGCAGCCGTTGGTGAAGACGACCGTGTCGCCGCGCGGGCGGCCGAGAAGTCGCACCGCGTCGGGGAGCGTCAGGATCTTGCTGCCGGGCGCGACCGGCGTGGTGGACGTCGTCATGGAGCGGGTGGCGGCGGTGTACCGTGCGAGCGGACGTCTGCGAGGATCCGATCGGCGCCCGCACGGATCATGTCGTCCGCGAGCCGCTCGCCGACCCGCTCCGGAGAGTCGATGGGCCCTTCGGCGGTGAGGCGGAGCACGCGGACGCCCTCGAGATCGGCGACGAGGCCGGCGAGCCGCACTGATCGGTCGCCGCACGTCGCCAGCGCGCCGATCGGGACCTGACAACCGCCCTCGAGACCGTTCAGGAACGCGCGCTCCGCACCGACTGCCGCAGCCGTCGCACGGTGGTGTAGCGGCCCGAGGAGTTGTCGCAGGTGCTCGTCACCCGCACGAACCACCAGCGCGAGCGCCCCCTGGCCGACGGCGGGAAGCCATTGATCGGGATCCAGCCAGGCGGAGACGCGATCTCGCCAACCGAGGCGCAGCACACCGGCAGCGGCGAGGACGATGGCGTCGTATTCGCCGCGGTCGAGCTTCGCGAGGCGGGTATTGAGGTTGCCACGCAGGTCGACGACCTCCACGTCGGGCCGGAGCGCGCGCAGCTGGGCACGACGGCGCAGCGAGCTGGTCCCGACCCGGGCGCCGGGGGGAAACGCCGCGACACTGGCGGCGCCCCCGGGACGGGCGAGCACCACGTCGCGCGGATCGGTCCGCTCGGTGACCGCCGCGAGGTCCAATCCTTCGGGCAGGATCGTGGGCACGTCCTTGAGCGAATGCACGGCGAGATCGGCCTGCCCGTTCAGGAGCGTCGCATCGATCTCCTTGGTGAAGAGGCCACGGTCGCCGATGCGCGCGAGCGGGACATCGGTGATCCGGTCGCCGGTCGTGTGTATCACCCGGATCTCGACCCCGAGCTCCGGGTGGACCGCGAGGAGCGCGTCCCGAACCGAGTTTGCCTGCCAGAGCGCGAGCTCACTCCCCCGCGACGCGATCCGCACGGACTCCGTCACCGATTCACCACTGTGACTGTGCACCCTCGATCACCTTCGAAACGAGCTGCTGGATGGCGCGAGCGATCCCGGCCGCGGCCTCCTCCGACTCCGGCTGGTAGTTACCGACGACCGACTGGCCCTTGCCCTGCCAGATCGGATGGTCCTCGCGCAGGTCGTAAATCTCGGCATCGTAGGAGATCTGAATCTGACGCTGGACGACCGGGATCTGGCTCTCGCCGGGCGCGGTGGGACGCACGCTCGCGGCCGCCTCCTCGAAGCGGGTCACGGTGCCACGCACGACGGCGTCGGCGACGCTCTGATCGGCGATGCGGACCCCGAGACTCCCCGGCAGTGCCTTCTGGAGCGCCTGCTGGATATCGGTCTGGAGGAGCGGCTGCGTGGTGTTGTTCTCGAACGGCAGGACGGCGACCGTACGAATGTGGCTCGGCAGCCCTCCACCGGTGAACGAATAGATGCAGCCGGAGAGGGGCAGTAGCGCGAGCAGCGCGAGCGCTCGCACGCTACGGACGCCAGATCGACCCGGGAAACGATTCGACATTGTTGATGGACTCCACGTCGAGAGTCAGATCTCTGTAGGCCGACCAATCGCGGTAGCGGGTGCGCTGAAGCCGGCCCCGAGGGTCACGATCGAGCCACACGGTTTCCAACACCCCCGAGCCGCCGATGCGCTCGAGCTGCTCCAACCGGGGCTCGGGCCCCGCGTGGATCCGGTAGCGGAACTCCTCGCCGCCCGGCGTCCTGTAGCGCAGGACGGTCACGCTGTCGTCCGAGGTCGCACCTTCGAGCGCGGCGTCGGCGGGAGTCTGCACCACGCCGACGGCGGCCCAGAGCAGCGCGGGCGAGGGCAGCGGGGCCCGGGCCGAAGCGCCCTGCGGCAGCCGGAACTCGCCGTCGACGAGCGCCGCGGCCAGATAGCTCTCGCCGCGCGGACCGAAGAGGTCGAGCCGTGCGTGGTCGGGAGCTACGAAACGAGCGACGCCGCGGCCGTGGAGCTTGGAGCCGGCCTCGTTCAGCGTCCAGGAGAAAGTGACCTGACGCGGGCTCGCGGGCAACGTGGCCGCTGCAATGTGCTGCGCCACCGCTGCCGGATCGGCCACGGGCGCACCGGCCGGTGGCGGCACCCGCCCCGCGCAGCCGACGAGCACAGCGACCGCGAGCAGCGCGGCCACCCGCGCGGACGCCGGGCGCAAGGCGGAGAGCACGTCAGGGTACACGGCGGATCGCGAGGATCCGATCGCCGGGCAGAACCCGGTCTGCGACGGACTGGCCCGCCACGACCTCGCCGAAAGCGGTGTAGGTGCCATCGAGGTGCGGCTGCGGGGACAGGGTGATGAAGAACTGGCTCCCGCCCGTATCCGGACCGGAGAGGGCCATGCCGAGCGTTCCGACGCCGTAGCGCTGCCGGTTGAGCTCGTCGCGAATCGTGTACCCCGGACCACCGGAAGTGTCCCCACGGGGATCGCCGCCCTGGACGACGAAGTTCGGGACCACCCGCGGCCACTCCTGGCCGGAGAAGTAGCCACGGCGCGCGAGGTCCAGGAGGTTCAGCACGGTCAGCGGTGCGTCCGCTACGAAGAGTCGGAGGCGTATCGTGCCGGCGTCCGTGACGATCTCGATCTCCGGATCGGGCCCGCCCGTGATCGCCGGCGCGACCCAGCGCTCGACGATCTCGTGGTATTGAACCGGGGATCTGCCGGTCGCCACGGGCAGCGGCGCGCCCCAGGCGCCGGCGGCGGAGTCGCCGAAGACCGCCCGCGCCCGGAGGCGCACCAGCGGATCGCCGGAGCGGGGAAATCGGGTGAAGAAGGCGTTCGCGGGCTCGACCCCGTGGCCGCGTAGCGCGCCCAGCGCACCGAGCGCGGCGAGCGCCGCGTCATCGAGGCTGTCAGCGCGCGCCCGGTCGTAGGCGTCGAGCAGCGCGGGCAACGTGGACGGGTCCGCGAGCTTCGCGAGCGCGCTCAGCGCCGTCGCGCGGAGGATGGCGTCCCCGGCCGAGAGTTCCGCGACCAGGACGCTTCGCAACGGCCGCAGGCTGTCGCCGGCGGCATCGACGAGCGCCTGCAACGTAGCGCCCGCCACGCGCGGATCGGAATCCCGGAGTCGTTCGCCGACCACGTCCGAGGACTGACCCACGAGCCGCGCCACGGTCGCCCCCGCCTCCGCCCGCAGCCGCCAGGCCGGGGAGCCGGCGAGGTCGCGCGCCGTGGAGATCGCCCGCGCGGAATCGACCATTGCGAGCGAGGCGAGCGCGGCGCGACGGAGCGCGACCTGCGCCGCCCGGTCGAGGGCGAGCGCAGCCAGGGCAGGAGCTTCCGAGCGCGCGGCGGCACCGAGCCTGCCCAGCGACTCGATCGCCTGCAGCCCGAGGTGCGGGGGACCGGCGTCCATCGCCGAGTCCAGCGCGGCCACCGCGGCCGGCTGCGCGTAGGTTCCCAGGACGCGCGCCGCACCGATGCGAACCGAATAGTCGGGGTCGTGGAGCGCGGTGCGTAGGATGCTGAGCGTCCGCGCGGAGCCCCCGCCAGCCGAATCGACCGCGGGGCCGGTGAGACCGAGGATCGCGACGGCGCGCACGCCCGCATCCGAATCGGCGGCGAGCGTCTCCAATGTCGGAACGGCGCGGTGTCCCGCCCGCCGCGCGAGAACGTACGCGGCCCGCCAACGGAGCTCCGGGTCGGGGCTCGTAGCCCAGCGCCGGGCCCCGTCCTCCGGCGGCGGCCCGTGCAGCCGAGCGGTCGCGAGGAGGGCGGCGCCGACCGCCTGCCGGGCGCCGGGCGTGGCCGCGTCCGTGCCGCGGAGCCAGGCCGCGAGCGCGCTGGCCGACACGGCGCAGTCGAGCTTCCCGAGCGCGGATGCGGCCTCCGCGGCAACGGTCGGCGCGTGCTGCACCGTCGTGCCGTCGAGGCGCACGGCAAGGGCGGGAGCGACCGTGGTATCGCCCAGCTGACCGAGCGAGAAAGCGGCCGTGGCCGCCACGGCGGTGTCGGGATCGGAGAGCAGGCGCAGGAGCAGCGGGGCCGTCCCCGGCGCGCGCAGGCGGCCCAGTACGAGCGCGTCGCGCGCCCGGACGCGAGCGGAGCCGTCGGAGGCGAGCGACGTCAGCGCCGGAAGGTCGGCGTCGCGGGTGTCCTCCAGCCGCAGCAGGGCGGCGAAGGCATCGACCTCGTGGCCGGAGAGCGCGGTGGGCGCCGGCGAGGCAGGGGGCTGCCGTGGAGGCACGCCGCACCCGCAGAGCGCGAGCGCGCCGGCGACCGCCACGACCCATCCATGCTGCCGTGCGCGGTCACGCATCGCCGAGTCTCTCCACGAGATCGGTGGGGAGCTTGCGCGGGCGAGAACCCGCGTCGAGCGCCACGAGCACGGTGCGGGCCGACACCAGCCGGTCGGTACCGCCGCCGGCGCCCAGGCGGGAGATCAGGTAGCCGAAGGTCACGGTCCGCGAGCGGACTTCCTCCACCCAGGTCTCCACGCGGACGAGGTCGTCGTAGCGCGCCGGGGCGTGGAAGCGCAGGTTCGCCTCGGCCACGGCGAGCAGGACTCCCTCACGCTCCAGCTCGGCGTACGACGGGCCGCGGCGCCGGATCAGCTCGGTGCGCCCCACCTCGCACCAGACCAGGTAGTTGGCGTGATAGACCACGCCCATCTGGTCCGTCTCCGCGTAGCGGACGCGAAACTCGATCGAGCAGCGCGGTGCGGCGGCGTTCTCCATCGGCAGTCCTTCGTGCGGGAAGACCCGATACCGTCTCGGCGCGGGAACGTAGCCGGGCCGGGTCGGAGCTGTAAAGAGCCGCTATTGTCGCTCACCGGGGCACGGCGTAGTTTGGCGCACCCATGAGCGACCGACCTTTCCTGATCGTTTCCGACGTCCACCTGGGCGCCGTGCCGGAAGAGACCGAGCGGGCATTCCGCGACTTCCTGGCCGCGGCGGCGCGGGAGTCGAGCGGGCTGCTCATCAACGGAGACCTCTTCGACTTCTGGTTCGAGTACCACACGGTGGTCCCGAGCCGCCACTATCGCGTCCTGGCGGCGCTGGCGGACGTGGTGGACGCGGGCGTCCCCGTCTGGTTCGTCGGCGGCAACCACGATGCGTGGGGTGGGGATTTCCTGCGGCGCGAGGTGGGAGTGGAGGTGGTGAGCGGTCCGCTGCGGATGGAGCTGGCGGGCCGGCGCGCGCTCGTCGCGCACGGGGACGGCGTGGGTGGGGGCGACCTGGGCTATCGCGCGCTGAAGCGGTTCATCCGCCACCCGGTCACGGTCGGCGCCTTCCGGCTCCTCCACCCCGACTGGGGCGCGTGGATCGCCGGTCGCGCGTCGAGCACGGAGGAGAAGGAGCGGCTACAGGACCCGCGCGCCGCGGGCCGGGCCGCCTACATCCGCCGGTGGGCCGCGGAGCAGATCGAGAGGGACCCTTCTCTCGATCTGGTCGTCGCGGGCCACTCCCACCAGCCGGAGGTCGAGGAGATCGCGCCCGGTCGATTCTTCGTCAATTCCGGCGACTGGATCCATCACCGGAGCTACGTGCGGCTACCCGCGGACCGGGCCGCTCCCGAGCTGCTCTCCTGGTAGGACGGGACGCGTTGCGCGAGCTCGAAGAGATCGCCCACTCCCTCGACGTCGACCGACTCCCCGAGCAACCGCTCCGCGACCTCGGTGACGTGGCGCGGGTCGCCGCTGGTGAGCAGTCTGAAGCTTCCCGTGCGCTCCGGGGCGAGCAGGTCGCGCTCGCGCAGGACCCGCTCCAGCTGCTTCGCCACCGCCCGGCCACTGTCGATGATCCGCACGTCGGGCCCCATCACGGCGGCGATCTCGTCGCGGAGGAAGGGGTAATGCGTGCACCCGAGGACGAGGACATCCACCCCGGCGTCGCGAACGGGCGCCAGGAGCGCTTCCAGGACGTGCTGGGCGTCCTCACCTCGCACGTGGGCCTCCTCCACCAGCTCCACCAGGCCGGTGCCGGGCTGGAGGACCACCTCCAGATCCTGCGCGTAGGTCCGGCAGAGGCGCGCGAAGCGCTCCGTCCTGAGCGTCGCCTGCGTAGCGAGCACACCGATGCGTCCGGCGCGCGTCGCCTCGGCCGCGGGCTTCACGGCCGGCTCCATACCGACGATCGGCAGGGAGAACTCCGCGCGGAGCGTCTCCAGCGCCGCGCCGCTGGCGGTGTTGCAGGCGACGACGACCGCCTTGACTCCTTTACCGACGAGGGCAGAGACCGCGGCGATGGACCGCGCGCGGATCTCCTCCAGCGGCCGACCTCCGTACGGGCACCAGGCCGTATCCGCCAGATGGATGATCCTCTCGGAGGGTAGCAACGAGCGTACCTCGAGCGCCACGCTCAGGCCGCCCAGGCCCGAGTCGAAGATTCCGACGGGTGCAGTATTCATCGATGATGCAGCGGCACGCTCACCTGCAGCTGCACCGAGCCGTCCGGAGCAGGCGTGACGCCAATATGCTGGTTGAAGTCGCCTAGCTGCGCGGCGACGTAGGCGTCGGCGCCCGAGACGAGGAGCATGAAGAGGGAGAGGGTGAACCAGTCCTGCGCCTGGCTGCGGCGGGCCTCGAGGAGCGAGTAGCGTTCCGTCTCACCGAGCTGACCGGTCTCGCGCATCCAGTGCTCGCGTTCGCGCGCCGCTGCGAGCTGGCGCCGGGTCTTGTAGTTCATCCAGAGCGTGCCGGCTTCCAGACTGAAGTAGATGACGCCCCGACCGGCCGAGCCGACGTAGGCCTGGCCCCAGCCGGGCAGGACGAGCGAGCGCAGGAACGCCCCGCGGGCCGAGATGTGCGACGAATCCGCGACCACCGGGGCCGGCTGCGCCGGTGCGACGGGCGGGGCGGTCGAATCCGGCGGCGTCACCGGCCTCTGGGCCGCGACATACCCCGGCTCGGCGGCAAGCATCGTGGCGAGCAGGACGCAACAGAGAACCCGCGGCAGCGCTGGAATCGGCATTCGCTATCTGGAATCGGCAATGCTGGTCGCCCGCAAGCAGGGTGACATCTCTAAAGTTACGGCATCCCGCCGCTCGCGCGAAAGGCCGGACCG
>DASSTO010000100.1:0-3792 GCA_035707865.1 Longimicrobiaceae bacterium | reverse complement strand
CTCCGTCTTCAGCCGGTCGTCGCGGTCGACCAGCGCGATGGTGTAGTTGCGCGCCAGCGGGCTCGCCTGGCTCTTGTCCAGCTCGATGCGCAGCGCCGGGTCGTGGACGACCTCCGTGTCCACGAACTCCTGGATCCGCGCCCGCGCGGCCGGTGTGATCTCGATCATCGTGCCCTCCGTAGTGTGTGCCGCTCATGCTACCCCGGAGCGGCCGGGAAGTGCAAGATGCCGCCGCCTGCGAGGCGGTCCGGGGTCCGCTCCTTGCACCGCCGCCGGGGCCGTGTAGGATTCGGCGCGTCCGCGTCGCCGACCGAACCGCGCCCGCAGGAGAGCCATGCCGCAGCCCACCCCCGCCGCCCTGCGCGGCCTGGACGAGCGCCTCGGCGCCGAGCGCCTGGAGCGCGACGTGCCGCTCGCATCGTACACCACCTTCCGCATCGGGGGCCCGGCGGACCGGCTCTACCGCGCGCGCAGCGCCGACGAGCTCGCGGCCGCCGTCACGGCGGCGAGGGAGCTGGAGATCCCCTTCTTCCTCCTCGGCGCCGGCGCGAACATCCTCGTGGGCGACGGCGGCTTCCGCGGCCTGGTGATCCACGACGAGGCGCGGGGCGTGGAGTTCGGCGAGGAGGGGCGCGTGGTCGCGGAGGCCGGGGTGATGATCTACCACGACCTCATCGACGCCACCGCGAGCCGCGGCCTCGGCGGGCTCCACCACTTCGTGGGCATCCCGAGCACCGTGGGCGGCGCCATCTGGCAGAACCTCCACTTCCTCTCCCCGCCTCCCGAGCGCGAGCGCACCGTCTTCATCGAGGAGGTCGTCGAGTCGGCGGAGCTGCTGACGGAGGAGGGCGAGCGCCGCACCGTCGACCACGACTACTTCCGCTTCGGCTACGACTTCAGCGTCCTGCACGAGCGGCGCGACGTGGTGCTGAGCGTCACCTTCCGGCTGCAGGGCGCGCCCGAGGCCGAGCTGCGCGCGACGATGCGCGAGAACCTGCAGTGGCGCGACGACCGGCACCCCGACCTGTGGCTCTACCCGAGCGCCGGCTCCATCTTCCAGAAGATCGAGGGCGTGGGCGCGGGACGGCTCATCGACCAGTGCGGGCTGAAGGGCTACGTGCACCCGAGCGGCCGCGCGCAGATCTTCCACCGCCACGCCAACATCATCGTCAACCTGGGCGGCGCCACGGCGGCCGACGTGCGCGAGCTGATCCGGCTGGCGCAGAGCACCGTGCAGCGCGAGCTGGGCTACGAGCTGCGCACGGAGATCGGGATGATCGGCGACTTCTGAGGCGCGCTCCGGCTTGCCCCCACCGCGTTGCGCCTCTACTTTCCGGCCCACGCAGCGATCCCACGCACGACCCCTTCCCCCGGACCCGTCGCGACCGTGAAACCGCAGCGCCACGCCGCCATCCTCGACCTCGTCCGAACGCGGCGCATCCCCTCGCAGGAGGTGCTGCGCGAGCTCCTGGCGGGGCGCGGCTTCGAGGTGGCCCAGGCCACGCTCTCGCGCGACATCCGGGAGCTCGGCCTGGTGAAGGTGCCCGACGAGGAGGGCGGCTCCATCTACACCGTCCCCGCGCACGTCACCGACCCCACCCCCACCCTCTCCCGCCTGCTGCCCGCGCTCTACCTCGGCGCCGACGGCGTCGGCAACCTCCTGGTCGTCAAGACGCTCACCGGCGGCGCGCAGCCCGTGGCCGTGGCGATCGACTGGGAGGAGTGGCCGGAACTGGTGGGCACCGTCGCGGGCGACGACACCGTCCTGCTCATCCTGCGCGAGACGAAGCACCTGAAGGTCATCACCCGGCGCCTGGAGCAGCTGGCGGGGCTGTGAGGAGCGCCCGCCCCTTGACGTCGCCGCCCCACCCCTCTACCATCAAGGCTGCGGGCCGACCGGGTCCGCCGTTCCCTGCTCCGACACGACGATGCCGCCGCGCGACCGCAACTCCAATCGCCCCGATAATGATCCGCCCTCCCTGAGGAGCCGCGGACCGGGGTGGCCGTTGCGGTAGCAGCGCGCACCCGGTGAGCAGGGCGGCTCCTCGGACACGCGAGGAGCCGCTTTTTCGTGCCCGCACCTCCCGCCATCACCCCGGAGACCTCGACCCATGTGTTCCATCCTCGGCATCCTCGAGCTGAAGAGCGACCCCGCGCCGCTGCGAGCCCGCGCGCTTCGCCTCTCCAAGCTGCAGCGCCACCGCGGCCCCGACTGGTCGGGCATCTACGCGAACGACCGGGCGATCCTCGCCCACGAGCGCCTCGCCATCGTCGACGTGCTCCACGGGGCGCAGCCGCTGCTCAACGAGAGCGGCACCCACGCCCTCGCGGTCAACGGCGAGATCTACAACCACCGGGAGCTGCGGGCCGCGCTGCGGGAGCCCTACCCCTTCAAGACCGACTCGGACTGCGAGATCATCCTCGCGCTCTACCGGGAGAAGGGCGCCGACCTGGTGCGCGACCTCAACGGGATCTTCGCCTTCGTCCTCTACGACGCCGAGCGCGACCGCTACCTGATCGCGCGCGACCACATGGGCATCATCCCGCTCTACACGGGCCGGGACGAGGAGGGCAACTTCTACGTCTCCTCGGAGATGAAGGCGCTCCTCCCCGTCTGCCGCAGCGTCGAGGAGTTCCCTCCGGGCCACGTGCTCGACAGCGAGGTCGGCGAGCTGCGGCAGTACTACCAGCGCGACTGGCGGGAGTACGACGCGGTGGCCGGGCGGCCGGCGGCGGCGGCGATGGTGCGCGAGGCGCTCGAAGCCGCGGTCAAGCGACAGATGATGTCGGACGTGCCCTACGGCGTGCTCCTCTCCGGCGGCCTGGACTCCTCGGTGATCGCCGCGTGCGCCAAGCGCTTCGCCGAGCGCCGCGTGGAGGACGAGGGCCAGAGCGCCGCGTGGTGGCCGCAGCTGCACTCCTTCGCCATCGGCCTGGTGGACTCGCCGGACCTGCGCGCCGCGCGCGAGGTCGCCGAGCACATCGGCACCGTCCACCACGAGTTCCACTTCACCGTCCAGGAGGGCCTCGACGCGCTCTCCGACGTCATCCACCACCTGGAGACCTACGACGTCACCACGGTGCGCGCCTCCACGCCGATGTACCTGATGGCGCGGCGCATCCGGGCGATGGGCATCAAGATGGTCCTCTCGGGCGAGGGCTCGGACGAGATCTTCGGCGGCTACCTCTACTTCCACCGCGCGCCGGACCCCCGCTCCTTCCACGAGGAGACGATCCGCAAGCTGGACCGGCTGCACCTCTACGACTGCCTGCGCGCGAACAAGTCGATGGCCGCCTGGGGCGTCGAGACGCGCGTGCCCTTCCTCGACCGCGACTTCCTCGACGTGGCGATGAGCCTCGACCCCGCCGCGAAGATGGCGGGGAACGGCCGCATGGAGAAGCAGATCCTGCGCGAGGCCTTCGCCGACATGCTCCCCGCGTCGGTGGCGTGGAGGCAGAAGGAGCAGTTCTCCGACGGGGTGGGCTACAACTGGATCGATTCGCTGCGCGCCTACGCCGAGGAGCAGGTGAGCGACCGCGACCTGGAGAACGCGGAGTACCGCTTCCCCTACAACACGCCGACCACCAAGGAGGCGTATCTCTACCGCTCCCTCTTCGCCGAGCACTTCCCGCTCGACGCCTGCGCGCAGTGCGTGCCCGGCGGCAAGTCGGTGGCGTGCAGCACCCCCGAGGCGCTCGCGTGGGACGCCTCCTTCGCCGCCTCCGCCGACCCCTCGGGACGCGCGGTGCGCGGGGTGCACGCGAGCGCCTACTGAATGACCGAGCCCCCGG
>DASSTO010000099.1:0-7614 GCA_035707865.1 Longimicrobiaceae bacterium | reverse complement strand
CGCCTCCCGGGTGGTCGCTACATCGACTGGCTGATACCGGGCCTCATCGGACTCAACCTGATGAGCACGGGGATGTGGGGCATCGGCTTCGGGATCGTCAACATGCGCCAGAAGAAGCAGCTCAAGCGCCTGACCGCCACTCCCATGCGTCGCAGCGACTTCCTGCTCTCGCAGATGATCGCTCGTCTCGTCTTCCTGGTCATCGAGGTCGCGCCGATCGTCCTCTTCGCCCTCTTCGCCTTCGACGTGCGGGTACAGGGATCGTTGATCGATCTCGCCGTCGTCGTCGTGCTGGGCGCGCTCACCTTCGCCGGCCTCGGTCTGCTCACCGCCGCGCGCGCCCGCACCGTGGAGGGAGTCTCCGGGATCATGAACGTGGTGATGATGCCCATGTTCATCCTCTCGGGCGTCTTCTTCTCCGCGCGCCGTTTCCCGGACGTGGTCCAGCCGCTCATCCAGGCGCTCCCGCTCACCGCGCTCAACGACGCGCTGCGCGCCGTCTACAACGACGGCCTCTCGCTCACGGCGGTGCCCGGCGAGCTGCTCATCCTCGTCGCGTGGATGGTCCTGACCTTCGCGCTCGCGCTGAAGCTCTTCCGGTGGCAGTGAGGGGCGGTCCGTCGGCCCTCAGCGGCCGGCCGCCGCCTGTCTCGCTCTCTGGAGCCGCACTTCGGCGCGCATCAGCAGCGTTCCCGCCTCGCGCCCGTCGGCGGGGAAGGTGGCGACCCCCGCGGTGAAGCCCATGCGCCCCACCTCGCGCCCGTCCGGCAGGCGCACCACGCCGTGACCCACCTCGCGGCGGATCGCGTCGACCGCCGCGCTCGCCTCGTCCGCGCCGGTGGCCGGCAGCAGCAGCACGAACTCGTCCGCGCCGTACCGGGAGACGCTGCTGCCCGGCGGTGCTCCGTCGCGCAGCATCGCTCCGAAGGCGCGCAGCGCCGTGTCCCCGGCCGCGCGGCCGAGGCGCTCGTTGAAGCGGCGGAAGCCGTCCAGGTCCATCAGCACGAGCGAGAGGTCGTGGCCGTGCGTCCGGGCGCGTTCCAGCTCCACGCCCATGCGGGCGTCGAAGAAGGAGCGGCTCTGCAGCCCCGTGAGGCGGTCGATGCTCGCCAGCCGGCGCAGGAGCTCGGCGCGGCGCACCAGCTCCCAGGCGAGGCCCGCGGCCGCGAGCAGGAGGATCAGGCGCCCGATCTCGAAGTTCCAGCCGAAGGCGCCGTAGGCCATGGTTCCGGGCGACGGCTCGGTCAGGTCCCAGCGGCTGCTGGCGAAGAGAACGATACCGAGGTACTCCAGGATGGCGAGCAGGCCCGTGCTGATGCAGATGCGCCGGTCGTAGCGCACGCTCGCGGCCAGGATCGCCAGGAAGTAGATCCCGAAGGTGGTCTTGCTGTTCGTCGCGGCGATGGGGTCGCCCATCCAGATGAAGCTCGCGAGACCGAGACTGACCAGCGAGACGTCGACCGCGCTGGTCGCGAAGCCCAGCCACGACCGGTAGCCGCCCCGTCGGAGCACGAGAACGGCGGCGATGGCGTAGACCATCCCCAGCAGGGAGATCACGAAGCCGCTCTCGTACGGCCCGTTGGTGGGCAGCGTGACGAGGTTGAGGGTGGGCAGGATGAGGAGGAGACCCATGCAGGAGAGGCGCAGCCTCGCCAGCAGCCACTCGCCCTCGGCGCCGGCGTCGACGAAGAGCTCGTCGGGCGTCTGCCAGACGCGTCGCCACCAGCGTTCTCGTTGCTGATCCTCCGCGCGCAGCAGCGCCTCCCGCCGGGTCGGCAGCAGCTGGCGATAGGCGACCCTCCGGACCAGCGCGTGACTGAACGAGTAGCGCCCGACCGCATCCGGCACCTCGCGCACGATGCGCCGCGTGAGCAGCTCCTCGAGCGCGCTCTCGATCGCGTCGGCCGAGAAGCCGCCCACCGCCTCCAGTCGGCGCAGTTCGAAGTGCTCCCCCAGCACGGCTGCCGCGCCGAGCACCGCGCGCGTGTTCGCGCTCAGCCGGGCCAGCCGGCGCGCGACCACCTCGCGCACGCTCGAGGGCAGCGGCAGCGCCAGGCCGGCTCCCGGAAGCGAGCTACGCCAGCGCTCCTCCGCATCCGCGTGGATGTAGCCCTCGTCCACGAGCGCCGAGACGAGCTCGACGACGTAGAAGGGATTGCCCCCGCTCTCCACGTGCAGCGCTCCCGCGAGCGGCCGCAGCTCGGCGCGCGGGAGCTCGAGCATGCTCGCGAGCATCGCCTCGGTCTCCGCGACCTCCAGCGGCCGCAGGCGGACGCGCAGGTGCGGGATCTCGCGCAGCGCGCCCGCCTCCGCCGCCAGCGCCGAGTCGCCCGGCGGCAGGCTCAGCAGGAGAAGGATTCCCGCCTCCGGCAGCCGCCGCGCCAGCGAGAGGAGGAGGCCGAGGCTCTGCCGGTCCGCGGAGGCGGCGTCGTCGACGGCGAGGACCACCGGCTGCTCGGCCGCCACCGCTTCGAGGACCCGGAGCGCGGCCTCGTGCAGGGCCCGTTCGTCGCCCTCCGCCGCGGGCAGCCTGGGGAAGCGCTCGCGCAGCGTGGGGACGATGCGGCTCAGCTCCGCGAGGGCTCCATCGGCCGCACCGCCCACGCCGGGAGCGTCGCGGAGGGGAGCGAGCAGGTCGCGCGCCGTGCTCCAGGCGACGGCCCGCTCCGACTCGTACGCGCGGGCTCGCAGGATGACCGCGGGCTCACCCGTGCTCTCCG
Organism: Longimicrobiaceae bacterium; assembly: GCA_035707865.1. GTDB lineage: Bacteria > Gemmatimonadota > Gemmatimonadetes > Longimicrobiales > Longimicrobiaceae > DASSTO01. The sequence continues at coordinate 4,894 of DASSTO010000099.1, read as the reverse complement.
CCCAGCGCAGGAACTCCTCGATGAGCCGGGTCTTGCCGAGCCCCTCCTCTCCCGTCACGACCGTAACGCCCGGCCGCCCCGCCTGCGCCGCCTCCCACGCCAGCCGCAGCTCCGCGAAGGCACCGCCCCGGCCCACGAGGTCGGGCATGAAGAGCGCCGCCGAGCTCAGGCGCGGCCGCACCGCCGGGACGCTCACGCGCGCTTGCTCCAGCTGCTCTCCCAGCCGCAGCCACTCGGGCGAATCGGCGCCGTCGAGCCCTTCCTGTCTCGCCCTCGCCGTGAAGGCCGCGTGCTGCGCGAGCGCCGCGTCGCTCCGCCCGCTCAACCGAAGCGCCGTGATGAGACGCGTGCGCGGCCGCACCTCGTCCGGAAAGATCTCCGTCCACCGCTCCGCCCGCTCCGCCATCGCGCCCCAGTCCCCCGCCGCCTCCGCCTCCTCCACCCAGCGCTCCAGCGCGGAGGCGTGCAGCCGCCCCAGGCGCGCACGCTCTTCCTCCAGCCACATCCGGTAGGGCTCTCCGCCGATGTCGTCCGCGCCGTCGAGGAAGGGCCCGCCCCAGTGCGAGAGCGCCGCGCCCGGGCGCCCCGCCCGCAGCTCCGTCTCGAACGAGACCACGTCCAGTTTGAAGCTCCCCGCCGTCAGCCGCACCGTCTCTCCGTCCACCTCCAGCGCCGCTCCCACGCTGCGCCGCAGCTGCAGCAGCGCCTGCCGGAGCGACTGCTTCGCCCGCGCCTCCCCCCGCTCGCCCCACATCAGCGTCGCCAGCTCCGCGCGCGAGGCCCCGGCCGGCGAGCGCCGGGCAAGGTACGCCAGCAGCGCCAGCTCCTTGCGCCGTCCCGGCAGCACCTCCACCCCCGCGAGCGTCAACCGCAGCGCTCCGAGGGTGCGGATCACCAGGGCGGATTCGCCCTGCAAGTGTATGGGTGAACGTGAGTTGACGCTCATTTCACACCGGATTGCGCGTTCGGCCGTATCGTGTGTCCCACGTGGTTGCGATCCTCACGCGCCGCCGGGAGGGGAACCGTGGATCCGGAGTCGAGCGAGGGCTTCCTTCACTTCCTGCTGCGCATACGGCGCGGGGCGGGCGCAAGCGCGGGTTCCGACCTCTCCGGCCAGGTGGAGCGCCTGGGCACCGGCGAGAAGCGCGGCTTCGGGAACTGGGAGGAGCTGCAGCGCCTGGTACGCGGTTGGAGCGCATCGGGAGGCGGGCCGGGCGCAGATTCGATGGTGGACAGCTCCATTGTAGAGGGCCGCGCGCCCGTGAGCAATACAGTTGTTCCGCCGCCGTGAGCGCGGCGCCGTGCGGGTCCGCGGCTCGACGGCAGGCGGACGGGTGAGCAGGAGTCGTGTCGTCAATGCGCCTGATGGCTGCGAATGCCGCCCGGGCGTTCCGTGTCGTGCGGGGGAACATGCCCGTGCGATCCCATTCTTCTCCAGGAGGCGATCGATGAAACGGTTCTCCCAGGTGGCCGCGATGGCCCTCGCCACATCGTTCCTGCTCACGGGGGCGGCGACGGCGCAGATCCGGTCCAACTCCGGCTTCGACGGCAACTCGCTCGCGGCCAACGACGACGGGTCGACGGGTGCCGTGTCGCTCGGGTTCACCGTGGACTTCTTCGGCACGTCCTACTCGAGCGCGTACGTCAACAACAACGGAAACATCACCTTCGACTCGCCGCTCGGCACCTACACGCCCTTCGATCTCACGTCGACGTCCCACCCCATCATCGCTCCGTTTTTCGCGGACGTGGACACACGGGGGGCGGGCTCCGCCGTGATGCAGTACGGCCAGGACCTGGTGGACGGCCACGCCGCGTTCGGTGTGAACTGGTTGGGCGTCGGCTACTTCGCCAGCCACTCGGACAAGCTGAACACCTTCCAGCTCGTGATGATCGACCGGGACGACATCGGTGCCGGGGACTTCGACTTCGAGTTCAACTACGGCAGCATCCAGTGGGAGGCCGGGGATTACAGCGGCGGACACAACGGCCTGGGCGGGAGCTCGGCGCGCGCCGGGTGGTCGAACGGCAGTACGCACGACTACGAGCTGCCGGGCTCCGCCGTGAACGGTGCCTTCCTCGACGGCGGACCCGACGCGCTGAACGGGAACCGCTACCTCTTCCAGGTCCGGAACGGGGCCGTGGTCAACCCGCCCACCAGCACCACCCCCGAGCCGGCGAGCCTGGCGCTGCTGGGGACGGGGCTGATGGGGCTCGTCGGCCTGCGTCGGAAGCGTCGTGACGGAGCGCAGCTCTGACCTCCGGGGGTGACGGCGCCTGGGCGGCCATCCGCCGTCGACCTCCCCTCACCGGTACCGGACCATGAACACGAGAAACCGCTCCAGCCTGCTCGCCGTGATCGCGCTCGCCGCGCTTCCCTCGGTCCTCTCCGCGCAGGGGCTGCTGAAGCGCGTGAAGAAGGCGGCGAAGGAACACATCGGTGAGGTGCAGCAGGCCGTCGATGCGGCCACGGCGCAGCCGGCGGCCGATGCCACGGCGGCTACGGACGCGACCGCGAGCGCGGATGCGGCCACGCCGGCCACGGCCACCACCACCACCTCCGCGGCCGAGAGCCAGCCGCCGGGCACCGGTGCCTGGCTCAACTACGACTTCGTCCCCGGCGACCGGGTGCTGTTCTTCGACGACTTCGCCGACGACAGGGTCGGCGACCTGCCGGCGCACGAGGACGTCACGGACGGGAACGCGACCGTGATCGAGGTACGGGGCAAGAAGTACTTTCGTACCACCACCGGCGCGGACGTGGTGATCACGCTGCCGGAGGCGCTCCCCGACCGGTTCACGATCGAGGCGACGTACGCCAGCTCTTCCGTCGGCAATCCGCTGAAGTTCACGATCGGGACCGACGGCGAGTCGGGCGATCCCGTCCATGTGTTCTGCTATACCGACAACGCGGGGATCGACGGGCGCGGCGCGAATGGCGACAAGCATTCGCAGGACGACATCCAGGGGATCGGCAAGCACGATTTCGTGCACTGCCGGTTCATGTTCGACAGGGGCTACGTGAAGGCCTACATCAACGACAAGCGCCTGGGTCAACTGAACGGGCTGCAGTTCTATCATGGCAGGAAGATAGAGCTTCAGGTTCCTTCGGCCAGCGAGGACGAGGGCCCGTCGCTCGTCACAGACATCCGCATCGCCGAAGGCGGCAAGCCGCTCTACGACGCGCTCTCCACGGCCGGCCGGGTCAGCACCCACGGAATCCTCTTCGCCACGGGCTCGGCCACGATCGAGGGCGAGTCGACGCCTACGCTGAAGGAGATCGGCGACATGCTGAAGGCGCACCCGGAGCTGAAGCTCACCATCGAGGGCCACACCGACAACGTGGGCGACGCGACGTCTAACCAGACGCTCTCCGAGCAGCGGGCGGCGGCGGTGAAGCAGTTCCTCGTCTCGAGCTACGGCATCGACGCGGGCCGGCTGCAGACGAAGGGCTACGGCGCTTCGAAGCCCGTGGCGCCCAACACGACGCCCGAGGGCCGGCAGCAGAACCGGCGCGTGGAGCTGGTGAGGATGTGAGCCGACACTCCACACCGTCCCACTCTCTCACCCGTTCACCTTTCAGCAGCGAGGAACGAAAGCCATGCTCACGATCCACCGGTCGTCCGCGCTGGCCGCGCTCGCCCTCACTCTCGCCCTCTTCGCCGCGCCGGCGCCGGCGCACGCGCAGTTCGGCCGCCTGATGAAGCGCGCGGCGAAGGCGGCGGCCGTCAACGCGGCCACCGAGAAGGTGAAGGAGACCACCGGTGTGTCGTCGTCGGGACGGGAGGCGCCGGTCACCGACGAGTCGCTCAGCAAGCTCATCGTGCAGCGCAGGACGGAGCTCAGCGAGGCGAAGCGGCTGATGGAGCAGGATCCGAAGTACCGCCAGGCGGAGGCGCTGCGCCAGGCGCGGGATGCGTGCGGGCCGCAGATCCTGAAGGCCGACCGGCAGCAGGCGGCGCTGGACAACCAGCTCGTCGAGCTGCTCAGGAGCTCCGCCAGCGAGGACGAGAAGATGGAAAAGGGTTCGAAGCTGCGCGTGCAGATGCAGCAGGTGGCGCGGCCGGCGTGCGAGGCGACCACGCGCCAGACCACGCTCTCCTCCAGCGTGGATTACACGCCGCCGAACATGGACGCCATCCGCAAGCAGGCCTACGAGGCGGGGCTGCAGAAATCGGGGCTCTCCGACGGGGAGGCGGCCAGCCTCTTCGAGCAGATGATCTTCTACTTCTTCCGCGACCCGGGCGGCCGGCCCAAGATCGCCGCCGCCGAGGCCCACCGCGACGAGCTGGTGCCGCTGCTGGACGAAACGCCGGAGTTCGACTTCCTGAACCCCGAGATCACGGCCGACGTCCTCGCGAGCATGCTGAGCGTCACACCCAAGCTGCAGGCATTGCCAAGTAACGACGAGCAGCAGGCGTGCATGCAGAAGATGCGGATGGCGGGGGGCGAGAGCGCGCAGGCGATGCAGGAGCACTTCGTCGCGGAGCTGAAGGCGGCTCAGGCGGCGGGCGACTACGCGCGCATGCAGGTGATCGCCGACTCGGTGCGGAAGGCGATGGAGGGTAACGCCCTGCAGCACATGAAGTATACCGAAGAGGGCGGCGGTGCCCCGAAGGTCGGCGTGGTCACGCGCGTCGAGATCGCGGCGACCCAGCAGTGCGGACCGGATCGCCAGATCGCGTACCGCGACCTGATCCTCACCGCCGGGCTGGAGCCCGAGCAGTACGACCACGTCCGGGCGCGCCTGCGGCAGTTCGCCGGCCTGACGGGCAGCGCGGACTTCAAGGCACGCGAGGTGTATTCCGGCTACACGCCGGCGGAGTCCGCGCTGCTGAAGGCGCACGCCGCGGAGATCGTCAAGCTCTTCGGGAGCTGAGCGCCGGTGGTGGGT